>DAOSER010000089.1:0-8537 GCA_035363235.1 Methanoculleus sp.
CTCATCATCAACGCCGTCGTGGGCGTGATCCTGCTCTGGCTCATCAACCTCCTCGATCTGATGCAACTCTTCGGCCGGCCCGATATCCCGATCAACATCATCACCGTTCTGATCTGCGCTATCGGCGGGATATTCGGTGTCCTTATCACAGTGGTGCTCCACCTCCTCGGGATACCGCTGACGCTCTGAGAACTACACGGCCGGAGCAGCAGCCTCCACGATCGTCCGGGCAAGCTCATCGACCGCCGGGCCGAACCGCCCGGCATCAACCTCACGCTCCAGTGTCACAGCCGACGAGACGAACCGCATCCCTTTTTCTTCGAGGTTCGTCCTCACGATCGCGACGGCATTCTCTCCCCCGGAACCTCCCATCTCCACGAGCACCGAGAACGGTTTTCCCGCAGCGTTCGTGATCCTTGAGAGGTACTCGTTGACGTAAGGCGGAACTTTTCGCGACCAAACCGGGGTTGCGACGACCAGAAAGTCGACGTCGGAGAGATCCGTTTGCACCGGTCGGATCGGCGCCCGCATCCCGAACCTCGCCATCATGGCTTTTTTGAACATTCCCACGTCGGATACCGGTTCTATCGTTGCAAGCCCGGCCCCGACCTTCTTCGCGAGTGCCGTCGCCACCTTCTCAGTATGCCCCTGCCAGGAGTAGTACACGATGAGGATCATCACTATCACATCGAAGGAGTGGTATTATTTCCTCCCATATAGAGACCGCAGGAACCATCATATCCTCCACGCCCATACCCTCAGAGTATGCAGGAGTACGGCCCCGGCATCGTTGGCGAGGTCCGGTTCGCCCGCCAGGACGGCGGCTACTACGTGCAGCTCTACGACCGGGAAGGGAACCCTGCCGGCAGGACCGGGCTCTGGAGGACGGAGGTGAAAGCAAAAGAGGCGGCCCGGCGGCTCGCCGAAAAACTGGCCGGGGCGTGAAGCGTCACGATCTCTCCTGGTGCGCCTCCGCGTAACGGATGAGGCCGGCGATGCACCGGTTGTGCGGCGTCGCGATGCCGTGGCGCTCCCCGAGGCACGCGATATACCCGTTGAGGAGATCGATCTCCGTCCTGCGGCCCTGCCGGAGGTCATAGTACATGGAGGGGTAGACCGCGGCAAAGTCGGGCACCTGCACTGAGAAGAGGTAGTCGAGATAGTCGTCGGCGGTTGCCCAGGGGAGCCGCACCCCCTCGGCGCCGGCGACGGCGAACGTCTCGTGGATAAGGGCGACGACGGTCTCCCGGACATTCCCGTCGGCAGCGACCCTGACCGGGGCGCGGAGGAGGGCGCAGATCGGGTTCACCGCTATGTTGAGGAGCGCCTTTCCCCACTTTTCTGAGCGGATATCGTCGTTGGCCTCGACCGGGATGCTCGCGGACCGGATGATACCGATCAGGCGGCCGAGGGCTTCACCGGCCTCGCCCGACCAGACCCCGAGCCGCATTGGGGCGCTCTCGCTCTGGACCCGGACGTGCCCCGGACCCACGACCGAGAAGTTCGTCGTAACGGTTCCGCCGATGACGGTATCGGTGTAGCGGGCGATGATCTCTTCATTTCCGATGCCGTTCTGGAGGCTTGCCACCGGCCTGCCCCGGATCACCCCGGCATACTCCTCGCAGATCGCCCGGGTACCGGTGCCCTTTGCGGTGACGATGATGAAGTCGACCACGGGCGGGACCTCCTCCGGTCCCATGACGCAACCGATGCCTCCGACGGCGCCGTTCCCCCAGACACCCTCCATTACGAGCCCCTGCTCACGAATCGCGCCGGCATGCACCGGGCGGCAGGCGGCGTAGACCGTCGCGACGTTCCCCAGCTTTCCGGCGAGCGAGAGGCCGACCGCCCCCGCGCCGAGGATCAGGATAACCGGGCGTTGTAATGATTCCATCTTTCCCGTAGTTGCTGTTGGGTTTCAAAGACGATAACGGTGCGGTATCACGATGTACGTTGCAGACCGCAGTCCGGAGCCCCGGAGAACCGGATGGCGAATGCTTTTCGTCCCGGGCACCGAGAACCGTACCAATGAAACATGTCACGAAGGTCGACGGCACCCGGCAGCCGTTCGACCGGGGGAAGGTGCAGCGGACGCTCCGGAACCTGGGCGTCGGCGCGGAGGAGGCCGAACAGATTGCCCACGAGATTGAGGAGTCGGTGCCGGACGGGGTGAAGACCGCGATGGTCTTCCGGATGATTCGCGCCCGCGCCCGGACCGTCCGTCCTGCCGTCGGCCACCGGACCAACCTCAGAAGGGCTCTCGCTCTCCTCCGCTCCAAGCCGGACTTCGAAGAGTTCGTGCGGGTCCTCCTCCGGGAGCACGGTTATCAGGTCCAGACAGGATGCATTCTTGCGGGACGATGCGGGGAGCACGAGGTGGACGCCATCGCAGAGAAGGATGATACCACCGTCTTTGTCGAGGTGAAACACCACGCAAGCCACCACCGGGTGACCGGCCTCGACGAAGGCCGTATTGCACGGGCGATCGTCGAGGACCTTCAGGAGGGGTTCCGGTCCGGGCACTGCACGGTCTCGATTGACGGAGCTCTGATCGTCTGCAACACCAAACTCTCGGAGCACGCGAAACGCTACGCGGCCTGCCGGGGGATCGGGCATATCGGGTGGGATTACCCGGAGGAGCAGAACCTCCGGACGATGATCGAGAAGACGCAGTCCTACCCGGTCACCATCGTGGCGGGGGTGGGCCCGTCGGTCTCGGCCAGGCTGGCGGCCGCCGGGGTCGTCACGGCAAAACTGGTCGCCTATGGCGACGCCACGACCATCGCCCACGACGCGGGCATCCCCCTCAAGGAGGTGCTGCTGATCGCCGGCCGGGCGCGTGAAATCCTGGAACCGTAGCCGGAGCTGCGACGCACTCCTCTCCGCACGCCCGGTAAGCCACGTTATCACGAGGCTTACCACGGCAAGGACGAGGTAAATGCGGGAGAGCGTCTGCATGCTCCAGGCAGGGGCACGGTTTCGCTAGTAATCCCCATGCCCTTGAAGAAGAGGGCGAAGGCGATGATGGTGACGGCCATGCTGGCGGTCATACCGAGGAGGCGCATCGTCTCGACAAGCCCCGACGCCACCCCGTACATCGCTCGTTCTGCCGCCCCGATGACGATGTTGTAGACCGGCGGGCTTGCCGCTCATGCCGTGCCGGTCTCGGAGAGCGGGGCTGCGGACCTGCCGATAGTCTGGAGCTGCTCTTCGGTCGGGTTTATCAGGACAATCTCGGGCCGGCAGTTGAATCGGAGGTCCACTCCTGCAAAACTTGCGCTGCAGACCCCGCGCGAGATGTAGGTCAGCGTCTTCCCATCCGAGTCGAACATGCCTGCAAGTTCGATGATGCCGAAGTCGTTTAATTGTTTGACGACCGGGAAGAGGAACTGGCCGCCGTGGGTATGGCCGGCGAGGATGAGGTCGGCGTCCCAGTCGACCCTGCAGGAGGGTTCGTGGATGAGGTAGACGGTGAATGCGTCTGTCACAGGCACGTCAGGCGGATTTGCCATCCCGGCCCACCCGTCGTCGACCCCAACGATGACGATCTCTTCATCCCCGACGGGAATCCGGACGAATTCGTTCCTGAGGACATGGACCCCGTTCTCCTCCAGCGCCACAGTGAGATCATCGGCAAACGCAATATCAGCAGATCCGTCGTTTAAGGCAGAGACGTCGTATGCGTCGGTGGTGACCACGGCCGACGCCCGGGTGGCAAGCAGCCTCTCGATGCCTGTTGGACCATTGGTCCCGACCCGGTAGTCGTGGTTCCCGAGCACGGCGTAGGCCGGTGCGTTGAGCGAGCTCCATACTTCCTGAGAGGTGAAGTCTTCTTCATCGCCGGTGACGAAGTCGCCGCCTATCAGGACGAGCGAGGGGTTTAAGCGGTTGACCTCGCGGATCACCTCCCGGACATGGTCGATGTTTGATGCCCTGACATGGGGGTCGGTGATATAGATGATGCCTTCGGGTGCCCCGTCGATTGAGAGAACGGTCACCTCGACGGCCCGCGCTTCCCAGACCATGTAGCCGGTCATGGTAGGGAGCAGGATAAGTATGAATAGCGCCATATGCCACGCGCTTGGGGCCCTTAGAATCACTGCATTTTATTCGATCTTTAAGATATAAATACGATTCGTCGGATCGGCTCCGGGTGAGTCAGCGGCTGCGGGCCAGATCGACCGGATCGGCAACAACATCGACCGGTTCCGTACCGGAAGATGGGTTGGTAAAGAACCGGACAAATCGATGCCTGTCTGCCCTCGCGAGGGCGATGGCGGCGAAGGCAGCGACGATGGCCGCCCCGATAAGATCCATGATGAGATCCATCATGGTGTCGGCGTTCCCGTGCTGGAGACCCATATCGAAGATCTGATCGACCACGAACTCGTAGATCTCCCATACCGCCCCTGCCGCGAGCGTAGAGACCAGGATGAACATGACGATCGCTTGCCTCGTCAGCCGGACGTCCCCCTGGTACTCGGCGAGAATCGCGAGAAAGAAAACAATGGCCGCGACGGTGATCGAGGAGATGAGGTGGGTCAGTTTGTCATAATAAGGCGCAAAGAGGATGTAGTACTCCCCGACATGGCCCATGAGATGGAGGTACAAAGAGACGGTGACGAGGAGGTTGACCTCCCAGGGCAGACAGAGGCGCAGGTTCCGCGTCATGAGCGACGGCGCTATCGTCAGGAGGAAAGCGACACCCGCCGAGAGAGCGAGGAAGTATTCGCCTGTCGTGAGGGTGGAGACTACGGCGAGGAGAATGAGCCCCTGGATGAAATAGGTGACGTAGACTCCGTGCGATGGGCCCGGGCATGCCATGGTACGCTGAGTAGATAGTCCCGGCAACATACATAACCATCCCGGTGGCGATCTCCAGGAGCCGGGTGACCTTCCGGGGGTCCCGTCCGGGCGGCGTCACGGCCCGCCGTGACGGGACCGCTGCCCGCTCCGGTCGCTATCAAGCCTCCGGGAGAATATTTGATAAGCTAGCAGTTGTATAAATTGGACACACAAAAGGCCGAATACACTGGAACATGGGGTTGATGAACTGACGGATCCTGCAAAGCGCAAACCCGAGTCCAAAGGAGGGGAGGCCGGGGAGGAGATTATCCGCGTACGCCTGCCGAACAAGAAGAACCGGGAGATGTTCGCAAGCGCCGAACTGATGCTGGGCGCAAACCATATCAAAATCCGCTGTTTCGACGGGGTGACGCGTACCGGGCGGATCAAGGGGAAGATCAAGAAGAAGGTCTGGATCCGGGAAGGGGACGTTCTGGTCGTCGTCCCCTGGAGTTTCCAGGACGAGAAGTGCGATATCGTCTACCGCTACACGAGACCCCAGGTGGAGTGGCTCCGGAAGAACCGGTATCTCTGATCCTCTCTTTTATCATCGCACCGTGCTGTACGACAGGACAGAGAGCGGGCGGGCATCCTCTCCTGCGTGAATGCCGGACTAAAAAAGGTTAGATATCGTAGATCTTAATCTTGTACTCTTTTATGACGAGTTTCTTTACTCCTGGCAGAGTGTGGGTGCCGTCTAGGCCGATGCCGGTAAGATAGTTGTCCCACGCCACAGAGAGGTCGTTATCACCATCTCCGGTGTACGTCACCGTGACATCGCCAGCATCACCCGGAGGGGTGTATACGTTCGTTTCCTCCAGTTTCATCCTCACCGTTGCCATCCCCGACTTCGCCATCAGGTCGTCGGTGGTGATGTTCATAATGTAGATGACGAACGTTCCCGTGGGCCCGTCATAGAACCACCGGGGTTCAGCAAGCATCGCCGAACCTGTCGACCCCTCCTGGCGTGTCATCACCGCACCGTTCTCGAGGGTGATCACCTCGGTGCCCCGGTCGGATCTATACACCAGTGCTCCAGGGGAGAACTCAACAGGTCCAAAACCGTCAGCGGAAATATTGAACTTCGGTGTGGCGCCATCAGTAGCACCGATAACCTCCAGCGTCCCCCCACTCACCTGGAGCGACGTCTCCTTGTAGGGCACGTTCTTGAAGCAGAGGCTCTTCATGTCGTTCTGGATGACGATCATCGCCCGCTCCATGTTCTTCACGTCGGTGTTGCTCTGCTCCTTGAGGAGCACCGGATAGCCATAGAGCGTAACAAGGCCGATGCCGCTGATGACGATGCCGAGGATCAGGACAAACCCGATCGCCTCGGAGACCGCCCGTTCATTCATCTTCACGGTTCTCTCTCCTAAAACCCTTTTGAGTCATACTGGATCATGTTCCATCCCGCGCCGGTGGTGTTGCCGGCAACACCCTTCGTCGCCCCGATGCCAGCGATGGCGACCCGGCTCTGGATGCTGCCGCCCTGCACCAGGATCGCCTGACTCGCTTTGCTCGCTCCCGTCATCCCCACGTCGACAAAGTAGCCCTTTCCGGCTACATCGTCGGGGATATCGAACTTCGTCGCGATCGTCCCGTTGCCGGGCGCGATCACGTAGAGGTCAACAATCCGGGTGCTCACCCCGTTCCCGATGTCCACGAAGGCATGATAACGGAGTTTGTCCGCCGGCCCCTCCATGAATACGGCGTTGACGGTGAACATCATGACGACCATCAGCACGAGCAGCACGCCGCTGACGATGACGTACTCCATCAGCCTCGTGACACCCTCTTCGTTCATCGGTTCAGTAATACACGGTCTCATGGTACTCCGTCACTCCGTTGTTATAATGGATGGTTATCGGGCGGAGCATGCGCCCGGAAACGTCCTGTGGCGTACCGTTCTCGAAATGCACCACGGCGTTCTTTCGCTCGAGCGATATTCTGACGATATCCTCCACATAACGCTGACGATCCAGATCATTGTTGAGTTCCTCATAACTGTCATAATAGTCGAATATCGCCGACCGCAGGTCACGGATGTCGTTCTTCGGGAACTCGAGCACCCCTTCCGCGGTCGTCTGCCCGACGAGCGCCGACTGGTTGATGATTAATGCGAGGAAGAACAGCCCCAGGGCGGTCAGAAGGCCCATCAGCACGATCCATTGCCCGTCTTCGTTCATGCACGCCATAGCAGCACCTCCACGAGGACGACCCTTGGGCGTGAGGGATCCATACCCGATACTCCGGAAGGATTCCCCTCTAATTCCATCCATCGTGTCACCCGCACGGCCGATTCCCTCCCCGTCCAGGTGTTGTCGGGCCCAACGAGCGGGTAATCTCTAATCTCATTCGAACTTGCATCCCGGTAGGTGACGTTCGCACTCATGTGCAGGTTATCAGCACCGATCGCTTTTGCGTTACAGTAGCCTAGGAACATGCCCTCAAAACCGGCACTATCATCTCCGACGACGAATTTCTCCAGATCACTCTTCACTCCGTTAGTGTCCGGCGTATCCATCATCGCGAGTACATCACTCCCGAGCTGCTCGAGCTGCATATCCGGGATGTGGGTATCGCCGGGGGTGTAGATGCTCGTCGTGCTGATGACGATGTACGCGGTGAGAAGCATGATGACCCCGGCCGCGACCCCCTCCATCGTGTAGAGCTGTCCTGAATCGTTCACCATACCGCCACCTCCAGGACGCCGGGCTTCAGATCGGGGCGGGTGACGTTCGTCTGGTTGTAGTCGTAGTGGTGGATGCCGGTGATGTTGGTCCGCGAGGGGTCGTCGTCGAAGTTGAACCGGATATCCAGGATGCTGTTCTGGTCCAGGGTGAAGAGCGAGGTGGCCGCCGGTTTCAGCACGAGCGAGATGTTGTCGGAGACCTCTACTCCTCCGTCCGGCCTGAGAGAGTATGGGTTCTGATTGCCGCCGATGTACAGGGTGTAGAGGTTCGAATCTATTATATTGTACGCGAACGGAATCCGGGTAAACTGCGGGATCGGCCTCGTCGGATCCATCTTCCAGAACGTCACACTCTTGAGCGTTGCGTTCGTGACCGAGGGCTCTGTCATGTTCAGGTACTCGCCAAAATCCGTGATCGTCACGTTCACCGGCTCGGTCCTCGGGTCTATCCGGTAGGCCGGACCAATGGTCGGGTCGAGCAACTGGCCGAAGTCGAGCCGGACAATGAACTCCTGATTCGAGGAGGCCGCCGTGTACTGCGGTGCGAAACTCCCGTTGATCACCGCCACCGCCGGCTCTTTGATCTTCACCACCCGGCGGATGTAGCCGTAGCCGGGAGGGAGGAGGTCGCCGGTCTGCTCGATGAGTGCACCCCCGCTGGAGAGTGAGAAGTTGTATGAATAGGGTATGTCGCCGAAGATTGCCAGGCGACGGTAATCATCCCGGTCAAAGAAAGAGTCGTTGAAGAACGCATCGACCTTTGTCGAGAGGAGGATGTTCGGGGTCTCCTTTGAGACCGCAAGCCCTATGCGCTCGATCTCGCCCTTATGAGCCAGATCGTTCATTTCCCAGGGGGGGTAGACCGGCCAGCCGGGGTCCTCCACCAGGATCACCCCCGTCCGGTAGGCGACCGCGTCATAGTCGATGCCGCTGCTCTCCAGGCCCGCAAGGAGCCCCGGCACCATGCTCACCACCATGATCAGGGCGAGCATGAAGATCG
>DAOSER010000090.1:0-8457 GCA_035363235.1 Methanoculleus sp.
AACAGGTCGGGGGATCCCCGAGATCCCCGGGCACTCGCAGGAAGCCCCACCCTTACGGGTGGGGTAGTTCACAACTTGAATTAATTTCAAGCGCCTGATCGAAACTCTGTATCGCTTCAAATTGATTGCCAGAAAGATCGAGTGCGGTACCTCTCCAATACCATGCTTCATAGTCATCAGGATGCGATGCAAGCCATTGATCGTAACACTTGATAGCTGCCAGATATTGTTCTGATTGCACCAAATTTTTACATTCTGATGATAGGGCCTCCTGTTGGGATTCGCTGTTTACTGGAGCCCGGGGCCGCCGGTCATCACCAGGTCGTGCCCGGTGGTATACGATGCCTCGTCGGAGGCGAGATAGAGAGCCCCGTATGCCATCTCGGCTGCGCCGCTCTCTTGACCGGGACGAGCGGCAGCACCGCGTTGTCGAACGAGTCGCCGGCCTTCACCATGCCCGGGTGGGTCAGCCCCGGGCAGTTGACCCGGATGTTTTTGTCGGCGTATGCGGCGGCAAGCGAGCGCGTCACCTGCATGACGGCCGCCCTACTCCACATGGCTTTTAACCCAGGCAACATAGTGATCCATCCAGTTCTGCAGGCGCGGTCTGCTTGCTTCGCCGATCTCTCCCGCCTCGTCGAAGAGGCCTTCCCGTACCTGGATGAATGCTTCAGGCTGGCCCTGCGTGGGCATGTCCAGACATGCGAGGATGTTGCGCAGGTGCTGCTGGGCCATGGCCGTCCCGGCAGAACCGGGAGAAACGCCCAGAATGCCTGCCGGTTTTCCGGCCCACACGTTCCGGCCGTAAGGACGCGAACCATGATCGAGGGCGTTCTTGAGGACCCCGGGGATCGAGCGGCTGTATTCGGGCGTTACGAACATGACACCGTCGGCGGCCTGGATCTCGGCCTTCATCCGCCGGACGGGTGCTGCCTGGTTCTCATCGTCATCCTGATTATACAGTGGCAGATCGCTGATCTGCACCTGGTTGAATGAAAAGTCCGAAGGTGCCAGCTTCACGATGGCGGTCGCAAGTTTTCGGTTGTAGGAATCTTTCCGGAGGCTCCCGACCATAACGGCGATGCGGTATTGACGCATGCCCCGTACTTGCTGAAAGTGTGCATAAACCTATCTCCAGAACATTCAGAGGGACCGTGAAAGTGCAGGGTTCAAGAGCGCAGGGCAGGAGGGAGCAGATGTGCGGCAAGAGAAACGGGTTGATCGTAATCCGCCGGAAATGGATCTGGTCTCCGTTGAGTGGATGAGTGGGAGTTCCCGCATGTGCCTGGCATGAATTTTGCAGACGCAACGGTGAAAGAGATTTCGACATGCTGTGGGAACCCCATCTGCGTGTAATTCCTCTATTAATGAATACTGTAAAATTCTCCGAACCCCCAATGAGTTAAAGAGCCGAACCGACAAACCGATCAGGCACCCATGGCACCTGTACAAGACGGCGACACCCTGCTCCTGCACTTCAGCAGCACCCGCCCTGACGGCGAGGTCTTCGAGGATACCCGGTCGGGCGAGCCGGTCCGGGCCACCCTCGGGGCGAACCAGATCAACCCCCTCTTTGAGGAGGCGCTGATCGGCAGAGAGCCGGGCGAGACGGTGACGGTTGCGCTGCCCCCGGAGAAGGCCTACGGGAAGTACCGCAAGCGGCTCGTGGTCTCGATAAAGCGCACGAAACTGAAACTCGACCATGAACCGGTTGTCGGCGAGTTCATCAGGGTCAGGGTGCTGGGGAAGTCCTGCCTGGTGACCGTCCTCGACGTGGACGACAAAAGAATCACCGTCGATGCCAACCATCCCCTTGCAGGGGAGACGATCACCTACACGATCACCGTCGAGGATATCCTCCCCCGGGACAGCTGAGCGAGCCCTCGAACCGCAGACCGCGGGATGGAACCCGCCGCGCCGGACCGGGCGTTGTGCTGATCGGGCCGGAAAAAACCCTGTTCCTTCGTCCCCGCCCGGATCTATTCCGGCTGGTATTTATCCCGCCCGGCGAGAGTTCTTTTAATGGTATCCGGTTCGTCCACAGGCGCCGGATCGCCCCGGCGGCAGGCGATCATCGGCTTACTGGTTCTTCTCGCCGTTGTTCTCGCCCCCATCGCACTCTCAGGATACTTCTCACCGGATCCCGAACCGGTGCACGTCAGGATCCTCGCGGTCAACGACTTCCACGGGCAACTCTCCGCCGGGCAGAACCTCAACGGCGAACCGGCCGGGAGCGCGCCGGTGCTTGGGTCATATCTGAGATCGGCGACGGCGGATACCGACGGGGTTGCCACGTTCATTGCACTGCCCGGGGACGTCGTCGGCGCATCGCCCCCGGCATCCGGGCTGCTGCTGGACGAACCCGCCGTGCTCTTCTTCAACAGCCTCGCGGACGACTGCACGGGTATAATCGCAACCTTCGGCAACCACGAGTTTGACCGGGGGACGGACGAACTGCTGCGGATGGTCGGCGGCGGGAACGGCGCGACGGCCGTCACACACCTCGCGGACCCCTACCCGGGTGCGGCAGCGGAATACGTCTCCTCAAACGTCGTCTGGAAGACGAACGGCACCCTCCTCGCCGCTCCCTACACCATCCGGGACGCCGGCGGTGCAAAGATCGCTTTTGTCGGTGCCACGACCGTCGAGACCCCCTCGATCGTGAAGGCGGCGAGCATCGAGGATGTCCGCTTCGAAGACGAGATCGCGTCGATCAACCGTTACGTCCCGGAGATCCAGCAGCAGGGCGTGCACGCGATCGTCGTCCTCCTCCACGAGGGCGGCCGGCAGGAGCCCTACGACGGCCCGACCCGGGAAGGGGGCAACGTCACCGGCAGGGTCGCCGGGATCGTCGCCGGCCTTGATGCGGACGTGGACGTCGTCCTCTCGGGCCACACCCATGCGTTCACCAACGCCTACCTGGAGAACGCCGGCAAAAACCCGGTCCTGGTGACGCAGGCCTACAGTTACAGCAGGGCGTTTGCCGACGTCAGTCTCGTCATCGACCCCGTCACCGGCGAGGTCACGCACACATCGGCACGGATCGTCCCGGCATACGGAAACGGCACCAGCCCCGATCCCGAAGCCCTGGCATTGCTCGAGACCTGCGAAGAGGCGGTCAGGCCGATGACCGGTCGGACCATAACGGCTGCATCGTCGGATATCACGCGGGTAGAGACCGGCGCCGGCGAATCCCCCCTCGGCAACCTCGTTGCCGACGGCCAGCGGGCGGCAATGGGTGCCGATATCGCGTTCATCACCACCGGCTCGCTCCGGGCGGAGATCGCGGAGGGCGACGTCACCTGGGGCGACCTGTATGCGGTGCAGCCGTTCTCCTCGACCGTGCTCTCGATGACCCTGACGGGGGAGCAGGTCCGGAACGTGCTGGAACAGCAGTGGGAGAGCCCGCTCCCGCCCCACAACCTCGCCGTCTCCGGGCTGACCTACTCGTTCGACGAGAGCAAACCCGCCGGCAGCAGGGTCGTCGAGGTCCGGGTGAACGGCACCGCGCTCGACCCGAACGCGGAGTACACCGCGGCAATGGTCGACTTCCTCGCAGCCGGCGGTGACAGGTATACTGTGTTCAAAGAAGGCACCAACGTGGTCCCCGGCCCGTTCGACGTCGATGCATTGGTCGCGTATATGGAGGCCCTTCCGGAGCCGGTGAACGCGAAGCCGGATGGGCGGATCACGAAGGTCGCGTGAAGGGGTGCCGGTACCCAACCTATAAATAACGCCTCTCCCCATGACCCCCCGGAGGTCATCTGAGATGCCCGAATTTGCACAACCGTTCTCCGGCAACCGCATGGAGCGCAAACTGGACCGGGGGGAACTCATCCGAACGATCCGGTTCTCGATCGCCGCCGAGTACGAGGCAATCCAGTTCTACAACCAGATCGCCGAGTCGACCGACGACCCGCTGGTCCAGAAGGTGATGCGCGATATCGCGGACGAGGAGAAGGAGCATGCAGGGGAGTTCCTGCGGCTGCTCCGGGAGCTTGAGCCCGGTGAAGAAGAGTTCTACCGGCACGGCTACGAAGAAGTCGAGGAGATGATCGAGGAGTTGAAGAAGGGCGGGAAGTGACTGCCCCTTCCCGTCACCTGATCCTGCAGGACTCGTCGTAGGATTTCTTGCAGTCGGGGCAGAGCGTCCGGGCCTTCTCGAGGTCCGGGTAGTTCTCTTCGGTGATCTCGTCGCAGGCCGCCCCGCAGATCTCGCACCAGTACTCCTTCGTCTCCTCTTTCTCTTTGCCCTTTATGCTGCGTCTTGCCATGCTGCTCTCCTCCAGGCAGGTGTCGTACCACCTCATCGGGCATATGCTTTCGGATCGGTCCACTGCACCGCCCCGGTAAGGCTGCGTCCGATCTCCCAGAACCGGTCCTGGACCCCCGCATCGAGGGCGAGGGACGAGGGCCGGGTCCACCGGGTCTCCTCGAAGTAGCCGCCGTTCGTCTCACCGGCGTCCGGGGAGAGGGCGAGGTGCGCCTCCACCTCTGCACCCCTCTCCGGCGGTGCGCCGCCGTCCCGCCCATGGGTGTAGGCCCGGAGGAGTTTCGTCTCGATCACCCCCGGGTGGAGGCAGTTCGCCGTCACCCCCGTCCCCTCGAGGGTCCGGGCGAGCCGGGCGGTGAAGGCGATGACCCCTACCTTCGATACCGCATAGGCATCGTAGGCGTCGTAGTCCAAAAACCCCGGGATGTTCTCCCAGTCGACCGAACGGGCGCTCCGGTGGGCGATCGATGCGACGTTCACGACCCGTGCCGGGGCGCTTCTCGTAAGGAGCGGGAGGAGTTCGTGGGTGAGCAGGAACTGCGCAAGGAAGTTCACGGCGAACGTGGTCTCGATACCGCCGGGGAGAACCCGGCGCTCCGGCATAAAGACCCCGGCGTTGTTGATGAGGACGTCAAGCCGACCGTAGCCCCCGCCGATCTCCTCCGCGAGGCCCCGGACCTGCTCCTGCACCGAGAGGTCGGCGATGAAGAGGGCGAGCCGGTCGGAGCCGGTGGCCGCCTTCAGTTCCGCGAGGACTCTCTGGCCCTTCTCGGGGTCCCTGCCGTGGACCAGCACGCGGTGGCCCTGCCGGGCGAGGGCGCGTGCAGTTGCCTTCCCGATGCCGTCCGTCGAGCCCGTAACGAGGATCGTCTGCTCCGCCATATGCGGTCCGGGTGGGTATCATCGCTATTTGAACGTGGCGGTGCGCCTTCCTGCGGATGCCCCACCCGAATGCACCATGGGTGTGGTTATTTCCCTGACGGCGGTGCGCGACAAATCAAAAAGGTGATATGCTGCACCACAGACCTGTATGCATGGTGCGATACTCGGTCACGATGGACGACGACCTCGTGAAGGCGATCGACAGGATCCGCGAGTACCGGGGAATGTCCCGGTCGGAATGGCTCAATGACCTCTGCACGAAACATCTCAATGGTGCATCGGCAAACGGCGTAAAAAGCGACGTCCCTGCGGGGATCCAGCCTGAGACCGTCCGGGAGCCGAACATGACCGATTACGAGGCCGCCTGCGCCAACTTCACGATCGACGTCCCCGAGCACTTCAACTTCGGCTACGACGTGATCGACCGGTGGGCCGAGACCGACCGGAACAAGCTCGCCATGATCTGGGTGAACCAGGAGGGGGACGAGAAGAAGTACACCTTCCGCGACCTGCGGTATCTCTCGAACGGTGCCGCAAACATCCTCTTAAAATTCGGTATCAAGAAGGGTGACCGGGTCATGCTGATGCTCCCAAGGGTCCCGGAATGGTGGATCTTCGTCATCGCGCTCATCAAGCTCGGTGCGGTCTTCTGCCCCTGCCCGACGATGCTGACCCCAAAGGACATCAAATACCGCGTGCAGGCCGGGAAGTTTCGGATGATCATCACGAACTCCGAGAACGCCGAGAAGGTCGACGAGGTCGCGAATGCCTGCCCGCTGCTCGACACCCTCTTCCTTGTGGACGGGGAGCGCGAGGGCTGGGCGAGCTACCTGCACGAGCTCGAGTACCCTGCACCGGTCTCGCACCACAAGGTCAGCATGCCGGTCACAAAGAAGGCGAGATCGACCGACCCGATGCTGATCTACTTCACCTCGGGCACCACCGGCGAGGCCAAGATGGTGCTGCACAACCAGAGCTACCCGCTCGGGCATATCATCACCGCCTCGCTCTGGCAGGACGTCACGGCAAACGACCTGCACCTGACGTTCTCCGATACCGGGTGGGCAAAGTGCGCCTGGGGCAAAATATTCGGCCAGTGGATCGCCGGAGCCTGCATCTTTGTCTACGACGTCCGGGGGAAGTTCGGCGCGACCGAGCTCCTGCCGCTGATCGAGAAGTACGAGGTGACCACGTTCTGCGCACCGCCGACGGTCTACCGGATGCTGATCCTCGCCGACCTCGACAAGTTCGACTTCCGCGATCTGCGGCACTGCTGCAGTGCCGGCGAACCGCTCAACCCCGAGGTGATCCGCGTCTGGGAGGACGGCACGGGAGAGGCCATCTACGAGGGATACGGCCAGACGGAGACCGTCTGCTGCATCGCGACGTTCCCCTGCATGGCGCATAAGCCCGGCTCCATGGGTAAACCGGCGCCGGGCTGGCATATCGAGCTCCATGACGACGACGGCAACCCCGTCGGCCGTGGTGAAGAAGGGCGGATCGCGGTCAAACTCGACCCCCGGCCGGTCGGGCTCTTCGTGGAGTACCTGGACAACCCCGAGGCGAACCGGGAATCGTTCCAGAACGGGTACTACTACACCGGCGACAAGGCATGTATGGACGAGGACGGCTATTTCTGGTTCATCGGGAGGAGTGACGACGTCATCAAGTCATCCGGCTACCGGATCGGGCCGTTCGAGGTCGAGAGCGCCCTCATGGAGCACCCGGCCGTCCAGGAGTCGGCGGTCGTCGGGTCGCCCGACCTCATCCGCGGGATGGTCGTCAAGGCCTTCATCATCTTGAAGCCCGGCTATCACCCGTCTGAGTCGCTGGTCAAAGAACTCCAGGCCCACGTCCGGAACACCACCGCCCCGTACAAGTACCCGAGGGCGATCGAGTTCGTCCAGGAACTCCCGAAGACGATATCCGGCAAGATCCAGAGGAACGTTCTCAGAGACCAGGAACTGCACAAGAACAATAACGGGAGCTGAGAGCTCCCCTGTTTTTTGGGCTTGATGGTGCGCAGGCTCGCACCTGGCAGAACTCGAATTCAGATTCTCATGCAACCATCGCCACTCATGTTAGGAGCATTTCAGAATAGCTCAGGCGCCGCGAGGTGTGGTAAACAGAGTGACCAAAACGAGGATAACATCACGATGCAGTGGACCGTGGGGATATCGCGTCTGGGAGAGTGCGACTGGCCGAAGGGCAGGAGCACGAGCACCGTTAGGTGCGAGGGGTTTCAGGGGAGGGGGGATGCTCCCCCCCTCCCCTGTCCCCACCCCCCTCATGGCGATATTCCCTCGGAATCCGTGTCCGGGACGCAACCAAACTCCTACTCGTAAGTCTGATGACTATCAACACCGCCGCTGCACCGGCACACCAAAACAGCATCACCCTATCAGGGCTAAAAAAGCGTGAGCCCCTAGCAGACCCGCTCGATAAAGTTCTCAAGGATCTTCAGCCCGACCGCGCCGCTCTTCTCGGGGTGGAACTGGACGCCGTAGGTGAGCCCGTTATTGACCGCCGAGGCGAAGGGGTGGACGTAGGTGGTGCTCGCGATGGTGTTCGCCGGTGCGGCCGCCGCGTAGTAGGAGTGGACGAAGTAGACGTACTCCTCCTCGCGGAGCCCGTCAAAGAGCGGGGTCCCGGGGTCGGTGCGGATGGTGTTCCACCCCATGTGGGGGACCTTCTCCCCGGCGGCCGGGACGAACCGCTTGACGTCGCCCGGCACGAGGCCGAGGCCCCGGTGGATGCCGTGCTCTTCACTTGAGTCCATGAGCATCTGCATCCCGAGGCAGATCCCGAGGAGCGGCGTATTGTTCGCGGCAGAAAGGACGGTACCCGCAAGACCGCCGAGCATCTCCATCCCGTCCCGGAACGCCCCCACACCGGGCAGGACGATGCCGTCGGCCGACGCTATCGCCTCACTGTCCGCCGTGATCACCGGTGCCGCTCCCGCCCGCTCAAGGCCCCGCAGCACGCTCCGCAGGTTGCCGAGGCCGTAATCAATTATAACTATCTTCCTCTTCATCCGCGTCTCCCCGCTTCCGCCACAGCCCGCGCTCGATCCAGTCGGGAGAGAGGCCCTGCTTCTCCTGCCACCGGGCGAGGTTCTCGCTCCACATCTCCCAGAGCCCGGGGTGGGACTCCCCGATGATCGCGAGCGTTGCAAGGTCGCTTGACGGGCACATGAAGCACCCGATGCGGTCGAGCCCCCGTTCGTAGAGGCGGTTGTAAGGCGCCTTCTCGCGGAAGATGTAGAGCCAGACGTGCATCGCCGTCCACTGCTGGATGGGGGC
>DAOSER010000091.1:0-8445 GCA_035363235.1 Methanoculleus sp.
GCACTGTTCCTGCCCCGGGTGGCAATCGCAATATACATCTCCGTGGCGATCTACCTCTGCGGGGTTGAAGGGGCAGAGTGGGAGGGCTCCCTCCGTAAAGGGGGAGGTGAAAGCGGCGCCCCTCCTTCACTTCCACCCCACGCGGCTCTTCTTTATGCCGGAGGAGGATTACTATGACTCTATCGTATGCTGCGGAGGTACCAGTACCGGTTGTATCCCACGAAGGATCAGAGGATCCTAATCGCCAGGCACCTCGGGTGTTGCCGGTATGTGTACAACTGGGCGCTCAACCTCAAGAACCAGACGTACCACGATGAAGGTATCAGCCTATCCAAGTACGATCTTATGAACCAGCTTCCGGCACTCAAGGAAGAATACCCGTGGCTGAAAGAGGTCAACGCCCAGTCCCTGCAGCAATCGATCCACCACCTTTCTCGTGCGTTCATGAACTTCTTCGAGGGTCGCGCCAAAGAGCCGACCTTCAAGAAGAAGCACGACCCGGAACAGTCGTTCACGGTAC
This sequence comes from Methanoculleus sp., assembly GCA_035363235.1. Taxonomy (GTDB): domain Archaea; phylum Halobacteriota; class Methanomicrobia; order Methanomicrobiales; family Methanoculleaceae; genus Methanoculleus. The sequence continues at coordinate 521 of DAOSER010000091.1, forward strand.
CGCAGTCGTATACCGTGGACTTCCAGTGCGGGACGGTGAAACTCCCGAAGATCAGCGCGATCAAAACCGTCTTCCACCGCACCTTCACCGCGAAGATGAAGTCTGCGACGGTCATCTGCAGATCGACCGGACGGTACTTCATCAGCATCGTGGTCGAGGATGGTCGGAAGCCGCCGATGGCCGCCGACCCGATCCCGGATCAGACGGCCGGGATCGATATGGGGCTCTCGCACTATGTCGTCCTCTCGACCGGCGATGCGGTGGCGAACCCAAAGTATCTCAGGAACGCTCAGGCGCGGCTGACCGTGCTCCAGCGCAGGCTCGACCGCAAGCAAAAAGGGTCAAAGAACCGAAACAAGGCCCGACTCAAGGTGGCCCGGTGTCACCAGAAGATTGCCGATCAACGGCGGGACTTCCAGCACCAGCTCTCTTCTCGACTGGTCCGCGAAAACCAAGCACTGGCTGTGGAGTCCCTGAACGTGAACGGCTTGGTGAAGAACCATAAATTGGCCCGGACGATCAGCGATGCCGGATGGGGGACGTTCCTCTCGATGCTGGGATACAAGTGTCAGGAAGCCGGGAAAACCCTGCTGAAGATCGGGGTCTTCGAGCCGTCTTCGAAAACCTGTTCGGTCTGCGGCTCCCGGAAAGCCGACCTGACGCTGAAAGATCGGGAGTGGACGTGTCCCGGCTGCGGGACGCATCATGATCGGGACCTGAACGCCGCGATCAACATCAAACAATTCGCACTTACAGGCGCGGGACGCGCCGAAGAGCCTGCGGACTCGCTCCCGGCAGGGAGGGGGATGAAGCAGGAAGCCCCCTGCGGAAGCGGGGGGTAGTTCACTTCGTTCTCCAACCTCTGTTCTTCGGAAAAACCCTCATGCAGTCTCTGGAAAAGGAAGAAGAGTGAGGACACTGCCCGCAGAGGAAACACCGCTCCGTCAGGAGGCGTTCGTACGCAATTCGTACCTGTACCGGGAGGGGTGGTCGACCCCCATACCCGCCGGATGTGCACGTTATAGCCATATTTATATCCCATTGTGAATACTCGCGTTCTTGCCCCGTAGCAGCATCCAATCGAGCTCGCATGGGGAACCGGGAGAGATGATACATGCCAGAGGGAGATCCTCGGACCTTTTGGGTCGGGGTGGTTATCGGGCTCATTGTCGCACTCGTCATCACGTACCTGATAGCGGTCGGCGGTGCGTTTGTCGGAGGTATTGTTGCGGGCTGGGTTGCCGGCGGAGGAGGAAGAAAATCCCGGCAAATCGGAGGAAAAGCGGGTGTGTATACGGGCCTTCTGGATGCGCTTGTCCTGGCAGCAGTCGTTGCGGTGCTGGGCATCGAGGCCGCTCCGGGCGATCTCGCCCTTCTCCGCTTCCTCGGTTCGACGCTCCTCATCACCCTGATGTTCTTCCCGGTCCTCGGTTTCGTCGGCTACCTGGGAGGAGTGCTGGGAGGCGCCCTGAAGGAGCGGTGAATGAGGGTGATCGACTCTTTCGGCGAGGCAAGGTCGACTACGCCGGAAACAGGCCCATTTCCGGTTCTCATCGCCTCCGGCCGGTGCAGCGGGAACGGGGTCGACCGATGAGCAGGTCCGGCGAGAGGGCACCCCCCGCCTTCCACGTCATGGTGAAACCGACCGGCGCACGGTGCAACCTCGACTGTGCCTACTGCTTCTTCTTAAAGAAGGAGCGGCTGTACCCAAACAGCACCTTCCGGATGACCGATACGGTGATGGAGGAGTACATCCGCCAGACCCTCGAGGGGCATCGCGTGCCCGAGGTGACGATCGCCTGGCAGGGGGGAGAGCCGACCCTGATGGGGCTGGACTTCTTCCGGCGGGCGGTGGCGGTGCAGAAGAAGTATGCGAAGCCCGGCGTCCGCATCGAGAATACCTTCCAGACAAACGGCATCCTCCTCGATGACGATTGGTGCCGGTTCTTCCACGACAACACCTTCCTCGTCGGCCTCTCCATGGACGGGCCCGGGCACTTTCATGACGTCTACCGGAGAGACAGGCGGGGCCGGGGCACGTTTGGCCGGGTCCTCAAAGCCGCCCGCCTGCTCCAGAAGCACCGGGTTGACTTCAACATCCTCTGTGCGGTCAACAGCACAAACGCCGATCATCCCCTTGAGGTCTACCGGTTCTTCCGCGACGAGCTCGGTGCGCCGTATCTCCAGTTCATTCCCATCGTGGAGCGGGAGAACGAGGCCGGATTTCAGGAAGGGACCACGGTCACCGATCGATCCGTCCGGTCGGACCAGTGGGGGCGGTTCCTGACCACGATCTTCGATGAGTGGGTCGGACGCGACGTCGGCCGGATGTTTGTCCTGAACTTCGACTGGGCGCTTGCGGGATGGCTGGGTAGAACGGGAACGGTCTGCGTCTTCGCCCCGACCTGCGGCCTCGGCGTGGCGCTCGAGCATAACGGCGACCTCTATTCCTGCGACCACTTCGTCGAGCCGGACCACCTCCTCGGCAACATCCTCACGACACCGCTCGCTGAGCTCGTCGGCTCGGAGAAACAGTGGAGGTTCGGGGCGGCCAAGCGCGATACCCTCCCCCGGTACTGCCGAAAGTGTCCGTTCCTCGCCGTCTGTAACGGTGAATGCCCGAAGAACCGGTTCACCGAGACGCCGGACGGCGAGGCGGGCTTAAACTACCTCTGCGGAGGGTATAAAGCGTTCTTCTCCCACGCCGACCGCCCGATGCGGATGATGGCCGGCCTGCTCCGGCAGGGGAGGTGCGCCGATGAGGTGATGCCGATGCTCGCCGCGGAGAGGAAGGCGCCGGGAAGAGTCGGCCGGAACGAGCGCTGCCCCTGCGGAAGCGGGCTGAAGTACAAGAAATGCTGCGGGGGCAGGAGCCGTTAACGATGCAATTTCAGGTCGATTGCTCCTCATCAGGTGTATGACAGGTTTTTTGGCGAACATAATCAATCTCCATTCTCCATCGGGCGTACGTTCCCCGATTCGATAGAGAAAGACGATAGGCCTGGCCGACAGTCCCGAAGGCCGGATCTGCAGCCAAAAGGAGGATACTCTCGCCGACTTCATGGTTTTTCGATATCTTTCTCGCCGTTTTCGGACCCGTCCTACCCCCATGTTCCGAACCGTGAGCATGAGGTCCCTCGCTGACGAATGAACGATCATGACGATATGATCTGGAGGATGCGAAGGGATATATGGCTAGATCCGCGAATTACGACCATTTTATCCGGGGGTTTCCTCATCAGATAACGTATATATACGGGATTAAATATTACTGGCCTATCCCCTTCCGCATCTCGTCCGCCGTCAACAGACATTGCCAGGGCATCAGTGACCGCTTGACCGGTCACCTCAAGTGAGCATCTCTCCTATTGCATCGAACCTCCGGCAGATGCAGGGGTGGCTATCGGGAATTACGCTTCAATCGGAGGTATACCATGGCAAACCGGGCGATTGTCCCCGGTGCCGGGTAGTATCTCGAAAAGGAGAGAGTGGAATGACGGAATATGCAGAACGACCTCTCGGGGTCACCATCCTGGCCATACTGGCCGGAATTTTAGCGGTAATCAATGCCATCATCACGCTGCGGTTCCTGGGATTCTTCCCCTGGCTGGGACTGCTGGACATACGCATCTTCAACTTCTGGTATGCGCTGCTCTATGGCCTGCTCGCCTACATCTGGTTCTGGGTTGCCCAGATGCTCTGGCGGGTTGATCGCCAGGGCTGGATATTCCTGCTGATCATCACGGTCTTCACCCTGCTTACGAGTTTCATCACAATGCTGACCGGCGGTGCATGGTATGACAATAACATTACCGTGCTCCTGAACGCCCTGATCCTGATCTATATCATGCTGCCGGGGGTGAGGAGGGCGTTCGGGACGGATTGAGGCCTGTATTCTCAATAGAAGGGATGGGAAAGCGATGAGTTGTGAAATGAAATCTCCGCCGTCTCCTGCTCATGAGCGCCGGCACCCTGCCGGGCTCCGTTCGCCGGGCAGTTCGGCACCGTTCCGGTTCGGGTTGCCGATTCCGCCGCTACAATTCCGGGGAGATTTATTTTTACCGACAAATATAATTGCTTCGCGATATAAGTGGCGCCGGCAGCTGTTCGCCCCGCGTACCTTGCCTGCTCGATCGCCTGGCTTGTGGCGAGCCAGACCGGGGTCATGGGGACGACGGCTCGACGGTATATGAGGTGATATCCATGATGCGAAGAAGAGCGGAAGGCGGCCCGCGAGGGCGCGAAGAGGCCGGCGGCACGCACCGGTATAAGATGCGCGAGAAACTCGTCTCCATCGGGGACGACTACTGGATCGAGGACGCGGCGGGAGAGCGGGCGTTCAAGGTAGACGGCAAAGCGCTCCGGGTGAGGAACACCCTGATCATCCAGAGCAAGGAGGGGAAGGACCTCTACACGATCCAGGAGCGGATGCTCCGGATCAAGGATACCATGGAGATCGAGGGGGGCGAAGGCGGCACGGCGGCGACGATCAAGAAGGCGCTGATCGCGCCGCTCCGGGACCGGTGGACGGTCAGTATCCCCGGAGGTGAGGACTGGGAGGTGCAGGGCAACATCCTCGACCACGAGTACCATATCGAGGCCGGGCGGCGAGAGCGGGTTGCCGAGGTCTCGAAGAAGTGGTTCCGGATCCGGGATACCTACGGCGTGGAGGTTGAGCCGGGGCACGACGACGCGCTCGTCCTCGCCGTTACGGCGGCGATCGACCAGATGGCGCATTGATCGGGCCGGTACGGGAGAAGAAGTGCATGATGGGTGATCGACGGGTTCGTCGAGGCGGGAGTACCGGAGGGCATGGACAACCCGAATGGTGAGGAACTGCCCGGAAAAGGTGAATATCCGGGTCATACAGCAATATAACTACATTTTTATATTCTATCCTATATTGTGGTTCGGACCCGCCTCCGCTCGGAATGGGGTAATTGTATGGTAGAAACCGTATCGTTCACGGTCTTCCTCGAGACAATCGGCGTCCTTGCGACGGTGATCTTCGTGCTCTCGAGCATGCTTGCCATGGGATTCTCCCTGACCCTGCGCGAGATCGTCGAACCGCTGAAGAATCTGCGGCTGGTCATCCTCTCCCTTGTGGCGAACTTCGTCCTGGTGCCGCTGCTCGCGCTCGTTCTCCTGCTCGCCTTCCCTCTCTCCGAAGGGCTCTCCATCGGCCTGTTCATCCTCGGGGCTGCCGCGGGAGCACCGTTCCTGCCGAAACTTGCGCAGGCGGCGAAGGGGGACATTGCCTTTGCGGTGGGGCTGATGGTGCTCCTGATGGTGGTGACGATCGCCTACGTGCCGATCGTCCTGCCGCTGCTGCTTCCCGGGGTCGCGATCGATCCCTGGGCGATCGCCCGGTCGCTCATCCTGTTGATGCTCATACCGCTCGCAATAGCCCTCTTCGTCAGAGCGCGGTACGGGGAGGTTGCCGCAGGGCTTCTGCCTCTGATGAACCAGGCAACCAGCCTGTCACTGCTCACGCTGGGTGTGGCATTCTTCGTGGTCTACTTCACCGACCTCGTCGGGGCTATCGGCACAACCGCGATCCTCGTGACGATCATCTTCGTGACGGTCTCGCTTGCCATCGGTTACGTCCTCGGCGGTCCGGGCGGCGATATAAAACGGGTGCTCGGCGTCGGGACGGCACAGCGCAACCTCTCGGCGGCGCTGGCGATTGCCGCCCTCAACTTCACCGACCCGGACGTGATGATCATGATCCTCGTCGTGGCAATGGTCGGTCTCACGCTGTTGATGTTCATCGGCGAGGAGATGGGCAGGCGGGCGGCATTGCCGGCATGCAGACGATAAGCATGGTCGTGATCACGACCGTCCTGGCCAGTATCTTTGCCCATGGGATTACCGCAAACCCGGCGATCCGCTGATATGTCCGGCGCGTGGCAGCACTGCACCCGGACGCACCGGAACGAAGAGAGGGGGAGGAGCTGCCGACGCGTCGGGGTATCTCCCCGACCGAGCGTGGATGAACTTCAGAATACCCCCGGACCGCACGCATCATACGCGTTTGCCAGGCCTGTATGATATCCTCGAATACCGATGAGCAGCCAGCAGGTGCGGCTCGACCCGATGCTATGCCGGGAGACCAAGGGCACCAGCGATCTCGTCAAGGGCTGCCTTTTCCGGATCACTAACAGCAACACCGCGCTCTTTGGCGGCTTCTGCCACCTTTTCCCCAATCTGCAACAACCACTTTTTATAGGCCTCGGCCTCTTCGGGAGACACCGCAGAGAGAGCGGCGGCAGCGGATTTGCATGTCTCGATGGTCCGGCTTCTATAGCCCATCTGATCCTGTTTCATCAGATTCTGCTGCTCTTTGATCAGCTCCCTGGCCCTGGGTTGCATGTCGGCAGAGACGAGGCTAACCAGTTCGCTTCCGCTCGCCGCTGCCAGCCGGGGCGGTTCTTCTAACATTGCTTTGGTCTCGCCCCATGCACCCAAGATAGATGGCGCTGCGGCCATCACCGTTATGGAGACCGCGTACGGCAGACTCTCGAGGTCCTTCCAATCATTCTCTCCAAATTGTTCCTTCATGGGCATGGCTACCCCGATGCTGTAACGGATATTTATAGATACCTTAGTCCATGTGGGGTTGTATCAATTGCAGATTGGGTGTTGTGTTGCGTAGACTCTATATTTTAGAATATTTGAGGGAACGTCCATAGGATGACCACGTATCTCCCATCAGGGCATCCCGTATGAAAAATGAGGGGAGAGCCGATCTCTCCCCCCCTATAGTACTTCCAGAGATGTATATCAATCCCGCATGATCCAGGCAGCCACTTCCTTCTCGTGTTCGACATAGCGGTCGCCGCTGACATCGATCACCACCCGCTCGATGGTCCCGCTCGTAAAGGCGAACGGCGCGGAGTAGTCCGGCGATACCGGCGATCCGCTGTCCCGGCCGACACAGAGCCCGTCGCCGGTGAGGGAGAAGGAGCCCGGCTGGGTCTTGATCCGCCCCTCCCCCACCTTCTCCATGTCTATGTAGAGTGTGAGGGTGCCGACGGCGCTCCTGGTATCGGGATCTACACCATCCTTTGCGAACTCCACGGTGAAGGCGTGCCGGCCGGCGGGCACGGTGCTGCTTGAGGAGATCTTCTGGATCGCATCCCCGAGCCAGTTGTAGACGTAGTGAAGCCGCCCATCGGCAATATACATGCTATGGCCGCCGCCGACACCGCCGTGGGCAAACAGCACCCCCTGCGCCTCCGGCCCGTCGATGACGGCGCCGGCCACAATTCCATACGATCGCCCCCGGATACTGACCGCCACCGACTCAGGGACCTCGGCAGTCCCCGGGTAGTAGACGTAACGGGTTCTCGGGCTCGCGGGCTGGGGACGCGGCGTGGCAAAGATCTCAAGCGCGCTCCGGTCGTCAAGGGGCATGCCCTGGTAGATGCCCGCATAGTAGAACCAGAGTCCCTTGAGGAGCTCAAGCACGTCTCTCTTCTCGTCTGCAAGGTTCTGCACCTGGGCCCGGTCCTCCTTCAGGTCGTAGAGTTCCCAGACGTCGTGTTCGTAGTTGCCCCAGCCCGAGAGGGGCGGGTGGACCGTGTTCGCCAGCCAGCCCTGGTGGTAGATCGCCCTCTGGCCGAGCATCGCGTAGAACTGGGTTTCCCGGCCGGGCGCATCGGGGTTGTCAAAGCTGGCCCTGAAGCTCTCCCCCTCGATCGGGCTCTGGGTGTAGCCCTTCAATGCCTTCGGCGGCTCGATCCCCAGCAGGTCGTAGAGCGTCGGGACGATGTCCACGGCGTGGACATACTGGTGACGTATCTCTCCGCGGGCGCTGATGCCCCGGGGCCACGCAACCAGGCACATGTCCGCAATGCCGCCCTCGTACCCGGCAAACCGCTTCCAGTAGGGGAACGGGGTGTCGAACGCCCACGCCCAGCCGG
>DAOSER010000092.1:0-8441 GCA_035363235.1 Methanoculleus sp.
CTGCATCAAGGTGGACCGCGAGGAGCGGCCGGATATCGACCAGGTCTACATGGCAGCCGCCCATGCGCTGACCGGGGCCGGAGGGTGGCCGCTCACCATCTTCATGACTGCCGACAAAAAACCGTTCTTTGCAGCAAGTTACATCCCAAAGGAGAGCCGTTACGGAATGACCGGCCTTCTGGACCTCGTCCCCCGGATAAACAAGGTCTGGCAGACCCAGCGGCAGGAACTCGAGAACGCCGGCGCCCAGGTGCTCCAGGCGCTGCAGAGCGCGGCCCGGACCCCTCCCGGTGAGGGCGATCTCTCTGAAGCGGTCCTGGATGAGGGGTACGACACCTTCTTCCGGGTATTTGACGGAGAGAACGGCGGGTTTGGGGATGCGCCGAAGTTCCCGACGCCGCATAACCTCATATTCCTGCTCCGCTACGGATACCGGACCGGGAAGGAGCCGGCATTCTCGATGGTCGAGAAGACGCTGCATGCCATGCGGCGGGGCGGAATCTTCGACCAGCTCGGCTACGGATTCCACCGCTACTCTACGGATGCGGAATGGTTCGTCCCGCACTTCGAGAAGATGCTCTACGACCAGGCGCTTCTTGTTATGGCATACACGGAGGCGTACCTCGCGACGGGAAGGGAGGAGTTTGCGAGAACCGCCCGGGAGACGATCACCTATGTCCTGCGGGAGATGACCGATCCCGCCGGCGGCTTTTACTCGGCGGAGGATGCTGACAGTGAGGGCGAGGAGGGGAAGTTCTACCTCTGGACGAAGGATGAGATCCTCCGGATCCTCGGGGATGAGGATGGGGAGCGTTTTTCCCGGATATTCGGCGTCACAGAGCCCGGCAACTACCGCATAGAACCCGGGGGAAGGAAGACGGGCAAAAACATCCTCCGCCTGCGGCGGCCGCTGGCATCCTGGGTCCACGTCTTCTCGACGTCGGAGGATGACCTGGCGTGGTTCGTGGAGAATTGCCGGCAGAAGCTCTTCGCAGCCCAAAACGAGCGGGTACGTCCGGCAAAGGACGATAAGATCCTGACCGACTGGAACGCTCTTATGATCGCTGCCCTCGCGAAGGCAGCCAGGGCCTTCGACGACCCGGAGTACCTGGCGGCCGCGGAGAAGGCAGCCGCGTTCGTCCTCACCAACCTTCGCCGGCCGGACGGCCGGCTCCTCCACCGTTACCGGAACGGCGATGCCGATCTCGCCGCGACCCTCGACGACTACGCGTTCATGATCTGGGCGCTCATCGAGGTCTACGAGGCATCGTTTGTCCCCCGCTACCTGCGGACCGCCACCGAACTCTCCCGCGACCTCGTCGCCCACTACTGGGACTGCAGCCATGGTGGGTTCTTCTTCGTGCCGGACGATAGTGACGCCCCCGTCCGCCAGAAACCGGTCTACGACGGGGCGATACCCTCCGGCAACAGCGTGGCCATGTACGCCCTCTTCGCCCTCGGCCGGATGACGGCGAACCTCGAACTCGAGGAGACGACGAACCGGATGCGGCAGGTCTTTGCCGATACCGTCCGCGAGTCTCCTACCGCCTACGCTCACTTCCTCACCGGCCTTGAGTTCATGCTGGAGCCGAACTTCGAGGTGATCATAACCGGGGTCCCGGATGCGGATGACACGAAGGCTATGGTCCGCACCATCCGGTCGCACTACGCGCCCGACGCCGTCGTCATCTTCCGCCCCGCTGACGAGGAGAACCCGGAGATAGTAGAGGTGGCCGGGTTTACCCGGGACGTCGTGATGATCGAAGGGAGGGCGACGGCGTATGTCTGCACCAACTACGCCTGCGACATCCCGACGACCGATCCCGATGAGATGCTGCGGCTCATGCGGTCGACAGGAAGATCGCCGGAACCGATCGTCTGATCCGAAGGGAGCCGGTACAATGATGCAAAACGGGGTCGACATGGAGAGGGTGAATGCCCTCAAGGAGGCATTGCGGAAGGATCCGACAGCGGGCAAAAAGACCCTCTCCGGCATCACGAGCTGGAACGGTGGCGCGCACTCCACCACGATCGTCCGCAACTTCGCCATCCCGGCCGACGAACCGGCCGTCCTCGGCGGGACCAACCAGGGGGCGAGCCCGACGGAACTGGTGCTGACGGGTCTTTCCGCCTGCATCGCGGTCGGTATCGCCTACAGCGCGGCGGAAGAGGGCATTGAGGTCGATTCGATCGAGATCGATGTTGCGGGCGACCTTGACCTGGGGGCGTTCCTGGAATTGTCCGACAACGCCCGGCCCGGCCTCGCGGAGATCCGCCTGACCGTTCGGGTGGATGCCGACGCGCCGCGGGAGAGGATCGAGGAACTCGTGCATCACGGCTACCGGCGCTCGCCGGTCGCGGCTTCGCTCGAAGGCAGGGTGCCGGTCAGGGTCTGCATCGGATGGGAGGAGACGAGAACAGAGTGAGAGGGCGTGGAAAGGCAGGGCCGGGAACTCACGCGATCCCCTCGACCCATGGACCTTACGGAAGGCGAGGCGGAGTTTTCACCAATCTTCACCGGCCTGGGAAGGCACCTCGAAAAAGGCCCTCAGAAGAGGATTATGGGAAAAGGTCAACTCTCCCTTTCCACGATGAACGTTACGTTCACGTTGGCACGGTATTCCACGATTTTACCGTCTTTCACCTTCGCGGTACACTCTTTCAGGTAGACATGCCGTATGTTTTTAACGGTTTTAGCGGCTTCCTTCACTGCATTTGCCGCGGCATCCTCCCATCCGGTCGGGGAACTGCCGATCAACTCGATGACTTTGGCCACGGGGGCCTCACCCATTGCTGCCATGTTCATTCCTCCACGACCACTTTGAGAGGCATACCTCCCAGATAAAGATTTCCAGCGTGCAACAATCGGCTGGTCGGGAATGGTATGCAGGCTGCGGGGGACAGGTGCCGGGCCGGTTTTTCTTATGGCAAACCCGTACGACTGTTGCGCCACTATGCCGCAGTCGTCCTCAGACCGTCGGGGAAGCCGGTGCAGGGCACGGAAGGAGATGGTACCATCCGACGAACAGATCAAGATAATGCTCGGCTGAAGCCCGCGCCCCCGGCGCTTCGCCTCCCTCTGTTCATAACGTCCGCCGGGAAGTGCTCGTCATGCGATGCTCAGCACCGTGCTCCTCACAACGGGGCGCTCTTGCATCACCCCTCAAACGGACCCCCCACCACCAGGCGCTCACGGTGCTCGAACTCCGTCCGGGGGTGGGCTACAGGTGCTCCATCCGCCACCCGGTAAAAACGTCTCAAGAGGAAGGGATTTGAGAATCCTCTTCACCGGACCTCCACACCCCTGAGCCGCACCCCCGCCTCCTCCGTCACCTCGCCGACCACCCGGGCTTCGGGGATAATCGACTGGATCGTGGCGACGCTCTCGGCCGGGGCGACGAAGGCGTAGCCCATGCCCATGTTGAAGGTGCGGTACATCTCCCCATCACTGATCCCGCCGGCCTTCTGCAACCAGCGGAAGATCTCGGGGACTTCGAGGGGGTCAGTGAAGGAGAACCCGTACTCCGAGAGCCTCTTGAAGTTCAGGAGGCCGCCGCCGGTGACGTGGCACATCCCGTGGATCGTACAGGCCTCCGTCACCCGGAGCACCTCTGAATAGATCCGGGTGGGCGTCAGGAGTTCTTCGCCGAGGGTCTTGCCGTTCGAGAGACGGGTATCGTAAGAGGCGCAGTCCTCGACGACCTTGCGAGCAAGGGTTAAGCCGTTGCTGTGGATGCCGCTTGAGGGGACCCCGACGATTACATCACCGGGAACGATCCCCTCGCCGGTGACGACCTTCCCCTTCTTCTGCACCCCAAGGCAGGTCCCTGCAAGGTCGAGGCTGTTCACGAGCCCCTTGAGGGTCGCGGTCTCGCCGCCGACGATGTTCATGTTTGCGAGCCGGGCCCCCTCGTTCAAGCCCTCGCCGATCTGGGCCATCTTCCCGGGTGAGAGAGCGTCGGTCGCGATGTAGTCGACGAACGCCACGGGCTCAAGGTTCATCACGTAGAGGTCGTTCACGTTCATCGCAATGCAGTCGATCCCGACGGTGTGCCAGTCCTGCAGGGCGTCCGCAACAAGCATCTTGGTCCCGACGCCGTCGACCGCGAGCGCGAGAACGTAGGGATCAAAGTCGATCAGCCCGGCAAAGTGCCCGACCTTCCCGAGCATCGAAAAAGCGCCGGTCCGCCGGTAGATGAGGGAATCGATCAGCGCCCGCACCGCACGGGCCTCGAGGTCGATATCGACCCCGGCTTCACGATAGGTATGCTCTTCAGCACGGCAGGAAGAAGCCTTCGCATCTTCCGTGTCGTCAGAGTTCTTCGATAACCGGAATTCGTCGTGCAGCACCTGCAGGGCCCGCTTGCCGTCCCCACCCTTCACGACGAAAGAGACGTTCACCTCGCTTGAGCCCTGCGAGATCATCGTGACGTTGATAGAGGCCCGGCCGAGCGCGGAGAAGATCCGGCCACCCGTCCCCGGGGTGCCGGCCATCCCCGCACCTACGACCGCGACCGCGGCGACATCCCGGTCGTAGGTGACCTCGCGCACGATACCCTGTTTCACGATCGGGTTGAGGGCGGCAATCGCGGCATCCAGGTGCGACTCGTCGATGATGAGGGAGATGTTGGCTTCGGAGGAACCCTGCGAGATCATCATGACGTTCACCTCCCGCTCGGCAAGCGCCTCAAAGATAGTCTTTGCCACACCGGGGCGGCCGACCATCTGCGCACCGTTGACGTTGACCAGCGCAACCTTCTCGATCAGGGCGAGGGCCTTGACCACCCGCTTCTCCTGGTGCTTGTCCCTGAGGACGAGGGTGCCGGGGACTTCGGGCTTGAACGAGTTTTTGACCCGGATCGGGATATCCTTCTGCATCGCGGGCTCGATTGATCGCGGGTGGAGGACCTTCGCGCCGAAGTAGGAGAGTTCCATCACCTCGAGGTAGGAGATGTCGGCGAGGACCCGGGCGTCTTTGATGATCCGGGGGTCGGATGTCATCACCCCGTCGACATCGGTCCAGATCCAGACCTCGTCGGCATCGATCCCGGCACCGACGACAGCGGCCGAGTAGTCGGAACCGCTCCGGCCGAGAGTGGTGATGACACCCTGCTCGGTCGCCCCCATGAAACCCATGATCACCGGGACAGTATCGACGAGCAGCGGAGCGACCCGGCTCCGGATACTCTTTTCGCTCGCCGGGAGAGCGCGGGCATCCCCATGGTTCGCGGTCGTGACGATCCCGGCCTCGGCGCCGTCGAGGACGACCGAAGGGATGCCGCGCTGCCGCAGAGCGGCGCTCACGATCGGAGCGGAGAGCCGCTCCCCGAAGGAGATGATGTAGTCGCGGGACCGGGGAGTCAGTTCCTTCAAGGTGTGCACCGCGGTGAGGATGTTCTGCAGCCGGGTGAGCCGGTCATCGATGACCGCCGTCACCTCGTCGACGTAGTCGGGAGCGGTCTCCGCGAGGAGCCGGGTGTGCCGGGTCCGCATCGCCGAAAGAAGTGTCCCGATCGGGGGCTGCTCCTTGCTCGATACGACCTCGTCGGCCACCGCGATGATCTGGTCGGTAACTCCCGAGCACGCCGATACGACCACCGCGACCTCGTCGCCTGCTGCACGATACGATTCCACGATGTCTGCGACACGCCGGATACAGTCCGCCTCACCGACGGAGGTGCCGCCAAATTTCATTAAAAGCCTCATTCTGGCTCACTCGTCCCCTGCAATTACTTTATGGTATTATACAACGCACCGACTAATAAGATGCTTGTAGACGAGATTGTGGACGCGCACGTGCTGGTTATCGGAAGCGGCGGCGCCGGGGTACGGGCTGCCATCGAGGCCTCCCGGTACGGCGGCGTGGTCATGGTCTCCAAGACCATCGCCGGCAAGGGCGGGTGCACGACGATGGCAGAAGGCGGCTATAACGCCGTGCTGCGGGACCAGGACTCTATCCGGGTCCACCATGAGGATACGCTGAAGGGCGGGGCGTACTTAAACGATCCCGCGCTCGTGGACGCACTGGTCCGCGAGGCGCCGGAGCGGATGGCCGACCTCGTCCGGTGGGGCGCGGTCTTTGACGTCACGGAGGACCGGCAGGTCGCGCAGCGGCCGTTCGGCGGCCAGCGGTTCCCCCGGACCTGCTATGCCGGGGACCGGACCGGCCACGAGATGATCATGACACTCCTCGACCGCCTCGACGCGACCGATACGCAGCTCTACCAGGAGGTCTCGGTCATTGACCTGATGAAAGACGAGAACGGCGCGGTCGCAGGTGCGATCGCTCTCGACCGGGACGGGGATCTCGTGCTCTTCCGCGCAGACGCGACGGTGCTTGCGACCGGCGGGGGGACGCAGGCATACGATATATCCACGAACTCCGCCGCCGGAACCGGCGACGGGTTCGCGATGGCCTACCGGGCGGGCGCGGAGCTGATCGATATGGAGATGGTTCAGTTCCATCCCACCGGAGCGATTTACCCCTACGATGCCCGCGGCCGCCTGGTGACGGAAGCGGTCCGGGGCGAGGGGGGTATTCTCTTAAACGCGCGGCGGGAGCGGTTCATGGAGCGCTACGACCCCGAACGGATGGAACTCTCCACCCGGGACGTGGTGGCGCGGGCGATCGCGACCGAGGTGCTGGAGGGGCGCGGGACGAGCCGGGGCGCGGTCTACCTGGACGTGACCCACCTCCCCGCGGAACGGATCGAGAGCCGGCTCCCGGTGATGCTCGAGCAGTTCCTCGCGTTCGGCGTGGATATCCGGCGGGAGCCGATGGAGGTGGCGCCCACCGCTCACCACATCATGGGCGGGCTCCGGATCACCCCGGAGTGCCGGACGACCCTTAAGGGTCTCTTTGCCTGCGGCGAAGTGACCGGCGGGGTGCACGGCGCAAACCGTCTCGGCGGAAACGCCCTTGCCGACACGCAGGTCTTCGGAAAACGCGCCGGGGAGTTCGCCGGGAAGTCGCCCGCACGGAGCGGCCGGATCGATGAGAGCGCAATCGACGAGAAACTCCGGATGCTCGACGGCTTCTTCGAGGGGGCGATAAATCCCGCGGATGTCAGGAAGGACCTGAAACTCACGATGTGGAGCCAGGCCGGAATCTTCAGGAGCGCCCCCGACCTCCGGACGGCGCTCGGGCATGTCCGCCGACTTGCGGACACACGGCTCTGCGCCGCTTCGACCGCGAACCTCCTCGATTGCTGCACGGTTCGGAACATGTGCACCACGGCGTCCCTGATCGTCCGCTGTGCTCTGTTCCGGCCCGAGAATCGGGGGGCCCATGTCAGGCTGGACGCGGAGATCGTGACCGACCCGGCGACGTCGCCGTTCTCCCACACTTACATCTCACTCACCCGGGAAGGGATTGAGCGGCGGGAGGTGGCAGCATGAAGACGATCACGATCCGGATCTCGCGCTACGACCCGGCCGTGGACGCGGAGCCGCACTTCGAAAAGTACGCCGTCCGGGTCAACGAGGGCGCCCGGGTGCTCCACGCTCTTCACGCCGTCCGTGACGAGCACGACCCGACGCTCGCCTACCGCTACTGCTGCGGGTCCGGACAGTGCGGGAGCTGCGCTGTCCAGGTGGATGGAAAGCCCGTCCTCGCCTGCATGGCGGAGGCCCGGGACGGGATGACGGTTGAACCGCTGGCGCTCCCGGTTCTAAAGGACCTGATGGTCGACCTGGAGCCGGTGATCGCAAAGATCGCCCGGATATGCCCGGCGCCGGACGCAGGGCTCCCGGCACGTGAGGAGATCGAGGCGATCAAGCCACTCCGGGACTGCATCGAGTGCCTCTGCTGCGTATCTGCCTGCCCGGCGCTCCAGGTGACGGAGTTCGCCGGTCCGACGGTGCTCCGGCAGGAGATGCGCCTTGCCCTCGACCCCCGCGACTCGGGGGACAGGATAACCGACGCCATTTCAAAAGGGCTCTTCTACTGCACGACCTGCAAGCGTTGCGTAGAGGTCTGCCCCAAAGAGATCGATATTCCGGGCAAGGCGATCGAGAAACTCCGGGAGATCGCGAACCGCCGCGGGCTGACCCTCCCCCGCCACCAGGAGGTGGCGCGGCTGGTGCAGGAGACCGGACGGAGCGTCGAGCGGACGCAACCGACCTTCCTTGAGCAGGTGCCGGAGGTTATCGAGCCCGACGCCCCCGTCCGCGGTGAGGTGGGGTTCTTCGTCGGGTGCATGTTCAACGGCCGGGTGCCGCAGACGGCGCTCGACGCGATGGAGGTAATGAAGCGCAACGGTATCCGGGTGATCGTCCCCCACGACCAGGTCTGCTGTGGCTCGCCCCTGATCCGGACGGGGCAGACGTCGTTCCTCGACGACCTGAAGAAGAAGAACATCGAGGCCTTCGCCCGCCGGGGAATCAAGACCGTGATGACGATCTGCGCCGGGTGCGGGGCGACGCTGAAGAACGATTACGAG
>DAOSER010000093.1:0-8390 GCA_035363235.1 Methanoculleus sp.
TGGTCGTCATGATGATCCCGGTCCTGAAGGCCCCGGAGAGTTTCTCGTCGAGTTTCCCTTTGCGCTTCAGGAGGCGCGTGGTCAGCAGAATGTCGCTGTCGACGGAGTAACCGATCAGCATCAGCAGGGCCGCCGTCGTCCCGAGGGAGAGCGGGATGCCGATGATCTGCATGATCCCGGCGGTGATGGCGATGTCGGCGAAGGCCGAGAGGACGACCGCACCCGCCGGCACTACGTTACGGAACGCAATGAGGACCACAACGGACATCCCGATGAACGAGAACAGCAGGGCCAGGAAGGCCTGGCCCTGGAGCGTCTTTCCAAACGTCTCGCCGATCTGGTCTACCTTTGCATCGGGGTACTTCTCATTGATGAGCCCAACGAGGTTCTGGTATTGAGCGTCGTCCATGGGGCCGAACTGGAGGTATTTTCCGTCGCCGATACCCTCGCCCACCGATAACAGAGGATACCCGGAGAAGGTTGCCTCTATCGCCTCTCTGCCATCAGAGGTGAACACCGTGACCGCCGTTCCTCCCGCAAAGTCGATGCCCGGTGTCAGGGGCAGGCCGGTGGTGAGCGTGGTGTAGCCCAGCAGGACCCCGGCAAGGAGGAGAAGAACGAGGGGCAGTGCTATCATCTGCCGCGGAGAGTATTTGTTGACGTCATATCTGACAAATTCCATGCTGTATGAGTGTACGATTGTGAAAGGTTAAAGGGTTGCTCATGCATATATGGCGCGAAATGGCGTCGACCGGGGCCGTAAGCATGTCCTTTTCCGGGGACATCCCTCTTGCGGGATACCGCTCAGGTGTATGCATACCCGGGAGAACAGTTCCCCGTGTGATGAGGTGGCGCCGTAGACGCGCATGGGACCCGGAGGTCGTGGAAAAGGGGTGTTACGAAGCCGGGACTGTTTGAGCGTAATAGTGAATCAAACCGCTTGGGATCAGTTTTTACGGCAACCGATGTCATTAACCTCACCAGATTGCATTTCGTCAGACAATTGTCGTCCTACCGGCAGAATCACCGATTATATGATTGAAAAGAAAAGATATATATAAAATACCGAATCACAAGCACATATGAGATCACCCTATGAGCTCAAAAACGAGATAGAAGCTCGACTCAAAGGTTATCTCTCACGGGACCGGGACGGAATCCGGCACGAGTTGCTCAACCTGTTCGTAAAAGTAAAATCACTCACCATACCTCAGATCTATGAGAAACTGCAGAAGCAGTTCTCGATCAGTTACCACTCCATCGCGTCCATGGTAGGCATCATCGCATCCCGGATAGGCATCCTGCACGTGAGGCGGAACGCAGAGGGGACGAACACCATCTACGAGTTGAAAGACCAGTACGTGGACGTGGTGGCGAAGATCCTCGGGGTAACGTAGCATTCAAAAACCATACCTCTTTTTTACACTCCAGAACAAATATGGAGGATTATCATGCAGAGTGACGTTGGGGAGTCAGGACCATCACGGAGCATATATGTCACGGAGGATGTCCGAACGTACGTTCTCAAGAGAAAACGCGATTTCAGAGTGAGCACATCCTGCAGCGGACCGATTCTCCTGCCGACATCGGTCAAACCTCCGAAGGTGACCGATCTGCAGATTCCGGTCGGCGATTATACCGTTTATATCTCGAAGTACCAGGCCCGCTACATCGAAGCTATTCACAGGGGAATGATCCCTATATTCTACGATGACTTCTAGACCATGAGTTTCGAAGAACTGGAGCATACCGCCGACGTACTCATGCGGGTGCGGGGCGCGACCATAAACGAGATCTTTGCCGATGCAGGCCGGGCCATGTTCCACGTGATGTACGGCCCCTGTGAGGACCGGGGTATCGAACGGCAGGTCTCTCTCGAGGCGGAGAATCTCGAGTCTCTCCTCATCGACTACCTCTCGGAACTGCTCTTCATCACCGAGGTCGAAAACACCGTCTTCTGCACTTTCGACGTCGATCTTCGGGGCACCCGGCTTTCCGCCGTTCTCAGAGGCGAGCCCTTTGACCCTGCACGGCACTCTGCGGGGACAATTGTCAAGGGTATATCCTACTTCGGGCTCGAAATCGTTAAAGAAGAAGAGGGTTATGTGGTGGAGATCATCTTCGATATTTGAGGGGTTGTTATGCTTACCGGAATCAATAAGATCGGGGACCTCGAATGGGAGGTTCCTATTGGATACGTCCCCAATATGCGGGTACCGGGACGTTTCTTCCTCTCCCGAACACTGGCAGAGACGCTTGAAGAGGGGGCGGTCAGGCAGCTCGCGAACGTCGCGACGCTCCCGGGGATCGTGAAGAACTCGCTCGCCATGCCTGATATCCACTGGGGATACGGGTTTCCCATCGGTGGTGTCGCTGCGTTCGACATGACCGAGGGGATCATATCTCCCGGCGGGGTCGGGTTCGACATCAACTGCGGTGTCCGGTTGATCACGACACCCCTGACCGAGGCCGATCTCGCCGGTAAGAAGCGGGAACTCATCGAGCGGCTCTTTAACGCCGTACCGACCGGTGTGGGTGCAAAGAGCACAATGCGGGTCTCGAACAAAGAACTGACCGGGGTCATGGTCGACGGTGCACGGTGGGCGGTTGTTGAACGCGGGCTCGGCACCGAAGCGGATCTCGTCCGGTGTGAGGGCGAGGGGGCGATGCCGGGCGCCGACCCGGGAGCGGTCAGCGCCAAGGCGCGCCAGCGGGGCGTGCCACAGATCGGGACACTCGGCGCGGGGAACCATTTCCTGGAGGTTCAGGCGGCAAAGGAGATCATCGACCCCGAAGCGGCGAAGGCCTTCGGGATCGCCGAAGGGCAGGTCTGTTTCATGGTCCACTGCGGCTCACGGGGCCTCGGCCACCAGGTCGCTACCGATCATTTGCGGACGCTCGAAGGTGCGCTCGCGAAATACCGGATACAACTCCCCGATCGGCAGCTTGCCTGCGCCCCTATCGATTCCCCGGAAGGCCGCGCCTACTACGGCGGCATGGTCTGCGCTGCAAACTATGCCTGGGCAAACCGGCAGGTCATCACGCACGAAGCGAGGAAAGTATTCGCACAATTGTTCGGGATCGATTACGGCGAGATGCGGCTCATCTACGACGTCGCGCACAACGTCGCCAAGTTCGAGCGCCACGACGTCGACGGCGCCTCGATGGAGGTCTGCGTCCACCGCAAGGGCGCGACACGGGCGTTCGGTCCGGGAGCGGAGGGCATCCCCCGGGAGTATGCCGCGGTCGGGCAGCCGGTGATCATCCCCGGGAGCATGGGGACGTCCTCCTATCTCCTCCACGGCACAGCGACTGCGATGCAGAAGACCTTCGGGAGCACCTGCCACGGCGCGGGGAGAGTGCTCAGCCGATCGAAAGCGAAGAAAGAGGTCCGCGGGAAGGAACTCCGGGAGCACCTCGCAGGAGAAGGCATCCTGGTGCGTGCTCACAGCGATTCGGTCCTCGCGGAGGAGGCACCTGAAGTTTACAAGCCGAGCCGGGAAGTGGTGCGCGTCGTGCACGAAGCGAGCATCTCGAACATCGTTTCCCGGCTTGAACCGCTCGGGGTGATCAAGGGGTGACCTGCAAGACCGGGCTGCTCTGGGACAGCCCTCTCATGTTCTCGCGGCTCATCGAGGACTGCGGCGCCTGCTGCGAGATGGTCACTCCCCATATGCTCGCCTCCCCCTTCTGGCGGGGGAGGTTTGTTGCGCTCATCGTGCCGACGGGGTTTGCGAACCCCGCCTACTCAAACCTCCTCCCGGCTCTTCGGGCTGCAAGCGGGCGTATCCGGCGATTTGTTGAGAACGGCGGCAGGCTGCTGGTCTTCGGCGCGGGATGCTGCCGGGAAGATGCCTACGACTGGCTCCCGTTCCCGGTGACCTACTCGTTCGCATACGGGCCGCGTGCCGTCCACTTCACCGGAGAGAGCGACTACAACGTCCTTTTCTCCGAATACGACCTTACCGCCGTCGAGTGCGACGGCTCATTCCCGACCCAAGGCGGCGAAACGCTTGCTGCCTCTGCAGCAGGCGAGGCGCTTCTTATCGGGAAGGCGGTCGGCGACGGCGTGATCCTGATCTCAAGCATCCATGAGTATCCCTCACGGGAATTCTTGAAGGAGTTTTCATGCAGTGAGAGGGAAACATTATTTTAGATAAACCATGATGGAAAGTAGGGATACGACCATGGAGCAATATGTCATCTCTGTCTCTTCAAGAGCGCGTGATCTCGCTCCCGTCATGATCTGTCTCCATGATCTGCTTGGCCGTCTGCCTGTCACGGCGCGATCCCGCGACTATCCCGGAATCCGGATTGAGGAGGGGAAGGTCATCGACGAGGCCTATACGGGCCCCATCCTCGAGGAGGTCCTCGAGGAGAATGTCACAAAGAGAGTCCGGCCTCCAGGCGGCCCTTACAAAGGTATCCCGGTAGTTGTAGCGCCGGTAAGGGACGACGAAGGCAGGGCAATCGGTGCAATCGGCATCGTCGATGTGACCGGCATCTTTGATCTGGCAGGTTTCATGGAGCAGAACGCGGGGATCCGAAAACAGGTGCGCGGCGAAGATCTGCGTCCACTCCCGACTGAGCCGCCTACAGAGAAAAGGTAATGGACATGAAGGATACGGCAATCAACGTACTGAAGATTCTCGAAGAATCGCCCGGCCCGGTATCGGGAGAACGGATTGCAGAGCAACTGGGCATCACTCGATCGGCTGTCTGGAAACAGATACGCGAACTGCGGAGGCTGGGATATAGTATATCATCGTCGCGGGCGGAGGGCTACCGCCTCGAAGCGAAGACCGACAGGCTCCTCCCGTATGAGATCCGCAAGCAGCTCCGCACCCGGGCTATCGGAAATCAGATCCGCCACTTCGACAGCACCGCTTCCACGAGCTGGGTCGCGAAGAAACTTGCCGATGAAACCGATCCTGAAAAACTGCACGGCATGGTGATCATCGCCGAGGAGCAGACCGGCGGGGTGGGAAGGCTCGGACGTGCCTGGGTCTCGCCTGGCGGCGGCATCTGGGCCACCATTCTCTTAAAGCCAAAGATCCCGCTCGACCACCTCTTCATGATCACCATGGCCGGATCGATTGCGATTGCCCGCGCTATCCGCAAGGAGTACGGCATCAGTGCGCTCATCAAGTGGCCTAACGACATCTTCATCGGGGACAAAAAGGTCGCCGGATTGCTTCTGGAACTCAGCGCAGAGGCGGATACCGTACACTACGCCCTCCTCGGGATCGGGATCGACGCGAACGTCTCTCTCGACGAGCTCTCGTCGAACCTGAGGGAGACGGTGACCACACTCCAGGTCGAGGCCGGCCACAAGGTCGACCGCGTGGCGCTGCTTGCCCGGGTCCTGCGGGAGTTCGAACTGCGTTACCAGCAACTCGAGGACGCCGAGTACGATTCCATCATCCGCGAATGGAAGAGCCTCTCGCTGACGCTCGACCACCGGGTGGCCATCAAGACCGTCAACAAGACCTTTACGGGAGAGGCCATCGATATCGATGCGCACGGCGCCCTGATCATCCGCAAGGACAACGGGAAGGTAGAGCGGGTTATCGCCGGGGATTGTTTCCAGCTCTGACCTGCCGGTCAACACCCGTACACTTTTTGAATCATCGGGCTCCGGGACTCGTCATCAGTAACGGAATTACCCCGGGTTGTGTGCAGCAGTTCGTTAGAGTTATCCATCATCGCTTCGCGCATTGACAGGATTTTTCTTGTCAACCATCCAATATAGATTGGTTGACATGATGCATCGCGCCCGGATCCTCGCCTACAGTAGTACGTTCGTCGCGTTGATCGCCGCCGGGAGCTGGATCTCCATCCCGCTCCCCCCGGTTCCGCTCACGCTCCAGACGCTTTTCGTCCTGCTATCCGGGATCGTCATGAAGCGCTACGGAGCGATCCCCGTCGCCCTCTACGTCCTCCTCGGGGCGGCGGGCCTCCCGGTCTACCATAACGGCATGGCGGGCCTCGGGGTGCTCCTCGGGCCGACAGGGGGATTTCTGGTCGGTTTCATCCCTGCCGCTCTCGTCGCCGGGCTCGCCTACGAGCATGAGTCGCCGACGTCACGGATCGCGGGGCTGATCGCGGCGACCGGTCTCACCTACACCTTCGGCGTTGCATGGCTCGTCTTCTCGGCGTCGCTCTCGCTCTACCAGGCAATCCTTGTCGGCGTCGCACCGTTCGTCGTCGGTGCCGTCGTAAAGGTCGCGGCGGCATACGCCATAGGAAAACGGGTGGCATGATCCGTATCGCCGAACTCCGCCACCGGCTGCTCGACATCCCCGACCTCGCGCTGGACGCGCGCCATATCGCCGTCATCGGGCCGAACGGGAGCGGCAAGACGACGCTTCTAGCGGTCTCTGCCGGCATCGAGGAGCCCGATGCGGGAACGGTTCGGCTCCTCTGCCGTCCGCCGTCCGCCGTGAAGGTCGGCTGGGTGGGGGAGTTCCCCGACCAGACGCTCCTCTTCTCCCGGGTTTACGACGAGATCGCGTCGACGCCCCGGTTCCGCCACCGCCCCTGCTCCGAGACGGACGGGATGGTCAGGGCGGCCGCGGAGGTGGTCGACATCCTCCACCTCCTCGACAGGAAGGTCTCGTCCCTCTCCGGAGGGGAGAAAGCCCTCGTCGCGCTGGCCGCGGCCTGCGTCGATAACCCCGAGGTGCTCGTCCTGGACGAGGCCGACTCGCACCTTGATGCCGGAACGGCGGAGCGCGTCTCCCGCGTTGTGCAGGAGAGCAAGGCGGCCCATATCCTCTGGTGCACGCAGTCGATGGACACCGCGGCTACCGCGGACTACGTCCTCTTCATGACGAACGGTCGGGTCCGATACCATGGTACGCCGGAGAAGGTCTTCTACGCGCTCAAAGAGACGTGCTTCTACCCGACCATGTGGAGGGTTTGCCGGTGAGGGTCGATCTTATAGATCTCGTCTTCTCACGTGGCCCGTTCACCCTCCAGGGCAGCGGCACGTTCGGTGAGGGCGTGCACCTGGTCAGCGGGCCGGTGGGGGGCGGGAAGTCGACGCTCGCCCTCCTGCTCGCCGGCCTGCTCCGGCCCGAAAACGGCGCCGTCCGGCGGCACGGCGTCTCGTCGGTGCAGCTCCTGCTGCAGTTCCCCGAGCACCACGTCACCTGCCCGACCGTTGCCGGGGAGGTCCGTTCCTGGGGGCTTGCCCCGGAGGACGTGCTTCTCCGGGCGGACCTTCTCGGCCGGGAGGAGGACGACCCCTTCCACCTCTCCCGTGGCGAACTCAGGCGGCTGACGCTCGCCTGCGCCGTGATGCAAAACCCCGACCTGCTGATACTGGATGAGCCGTTCAGTTCTCTCGACTGCGTTGCGAAGAGGGAGACCTGCAGGATGATTGAGGAGCGTGGTTTGGGGATCACGATCATCTTCTCGCACGAGCGCGCGGTCCTCCCCCGGGTGGACACGATCTGGGAGATGGAGGACGGCGTTCTCACGGAGCGCGGCAGGGTACCCGCCGCGATCCTCTCCTGGCGGCATGCCCCGCCTTACCTCGCGTATGCCCTGAGAGAGGGGGCCCATCCGGAGAACATCAGGCTCTCCGACGCCCGGGAGGCGCTATGCAGGATCCGCGGCTGAGGCTTCTTTCCGTCGCCCTCCTCTCGCTCGCAGCGTTCGCGAGCACGGCAGGAGCCGCCGCCGCACTCGCCTGGTGGCTGCTCTTTACCCCGCGCACGAAGGCTCTCCCGCGGCCGGGGGTGTTTCTCCCCCTCATCGTGATGATCGCCCTAACGGCGCTCGTCTCCTCGTGGGGCGGCGGCGCGGGGCTCTCCTACTTCTTCCGGATGACCGTGATCCTCCTCCTTGCGGCGTGGGCGTATGCCGCGACGGAGGATGGAGATATGCTTGACGTGGCGGTCTGGGCCCTCGGGAACCGGGTGGGGTTCGAGGTCGGGCTCGTCGCTGAGATGGGAATTTCCGGCCTCGCTGTGATCCGGCAGGATATCGAGCAGATGCGGGTTGCCATGGCGCTGAAGGGGATCCAGCCCGGTGTGCGCTCGATTGTCCCGCTCGCCGTCAACCTTATCGTCACAGAGATCCGGCGGTCCGACGAGCTCGCACGGCTGCTGGTGGTACGGGGGTACACGGTTGGGGGTCGGATCTGTCCCCTATTCAGAACGGAGCCCGGGGACGTCCTGGCCTCAATAATGGCCTTAATACCCGTCCTTTTATCGACTCTCCCTCTTCGCGACGTTTTTATATTATTAGGATGAATTTTGTAGAGGCTTTATTGATAAATTCTCAGCCCTTCGAGGTGCAAAATTCGATGTGTGCTGCCAAATCAGATTCACTCAATATCACCGATACCACGCTTAGGGACGCGCATCAGTCGCTCATCGCCA
>DAOSER010000094.1:0-1150 GCA_035363235.1 Methanoculleus sp.
GGAGCAGCCGGTGGTCATCTCCAGGTGCTGCACCTCGGACCGCTCGAGCCGGGGAACCCGGTCATCCCGGCGGGTGCCGTCGGCGACCACCGCATACTCGCGGGAGAGGGCCTCGACCGCCGCCCGGTGGACCATATCGATCGCGTCGTTCGGGTATCCGCATGTTAAAAGCAGGTCGACGGCCTCGGAAAGGAGATCTCTTCCAAGCACCCTCTTCTTGAAGGGAAGGTCCAGAGCGGCCGCTGCAGCCCGCACTTCCGGGACCTCGCGGCCGGGATCGAATACGCAGGTATTCAGTTCCACGCCGTAATCGCGCGCGAGCATGATTGCCGCGAGCGAACTGTCTTTCCCTCCTGAGAAGAGCACACCCGCTTCCATTACTTCCGCGTAATCCTGAACTCTTTCTTCGACGGCGTCAGCTGGGCAAGCAGGGCCTTCAACTGCTCGTCGGTGATCCGCTGCCGGATCCTGCCGCTCTGTGCGAGCATCACCAGCTGCTGCTCGACCGCTTTCGCAAACTCCGGCCGGGTCAACTTGATGGTATTGAGCCGCTCCCTCGCTTCAGGTTCGAGGATCTCCATGAGGGCGGCGCGGATCTGTGCATCCATCTGCTGCTGGCGTGCTGCCTCTTCCTCCACGGCCTGCTGGTCCAACGCCTGCCGTTGCATCTGTTCCATCTTCCGGCGGCGGAGTTCCGCGAGTTCGTCGTCTACCATCACCATGCCTCCCGGATCAGTATTTCGCAAGACCCGGCGCAACCGTGGCGGCCTGGGTCTTCAGGTCGTTCGCGACGTTGTCGAGGAAGGACCTGCCGGCCGCGGTGACCGTGCGCCCCTCGCTTGCGTGGGCGACGTACCCGGCATCTTCAAGTTGCTGGAAGAGTTTTCGGACGATCGAGCCGCTTCCCCGCCGGAACCGGGAAGGAGACGAACCCCGGTCGCTCTTGCCGCCGTAGACGGAGCGCATCCTCTGGATGCCAATCGGGCCGTCGGTGTAGATACGCCGGAGAACCGCCGCAGCACGCACATACCACCAGTCGTCGTTCTCGGGGGGCATCTCTTTATGTACCCCCGTCTTCGCAAAAGCGGCCCAGTCAGGGGGCTGAATCTGCGGGTTTTTCTTGAGTTCTTCTGCCACCTGCCGGATGAAG
>DAOSER010000094.1:1186-8273 GCA_035363235.1 Methanoculleus sp.
TACAGTCGTCATAGATGAACCTCACTATCGCTAACAGTCTTTACATATTCGTCCAGTGATGTTTTATATATTTCGAGAACCGCGTCCGGGAGAGGCACCTCGCCGCTCCGTGAGGACAAGCGTCCGCCCCCGGACCTCAACGAGAACCGCACCGGCCGATGCCGCCACCTCCTCGGGATCGACCTCGGTGTTTCGCAGCCACCTCACCTTGACGACCTTCCGGTCTTTGAGCTGGCGCCGGATCTCCTCGATCATAACGCTTGTGACGCCCCGTTTTCCCACCCAGATGGTGGGCTTGAGGTCCTGGAAGGACTCTTTCTTCATGGTTGAGGCCTCCCGACCGGATACCGTGACCGGTGCCCGCAGGCAAGGCAGGTGACGACCACGCGGCCCCGGTGAACCCTGACCCGGGCGTTCGATCCCGGGACCAGGTAGGTGTTGCACCGGCGGCAGAAACGGCGTTTCAGCGGCCGTTCAATTCGTATCCGATGACGCATGCCGATCTTGCGGGCCAGTTCCACACAGCGGTTGCTCCAGGTGGGATTTTCCGGGTAAAACTCCGCAGCACGTGCAAAGAGGACGGCAATCCTCTCACGGGCGAGTCTCCGGGAGCCTGATTTTCGTGTAGTATCTGCCATGGTGCGATCCGTATCAATGGTGGGTCTTGAGATTGGAGGCGGAAGGATATATAAGAGGGTGATGGCCGGAGGTCAGCGGACCTGCACCCGCCGGCCGGTGACCACCAGGCGGTCTTCGCAGAAGAGTTTCACGGCGAGCGGGAGGGCTTCGTGCTCTTCGGCGAGGATCCGGTCGGCGAGCGTCGATTCGTCGTCGTCCGGGAGGACCGGCACGCACCGCTGGATGACGATGGGGCCGGTATCCATCCCCTCGTCCACCAGGTGGACGGTGCAGCCCGCGACCTTCACCCCGTACTCGATCGCCTGCCGTTGCGCGTGCAGCCCGGAGAACGCCGGGAGCAGGGCGGGATGGATGTTCATCATCCGGCCCGAGAACTCGCGGACGATCCCGGCCCCGAGGATCCGCATGTAGCCGGCGAGGACGAAGAGGTCCGCCCGGCAGCCGCGCATGGCGGATAAAAGCGCCTCCTCGTATGCGGCCTTCGAGGGGAACCGCGCATAGTCGACGACCGTCACCGGGATGCCGGCGCTTCTCGCCCGCTCTATCGCGTACGCCCCGGGGTTGTCGGTAACGAGGCCGACGCAGATACCCGGGATCGTTTCGGCCGCAACGGCGTCGATCACCGCCTGAAAGTTCGACCCTCTCCCCGAGGCGAGCACTGCAATCCGTTTCTTTTGAACTGGTGTTTCTGGTTTCATGCTATCATTTTCCCTGATACCTTACCGGGAACCCTCCGGCACAACCGTGGGTGCGGTGATTAGTTTCACCTTGACGATCCGCCGGCCCCGCATCTGCATCACCACCAGCGTGATGTTGCTCTCCTCGACCCTGACCACCTCGCCGCGGCGGGGGATGTGCCCAAGCCGGTCGATGACGAGCCCGCCGATGCTCTCGTAGGTATCCGTCAGCGGGAGGGATAACTCTAGGTCCTCATTGAGGTGCTCCACCCACGCTCGTGCGTCGACCAGGTAAACGCCTTCCTCGATCTGCTGCACCTCGGGCTCCTCCTCGTCGAACTCGTCCATGATCTCGCCGACCAGTTCTTCGAGCATATCCTCGACAGTCACGATCCCGGCAAACGACCCGTACTCGTCGAGGACGACCGCCATGTGCTGCTTCTTCACCTGAAGTTCCTTTAAGAGCTCGTCGATCTTCTTGCTCTCGGGGACGAAGTAGGGTTCATACATCAGGTTTCCGATCGTCGCGCTCGTCTGCTGGCGGAATACCGCCGAGAAGACGTCTTTCACGTTCAAGAGCCCGATGACGTTGTCGATCTGCTCGTGGTAGACCGGGATCCGGGAGAAGCCCGTCTCATTGAAGATGGAGAGGGCGTTCTCGAGTGTACTCGTATCCTCGAGCATGACGACGTCCACCCGGGGCGTCATCACCTCGCGGACCGTCGTGTCCCCAAAGCGCAGCACGGAGTAGAGCATATCCCGCTCCTCCTCCTCGATGGTGCCCTCCTCCTCGCCGACGTCGATCCATTCCTTGATCTCTTCCTCGGTGACGACCGGCTCGGTCACGCCGGGCCTGAAGGCGAACTGCCGCTTGATGCGGTCTGCGACCCAGAGCACCGGGTAGAGCACCCTTGAGAGGTAGAGGATCGGCCGGGCGACAGCGAGCGCGAGCGTCTCGGTATGCCGGGAGGCGTACATCTTCGGCCCGATCTCCCCGAAGACCAGCATCAGGATGACCGTGACCCCGGTCGCTATCCCGATACCGACGTCACCGTAGATGCCGATGGCGATCGCGGTCGCGAGCGATGCTGCGGCCACGTTGACGCTGTTGTTCCCGATCAGGATAGTGATCAGGAGGGCGTCGGTCGACCGTTTCAGCGTATCGAGTGCTTTCGCTCCTTTTTTGCCCTGGTTTAAGAGGGCGCGGACTTTCGCCCGGGTTATCGATATGAGAGCGACTTCCGAACTTGAGAAGAAAGCCGATAAGAGCAGACAAACAATGAATAAAATGATCTCTATGGTTAGAAGGTCTACGACTACCATTTACTCCACGCCGCATCCAGCGGCAGCATCCGGTATTGATTGATTGCCGGGATTTTATGAATTATGTCGTGGGCAGATGTTATAAAACCAGCGCTTCACGAGAATACCTCTCGCATCGCCTCCGATTCCCGGGAAAGAAGCACGACCTTCTCCTCAGAGGAGAGCGCCCCGGGAAAGACCATGTCTTCGAGCTCCAGCGTGAGGTATCCGCTGTAGCCCCGGTCGGCGAGTTCCGCAAGCACCCGCAACGCTCCCGGTTCGCTGTGGATGGGGTGGTGGGGCCGCCCGTTTCCACCGAGGGCGCTGACGTGGACGTTCACCATCCGATCGATGCAGAGGTCGATGAACCGGAACGCCTCGTCGCAGGAAGTCATCATGGCATGCCCCATATCGAGGGTGAACCAGAGCCACGGCTCCCGTTCGAGCATCTCGGCCGCATCATCCGCCTTGTAGAGCAGGGCGTTGACCCGGGGCTCCAGGTTCTCGATCGCCACCTTCACCCGCGCCCCCTCCGCAGCCTCCCGAAGCCGGGCGATGTAACTCTCGAACCGCCGGTAATCGTAGGCGCTCGGATGCCGTTTCGCCGTCCTTCTCCCCGGGTGGACGGTGACCACGCCGGCTCCCATCCGGTCGGCCATCCGGATTGCTTCGATGGTGTAGTCGACCGAGATCTCAGCGACCCGCGGGTTGATGGAGCAGGGGTTTAAGTCCAGCGACGGGGCGTGGACGGTGATCGGCGAGAGTTCCGGGTGGTCGGCGATGCACCCCATAAGTTCGCCTTCGGGGCGATCGCGAAGCCAGAAGTGCGGCGTCTCGACCCAGAATTCAAGCGAATCCAGGCCGGATTCGGCGATATAGTCGAAGATATGGTCGCAGGGATACTCGTGGAAGAACATGGTCGAGACGGCGAAACGGCCCATAACACTACTTGATATAAGCCATCGGTCTAATAGATTGTGATGATGCTCGGCGGTCATTCCACCAGTCCGGAGCGGTTCGGCACCCCAATTCTCGCGGTCTCAGAGGTCTCGGGGCTCATCTGTAGCCTCCTTGACGACGCCTGCCTGCACCAGATCTGGGTGCGGGGGGAGGTGACCAACTACAGAGACCACACCTCCGGCCACCGTTACTTCTCGCTAGTTGAAGGAAACGGAAGGGATTCCGCGCTGATCAACTGCGCCATGTGGCGCAGTTACGCATCCGAACTCAGGTTCGAGCCGAGAGACGGGATGGATGTCCTCGCCTGGGGGTCCGTGGAGGTCTACGAACCCCAGGGCAGGTACCAGTTCATCGTCCGGGAGATGCACCCGGCGGGCCTCGGTGAGCGCCATCTCATGGTCGAGCGCTGGAAACAGGAACTCGACGCTGACGGGCTCTTCGATCCCGGACGGAGACGCCCCCTGCCCGCATTCCCGCAGCGGATCGGCGTGGTCACCTCCCGGACCGGCGCGGCGTTGCAGGATATCCTCTCGGTCATCTCCCGGCGGTATCCGGCCGAGGTGGTCCTCTCTCCGACGGCCGTCCAGGGCGAGGGGGCGCATATCGAGATCACGGAGGCGATCCGGCGGATCGACGGGCTCGTTGACGTGATCATCGTCGGGCGCGGGGGAGGGAGTTTCGAGGATCTCTTCCCCTTCAACCACCCGGACGTCGTGCGGGCGGTCGCGGGGTGCGGGACACCGGTGATCAGCGCCGTCGGGCACGAGGTGGACACCGCCCTCTGCGACTTTGCCGCAGACCTCCGGGCGCCGACGCCGTCCGCGGCGGCGGAACGGGCGGTGCCGGAACGCCGGCAGGTGCTGCGGGAACTTGCCGGGTGCGCCGAGAGGATGGAAGCGCTCCTCCGCAGCCGCCTCGCCGCCTCACAAAACGAGGTCGAGGACCTACGGGGCCGGATGCACCCCCGGCGGCTCGCACGCCGCATCAACGAACGGATGCAGCGCCTCGCGGAGCACGAGGAACTGCTCAGGCGGGCGGCGCTCTCCCGGGTGCAGCGGGAGCGTGCCGCCCTCGCGGAGATCCGCGCAGGCCTCGCGGGGCAAAACCCGCTTGCCGTCCTCGACCGGGGCTACTGCATCGTCGAGGCGGACGGGAATATCGCGAGAAGTGTCGGCGACCTCGAACCGGGCGGCCGCGTGGCGCTGAGAATGAAGGACGGCCGGGCGAGCGCCGTCGTGGAGGAGATAACGTATGACAGAGACCTTTGAAGCGATGCTGGAAGAACTGCGGAGGATTGTCCGGAAACTCGAAGACGGCGATACGAGCCTTGAGGAGAGCATCGCCATCTACGAGCGGGGGGCGCTCCTCGTCAAACAGTGCGAAGACCTCCTCGGCACGGCCGAGATGAAACTCACGGAACTCGGCCGGGACCGGTAGGGCCCGGTCCGCCGCCGGACAGCCTATTCTACCCTTTTCTGCCCGGATGCTTCCCGGAACACCCAGAGGAGTTCAGGCGCACCGCCGCCGGGGCCGTACGATGCCGAGACCGCCACGGTAGCCGGAATGAGGGTTCCATCGGCCCGGACGAGAGAAAACTCCTGCACCGGGACCTCTTCACCCCGGCCGAGCGCTGCAACCGCCGACCGGAACGCCGGGATATTTTCCGGGTTGAGATACGCGTCGAGAGGGGTGCCCTGCATGAGGTCGGGAGCACGACCGAAGAGGGTGCCCGCCGCCCGGTTCGCCTCCAGGATGACACCGTCCGTCCCGGTGCAGAGGCAGCAGACCGGGAGGCGGACAAACCGGTCGCGGTAGCGCCGGCAGCCGGCGTCGACGCTCCGGATGCCGGCGATCAACTCATCGACCAGATCGTAGATCTCGGCAAGGCGAGATTTCTGGAGGAGCAGGTCTTCTGCGGGAACGGCTCCTTCTCCGGCTCTGATCGGACGGAGGAGGCGATCGAGTTCCTCCAGGTCTTCAAGAAGGTCTTCGAGCGCCGGGGTGAGTGGTTGCATACCTGACCAGTTTCCTGCACCCTGAACGCATAAACCTATCCCTGGCGGCATTGCGGGCGGGCATACGCGTTCGGGAACCGGTCGCGATCGCGGACTCCTTTCAAAGCGTATATCGCACGGAGCGGCGCACCATGCATCATGGTAGACGAGAAGGCGTGGGCGGTAATAATAGTCTTTGCTGTGGGCGTCGTCGTGATCCTGGATCTTCTGGGCGGTCTCCCGACGGGAGTGGTCCTGGTTGTCGGGCTCTTCGCGGCCGTTCTGCTCCTCGGAATCGGCGTGCTGGTGCTCGGCGAGATCCGGGACGGGATGCGGGACGCCCGGTGAGAGGGGGGCTCAGGGATCGTCGGGTATCTCCACCTCGAGTTCGACGACCAGTTCCTCCCCCCGGCGGAGCGCCTCGATAAACCCCCGTGGGAGGGAGGCCGCGACCCGGTCGGAGCTGATGCCCACGGTCCGGTCGGAGATGAAGTCGCTTCGCCGCCAGACGAGGTCCCTAGGATGGTCCAGGGTGAACGCCGCGCTGCCCCTCGAGCGGACCTCGACGGTCTCGCCCCCCGTGGTAAGCCGGGCCGTGAGCACCGCCCGGTCGTCGCGGAGCAGCGCTTTGAGGCCCGGATCGAGGTCTGCAGCGCCCTTGTCGGCGGCGACGCCGATGATGCAGTCGCCGGTCTCGGTCAGTGTCTCGTCTTTTGTCACCTCAAACGTCGTCCGGTGCGCTCCCTGGACCAGCGGGTGCCCCCGTGCCCGCACGATATCCCTCGCCTTCATGCTTATTAGGAGAGGGATGCTATTGCTAATGAATGATTAGCATCGTTTGCCCCGTCTGTAAAGAGGAGTGCGAACACCAGATTCTCCGGGAAGCCGCCGAACTGGTGGTGCAGTGTAGTGAGTGCGGCCAGGTCCACCGGATCCCGAAGCCCCCGGAACCCGAGATCCTCATCATCAAGGCCATCGTGAGCAGGGAGACGGAGTCCCGGGTCTGCAGCGTCGAGATGCTCGAGGACGAGGTCGTCTCCCTCGGCGACCGGATTGTCGCGGAGTGCGAAGATGAGGTCTTCGGAGTCGAGGTCACCGGCATCGAGGCCGGAGTAAAGCGGGTCCGCCGGGCGAAGGCCGGGGAGGTGACGGCCCTCTGGACCCGCGGGATCGAGCAGGTCGTGGTGAAGGCGTCGATTCACACCGGGCGCACGACCCTCCCGCTCTACCAGACCGCCGACGGCGAGGACGAGTTCGTCGTCGGGGAGACCTACACCTTCGCAGGCCGGCGGATCCGGATCTCGCACATCAAACTTCGCGACGGCCCGGTTATGCGAAAAGAAGGGTGGAAGACGGTAGCCCGCAGGGTGAAGCGGATCTACGGGTATCTTGAGGGGCGCTTCCCGGGGAGGTGATCCCTCACCGGGGAAGGGGCTCGGGGAGGTGGCGCCGGATCGCGGCCTCGAGGTCTTCGCGGTGGACGAGCCCCTCCATCCGCTCCCTGACCTCGTCGCC
>DAOSER010000095.1:0-8198 GCA_035363235.1 Methanoculleus sp.
AGCGGATGAAGCTCTGGCACACGCTGCTCGAACGAGTGAAAGCTGAAATGAAGACGGGTGTGCTGACAGAATGGGGAATCTCTCCCAGTTTCAACGGCTATTCGATCCGGGACGGGGATGAGAAAGAAATTATGATTTCAACCTCAAGCTGGGCACCCTTTATTCTCGTGGACAGTCTTGAACCTGTTCTTACTCCAGACGAGGCACTTGACTCGGTGAAACAGCTTGAAACGAAAAAGTAATACTATCACCATTTTTTGAAAAAGGACATCAGTCGAACACGATCCCCGAACACCCCTTCATCGTGATGGAGCGGGCGTTTCATGCGGGCCACTGTTGCCAGGTGCTAAAATGAGCGAAGTATTGGGCCCAGGGGGGGCCGGGGAAGATCCGGCTCCAGCACCCGGGGCCACGAAACGGTGTCCTATACTGCAGAATCCAGGTAACGGTCCCGCAGTAAGAGAGTATACGAAAAAGAAGGGATTGTAAGGTCCGGTTCACTCAACCGTGTGAGAGAGAGCCGGGATGGCACTCTGGTCGGTGAAGGTCTCTTCGTGGCCGCCCGGGAACCGGACGACTGTCAGATCCGGGGAGAAGTCGGCCTTGACCAGCGGCGCAAACCAGTAACTGTTGAGGACATCCTGTGCCTCGGTGAAGTCGAGGCCCGGCGTCGAGTAGGCTTTCCCGCCGGCGGCATCGCTGATCTTTGCAAACCTCTCAACAGAGAACGAGGCGACGTCGCTCTCGGCCGAAGTCACTGTTACGGGAACCCCCAGCGATCCTTCAAGAGCGGATTTCAGTTCCTGCTCCGGCTGGGTGATCTTGAAGAAGACGGCAACCCTCTCAATCCACGAGAGGGTGTAGTTGAACGTAATGTCCGCGCTCCCATCCTCGTTCACGGTTATCTGAAGGTGGTCAGCGCTGAAAGCCGCTGCAGGGGCCACGATAACCGCTATGAGCAGAAGGGAGGCGACCAGAATCTCGCGTTTCATCCTTGTACCCCGAAGAACCTTATGCCGTCTAAATGGATAAATTTTTGGAAGCACTCTGCAGCTGGCTCACTTCCTATCCGTGCACCAGCAGCCAGAGGTGCAGGTTACGGTAACCGGCTTCGATAAGGCTGCTCTCCGGGATATCTTCGGGAGGTGTCTGTGCAAAGAGGAGGAACTCGATCCGGTTCGTATCCGGATCATGGATCCGGAAAGTGTAGGGCTGCTCTACGGTCTGGTTATGCGGCACCGCGATGGAGAACCGGTCGATGAGTGTCGCAGAGGTGACTATCGTCTGGTTTGTCGCGGCATCGAACCTGCTCTCTACGGCAAACGTCTCCACCGTGTAGGTGATGTCGCGATACTCGTGATTCCCGATCCCGATGATGACCGTCTGCGGCGTCCCGGCCATGAACTCGGTGGGGTAGTCGGCCGCCTTCCCTTTCGGCCCGAGGATATAAAATTCTGTGAACTTTTCGCCCTCTTTGGGGACAACGGCGATGTAGGCCGTCACGGTAACGGCAACGAGGACGGCGGCAACGAGGATGACGGTCAGGACCCGGGAGAAGATGCCGCCGGCAGGCTCTTCCTTCGCCGCGGCGAGGCAGTTGCTGACCGGGACCATAAACCGGCTCACTCCGGGAAGTCCACGGCGCTGGAACCGGGTGAGGAACTCTGAGATGGCTTCAGGCATCATTCTGTTACCCTCATAAAAACGCATGCTATAAATATGTTCTCCGGGAGGAGGCCCCTGTCGCGGTAGCGGACGCTCCCGGGAAGGCTTCCCCTCTGGGTCCGCCTCAACCGGGTCCGTGGTCGCCACGTTTTCTCGTATCCTCAGGAGAAAACCAGTATCCTTTAATCAAATCGCGGTCAACCTGTAATGATATGCCCCGGGAAGACAGGGACGAGCAGGCTTTTACGGGACTCGAGGCGGCTATCGTCTTCATCGCCTTTGTCGTTGTCGCATCGGTCTTTACATACGCCGTTCTCGGGGTGGGCATGGCCACGTCGCAGAAGAGCCAGGAGACGATGCATTCCGCCCTTGGCGAATCCGGGTCCGCTCTCCGCCCGGGACATTCGGTCATCGCCAAACTGGACAATAATCAGGGCAACCTTGATTTTATAGAATTTGACCTGGAGACCGTGACCGATCTCGCTGCGATCGATCTGGGGCGCATCACCTACACCGTCGCCACAAAGGACGCCCTTGTCACGTTTCCCCCGGGCGATCCCGCCATAACCGTAACCTGGCGGTATCCGGAAGACGGGGGAGCCCTCCTGGAGGCAGGGGAGGTCGCCGCGGTGAAACTGGAGATGGGTCCCGTGGGCATCCGGCGGGGAGATACGTTCACCCTCGACATAACCGCTGCGGACGGGGCGACCGCTTCGCTGACCAGGACAATTCCCGCGGGGGTTGGGAAGAATGTCTACCTCGAGCTCTTCTGATGCCGGATTCACCGGGCTCGAAACAGCGATCGTGCTCATCGCGTTCGTCATCGTTGCAGCCATCTTTGCCTATGTCGTCCTGACGGCGGGCATTCTCTTCTCAGGGGAGAGCCGGTCCACCGTCCATCAGGGCGTCCATGAGGCAGGATCGAGCGTCACCCTGGCGGGCACCGTCTACGGCGTCAGCAGCACTCGCGAATACATCGACTACATTGTCATCCCTATCGAACTCACCGCCGGCAGCGAGCCGATCGATATGAACACGGTATCCATCCGTATTGTCGGTCAGGCGCATGCGAGGATCGTTTTTCAGAACGATCCTCTCATCGACGTCTGCCCCGGGGTTGGAAAATGGAGTGTCCAGGAGCGGTTCAACGCCGACTCCAACGCTCTTCTTGAGGCCAGGGAGCGGTACGCATTGAACATCTCACCGAATATCAGAACCGATTACAGGCCGTACAGGACGTTTGCCGTCGAGATCAAGCCGGCGGGGAGGGCGGCGCTCCGCGTCGAGAGGACCGTCCCGGGCAGCATCGATAGAATCACCCTTCTCACCTGACGGCGCTACCCGGCATCCAGGAAGTCCCGGTGCCGGATCGCCCCGATAACCCCGACAGTCCCTACCGCTGCAAGCATCAGGTAATCCTCCGGCCCCGCCCCGGCCATCAGGATGCTCTCCGGGATGCCGGCCGCCCAGGCGTAGAGGGAGGCGAGGGCGAGGAGTCCCACGAGCGGGATGGAGACGCGGACGATCGTCGCGGCGATGCCGGAAGAGTCGGGGTGGATGCCTCGGCAGGCGGCAAGGGCGATGCCGGCCGATGCGACGAGGAATATCCATTCCGAGAGGGAAGAAACCTCAGCCAGGATGGCGTTGCCGAAGTAGTCGGTGAACTCGTAGGGCTCGTACGGGCCGAGGAGCGGGAAGTACCAGGTGACGGGTATCGCCCACATCGCGTCAAGGACCTGGTGGGAGAGGACGCCGGCTGCGGCCGCGAGGAGCGCGAACGATTGGCGCTGTTGCAAGAGGATGATGCCTGCGATCACGAGGAGCGCGACGAAGAGCAGCCCGTGCCCGAATATCCGTCCGGAGTTGAGGGCCTCACCAAGAAGGAGGTGGCCCACCGGTTTATCGATCAGGTCGGGGAGGACGGCCCCAAGAGCGCAGAAGCCGATGAGCCGCCGGTCGCCCGGGCGTCCGGCGATCGCGAGGCCCAGGATGAGGCCGAGGAAGAGGTGGCAGGCAACGAACATTCTTCATAGAATCGATGCCGGCCGGTATAATCTTGCGGTCAATACCAAACGGTTATGGCCGGAGAAGACCGACGGTTCTCCAGGCAAATGGCTGCGCTCGACAGACTCGAACTCCTCGTCATCTTCGCATCCTTCCTCATCGGCAGTGCGGCGGGCTGGTGGAGCCGCATGCACTGGCAGAGCAGCGTTGCTGCCGTCGCAGCGACGCTTATCGGGACCGTCGCCGGCTACCTCCTCATCGCGGCCGCTCTGCGGGCCGCGGGTCACCCGGTCAGGTAGCCGGCGTGGAAGGGGCACTCCTCCCGCAGGCATTCGCGGTTGATATCGCTGTACTCGCACCGCACCGGGTCTTCCAACGGGAGGGTTACGCCGAACCGTTCCGAGAGATACGTGACTGCAGTGCGGATAGCAAGCCAGGAATCGCGTTTGCAGCACCGGGGGCCACCGTGCCGGGCGATCGTCATCAGGCTTCGTGCGGTCATCTGGTTTGCAAGCGACCACTCCTGCTTCTTTAAGGGTGTCGACCCGGTGATCAGGCTCACGAAGATGCCGGTCCCGACCGCCGCGCCGCAGGTGCCGTGGGTTCCGCAGGCCCCTCCCGGGACCGCACCGGCCCTTGCACGCGCCTGCCGGAGCAGCGGCCCCTTTCGCCCTGGTTCTCCCTGGTGGTTGCAGTACGCGGCGATGAGGCTTGCGGGCACAAGGAAGTGGTGCTCCGGCCCGTGCATCCTGACCGCCGGATTCCGCATCAGGATACAGGCGACGGCAAGCGGGTCTTCGAGCGCCGTCGTGATGCAGAACTGTTCGATGAGGTCGAGCGCCTCCAGGCTGTGGCACCGGTCGCAGACGAAGTGCCCGGCTTCGCAGGCAGCGGTGGTGCTCCGGACCTCGCCGCAGATGGCGCACGCAAGGTCGCGGGGCTCCTCGCTGTACACGAGGTCCCGGCCGCAGATCAGGCATCCTACCTTATGCTCCATGCCATATGGTGCGTCGCCGCACGCGATAAGCCTGCGGCCCGGTGGATCAGGGGGCAGCGGAACTGCCGGAAGGGAGGTGTATGCGGTCGGTGCCGGGTTTTTCCGGGATATCCGCTCCCCGGCACTCCCGCACCCTCCCGCCCTCGATCGCGATGACGCGGTCGGCGAGTTCCAGGAGTGACGGGCGGTGGGAGACGAGGATGGTCGTCCGGTCCCGGACCAGGTCCCGGAGCGTCCGGCGGATCCGGTCCTCGGTCTGCATGTCGAGCGCCGACGTGGGCTCGTCGAGGATGAGGATGGGGGCATCCTTCAGGAACGCCCGGGCGATGGCGATCCTCTGGCGCTGGCCGACGGAGAGCTGGATCCCGCGCTCCCCGACGATCGTCTGGTAGCCGTTTTGGAACCGCACGATGTCGTCGTGGATCTGCGCCTTCCGGGCGGCCTGCACGATCTCTTCGAAGGTGGCCTCGGGCCTGCTGTAGCGGATGTTCTCCT
The DNA here is from genome assembly GCA_035363235.1 of Methanoculleus sp. Taxonomy (GTDB): domain Archaea; phylum Halobacteriota; class Methanomicrobia; order Methanomicrobiales; family Methanoculleaceae; genus Methanoculleus. The sequence goes on from DAOSER010000095.1 coordinate 5,162, forward strand.
CGATGGTGGTGTAAAAGAGGAAGAGGTCCTGCGAGACGATCGATATCTGCCGCCGCAGCCACCGGGGGTCGAGCGATGCAAGGTCGTGGTTGTCAAGCGTGATCGTGCCTTCCTGCGGCGAGAACGCCCGGAGGATCAGGTTGATGAGCGTCGTCTTCCCGGCCCCGGTCCGCCCGATGACGGCGACCACCTCGCCGGGACGGGCCGCGAAGGTCACGTCCGCGAGGACCGGTTCGGCCTCCGTGTAGCCGAACCGGACACCGGAGAACTCGATCCGGCCCTGCACCGCGGCGGGCACGATCCCGCCGCCTCCCCCGGTGCCCGCCTCACCGGGTATCCGGAAGAGTTCGTGCAGGCGGGCTGCGGACGTCGCCGCGGGCTGCATGACGACAGGGAAGGCGAAGAAGGTGTTGACGGTGGGCGCAAACGTTACGATATAGACCGCGAACGCGACGAAGTCCCCGACGGTCATGGCGCCGGCGAGCACCTCGTTCCCGCCGAACCAGAAGACGGCGATCAGCATGAGCGACATCGTGCCGATCCTGAAGTACTCCGCGAACGCCGAGAGCATCGTGTTCTTGATCCGGGCGTCGACCATGTTTTTGAGCGTCCCGGAGACCCTGTGCACCTCCCGGTCCTCTGCGGCGTGCGTCTTTACGGTGTCGATGCCGGAGATCACCTCCTGCAGGTCCCGCGAGACGTAGGCCTGCCGCTCCCGCTCCCGGTGGGTGGCGGCACGGATCCGCCGGATAAAGACGGCGTTGACCAGCAGGTAGAGCGGGATGAAGGCGACGGCGACGAGGGTCAGCCGGAGGTTCAGGAAGCAGAGGATGGCGAAGGTGAAGACGACGTAGAGGGCGTTCGAGGCGATCTGGGGGAGGTACTGGGAGACGGTGTACTGCAGGATCTGGACGTCGTCGGAGAGGCGGGACATGATGTAGCCGGTCTGCTGCGACTTGAAGTACGAGAGCGGGAAGCTCAAGACGTGCTCGACGAGGGTGGTCTGGAGGTTGAAGGCGTAGCCTTCCCGGAACCGGGCGGTCCAGTAGTTCCGCAACAGGTCCATGCCGCCGGTGAAGAGCCCGAGCACCAGGAGGGCGGCGATGAGGATGTTGAGCGACGAGAGAAGCCCGCCGGCACCTGCGATGAGGGTATCGGGGGTCGGGGTCTCCCCGAGCAGGACATTGTCGATGAAGAACTTGATGCTGAGGGGGAGGACCGCCTTTGCGGCTGCAACGAGCGCCGTCGCCACGAGGGCCAGCACGCCCACGCTCCAGATCGGCCGGGCGAACCGGAGGAAGAAGCCGAGGTCGGAGAACCGGAGGTCCTTCTTCGCCGTCGCCGGCTGCTGCATGATCTCCCGGGTGAAGGCGGCGGTGCGCCGGCAGTAGTCTGTGATGCTCATGATAGGTCCGGTTGAGGGGTGGGCGGGTCTGAAGGCCGGATCCCGGAGGGTCGCTCCCCGGTCTTTCGCCACGTCTCCGTTGCAGTTCCATACCTTCCTGCTGTATAATACCTCTGCTCAGGCGGCGGGGCGAATCGAAACGGGTAAACCACGGCGGGACGAGATCCCCGTATGGCAGCGTGTGCCCTCAGGCGCTGGAAAGGGGCGGTCCCGGGAGCGCTGGTGATCGGTGCGGTCTCGATCCTCGGCCGGCTGGAGTTCTTCCCGGACCCGGTGATGACGGTGGCGTTCCTCTTTTGCGGGGGGCTCGTCGCCGGGCTCTTCACCCCGGGCACGGTGAGGGACGGCGCGGTTGCCGGTGCCGTCTGCGGGGTGCTCGTGGCGCTGCTCATGGCCTCCGGAGCAGCCCTCATGAGCCTGGTAGAGAGCGGTCCGCAGTATCCCCCGCCCTGGATGACCTTTCTCTTCTACGCCCTCATCCTCACGGCGCTCCTCCTCCCCTACAACGCCGTCGGCGGGGCGGCAGGGACTGCGGTGCGAAACGGTCTTCGGAGGAGCGGCACCGCCGGGGAGGATGAGCGGGGCCGGTGGGTCGGGATCGGCATCGGCACGGCCGTCATCGCCGGTTCGTCTCTCCTCGTTGCCGTTCTCGGCCCGCTGCTCCTGGCCCCTCCGCTCGCCGGCGGATTCATCGCGGGGTACGCTGCCGGGCCGAGACCGGAGGACGGCCTTGAGGCCGGGCTCGTCGCGGCGCTCTTCGGGACCGGCCTCTTCATGATTCCATTCCTCTGGACCGCTTCCTCCGGCACGGGGTTCGTCGCCGGGCTTGCGGGGATGGCCGCGGTCGCGCTGGGACTCCTTTTTCCTCTCCTCGGGACCGCCGCCGGGGTTGCCGGGGCGGTTGTGCGACGGAGTTTCGGGAAAGGTGCGGGTGATGGTGGGGAGGATTGAAGGGCTACTGGAGAGGCCTTTCCTGAGCGACCATGGGCGACCCTACCGCTCGCTTCGCTTGTATCTATGGTGTTCGAAGTATTGTAACCGGCATTTTTAGTGCTTAAGCGCCAGAAGTTCTGCTCATTGCGATTCGCATTCACGGATTCCTGGTGCATCCTGTCACTTTATTTCAGGAATTTTTGCGTATGGGAGCGGGCGCTATGGCCTCACGCAGGAGTGTACGATGGGCATGAGGAAGGAGCGCAAAAAACAGGGAACTTTCGGCTTTGTTGAACCAAGACCTGTCTCTCCCGATGGTCGCACTCCGGAGCACGGCTTTCCACCGGGCTGCGCATCTAACGATGCTCGAAGGACGCTCCCTGAGGAGCATCCTACTGCGCATCTAACGATGCTCGAAGGACGCTCCCTGAGGAGCATCCTACTGCACACCTGGCGGTGCTCATGCCCCGGACGTTCGCACCTTCGCTGCTCATGCTCCCGCCCTGGTGGCCGATCGCATTCCGTCCATCACAAGTCCAGGACCTTCGGTCTTCTCCAGCGATGTCCCGTAGGGGCATCGCCTATCGCCATGACTGCCCCCGCCCCCGGGGGAGGGGAACGACGCTCCGCAGGGGCGGAGTTAAAGCACCGCAGGTGCGAGTGACGACTGCTGGAACAGCAGGAGTTTGAGCACCGCAG
>DAOSER010000096.1:0-8174 GCA_035363235.1 Methanoculleus sp.
GGAGCGGCCCCGACCTCGACGAGTGGTTGAAGGAGTACGGCGCAAGCCTGCCGCCCTACAGAGCGAAGAATAAGCCCGGGTTCCGATCGTTCTACGTTTTCGACGTGTGCCCGTGGGATCCTTCGCACCGGGACCGGAGCGCGTATATGGGACAACTCACTTCCGGCCCCCTGATTGCAGGATGTCACCACAACGGGTGCAGCGGCCGAACCTGGCATGACCTTCGCGCCCTGGTGGAGCCGAAGCGCCCGAAGCCGACCCCGGTCCGGAAAGAGCCCCGGCCAGAGGCGGTGACGGCAGGCGCACCCGCAGCGCCCCCCGTAGCGGCCGCCCGGGAAGAGGTGCCGGCGACGTGGCCGGGAGGAGAGGAAAGCCCGTCGATTTGCACGACAGGGGCCTATATCCATGAAATGAGTGAGGGGGCGTTGGCCGTGGTGAACCGATGGAACAGCCCGCCGGAGCTCTTCGCCCGGAGCGCGTGCCTCGTCCGGGTTGCCCTGGATGAGAAGAAAGGTCTGTACATCCAGGAGCTAGACGAGGCCGCCCTCACCGGGATCCTTGACCGTCTGATCGTGTGGTATCGGGTGCTCAAGGACGGCGAAGAGCGGCCGGCGCACCCGCCCCGGGAGGTGGTCCGGGATATCCTTTCCCTGCCGGCGGCTGCGTGGCGGGTGCCCCACCTGGCAGGCGTGACCGCAACCCCGATCTTCCACCCGGACGGCACCATACACGCGACCCCAGGATACGACGAGGAGACAGGCCTGTATTACGCTCCGGCAGACGGGTTCGTACTCGCCCCGGTGCCGGAGGTGCCGACCCGGGAGGACGTGACGAACGCCCTGCAGGTGATCGGGGAAGTCTTCGAGGACTTCCCGTTTTGCGGTCCGGCGGACCGGGCGAATGCGATCGGTGCTCTGTTTACGGCCGTGCTCCGCCCCGGGATAGACGGATCCGTACCGTTATACCTGACAGACAAACCGCAAGCCGGATCCGGCGCGGGACTCCTGCAGCGGGCGATCGGGTGGATCGCAGAAGGACGAGAGCCGGCCCTCAAGACGATGCCGACCGGCCCGGATTGCCGGAAAGAGATCTTCGCAGGTCTCCGGAACGGCACCCGGATCCAGATATTCGATAACCTCGAGGATCGGCTATCCTCTCCGGAGTTAGCAGCCGCACTCACGGCAGCGGAGATGACCGGCCGGATTCTAGGACAGACCGAAGAGCGGACATACACGGTCCGCACGTTCTGGATGGCGAACGGTAACAACGTGACCGTAGGCGGCGACCTCGCCCGGCGGACCTTCAAGAGCCGGGTAGACCCGCAAGACCCGATGCCCTGGCAGCGGTCCGGGTTCCGACACCCCGACCTAATCCGGTGGGTATCACAGACCCGAGGTGCGATCCTGGCGGCCATCTTCACCGTGGCCCGTGCGTGGATTCAGGCCGGCCGGCCGGAGCCCGTGCAGGTGCCCCAGGTGGGATCCTTCGAGGCCTGGCGGGATATGGTCGGCGGGATCCTCGAGTATGCCGGCGTGCCGGACTTCCTGGCGAACGCGAACGAAGTATACCTGCAGGCCGACGAGGACCGGCAGCAGTGGGAGAACTTCCTACAAGCCTTGTGGAAGCTCTACGGGTGCGAGCCCTTCACGACTGGGAGCGTTGCCGGTCGGATGACCTACCCCGAAGGCGTGACCCTCCTAGAGACGTTGCCGGATGTCCTGGCGGAAGCCTACTATACCAAGAAAAAGACGTTCTCCGTATCATTAGGACATGCCTTCAAGAAGGTGGACGGACGGCACTTCCCGGGCGGGTGGTGCATCCGAAAAGGGAAGAAGGCTGACGGCTACCTGCAGTGGGTGATCACCTACTCCACTCACTCTCAAGTGGGGTTGAAGTGGGGTTTCGATTCTCCCGATACGCCTATAGAATCCAAATCTGGCTGTATACCGGGGGATTCAGAGTCATCAAGTGGTGTCAGTGGGGTTCCCCTCTATACCTACGCACAAGAAAAAAAGGAAGTATATAACGATACCCCCGACACGGTTATAAATGGGTCAAAAAATGAATGCGCTATAGCGGTTGCAGATACCCCACTGATCCCACTTAAAAAACCTGATACGGTCGATATGCCCTCAAATCCTCAAACTGAGGGCGAGGCGGACGTATCAATACCCCACTTCAACCCCACTTCGACCCTGATCCCCATCCCGGCCGGGTGTCTCAAGCACCCCATCGAACGGTACGGGCGGCGGAAGTACTCGAGCTCCATCTTGTGCATGGTGCCCGGGTGCCGGAGACCTGCAGCGTACGGATGCGGTGCCGGATTCCCCTTGTGCGAAGACCATTACCAGGCAGAGGTGGACCGGGTCCGGAGGGAAGGAGGCCTGCACCCATGACCTCCCGCGGCTCTGGTCGGCTCTTCCTCTCCGAAGCGGAGGCCCGGCGGTATGCCTGGTTCCGCGAAACGGTGCTGCAGTACCGGGCCACTTCGTATGTGCCTCGTCGCGTCTTCGAGCGGTTTGCAGTAGTAGCCGGCGTGCTCGTCACCTACCACCCCGAGAGAGATCGGAGCGTGAAGTTCGACGTTCATTACTTTGGACTTCGGGCCGGCGACCTCGAGCGGGCACGGACCGGCGACGGCGAACGACCATTCGAGGCCGTGACGTTCGACGAGATCCGGCAGCGAATCACCCGGCCGATCAACAATCTCGGGCTCGAGCAGGCTGTACGCTGGCACACTCGGAGACCCCTGGATGCATTACCATGAGCAGCGAAGCAAACGACGAACCCCGCGCCACCTACACCTGCGGCCGGTGCGGGTTACGATGGCATGGCGAGCGAACAACGGCCCCGGTCGGGTGCCCGAAGTGCAGGAACTACAGCAAGGTAGGGTTCGTCCGGGCACCACCGGATCGACCCCCGAGGAGCAGACCATGAACAGCGAAAAGACCATAGCACGGAGCAGAACGGAGGACGGCACATTTACGGCTCAAAGGGAGCCGGGAGAACCGTTAACACGCGAAGAACTCGCCGCTATGACCTCCGATATCCTGAAAAAACTCCATGCACGCGCAACGGCAGCGCGATTCTATCCGAAAGACTCTGACCAATCGCTGATGGCGATCGTCCGTGCCTTCGTGCAAGGCGTGACGGCGCTGAACAGCGTGCTCAAGGATCAGGATCTCGAGGACCTGGAACGCAGGATCGCAGACCTAGAGGAGAAGAAATGAGACGAACCATCGAGCGGCGCATCAGCGCCCTGGAACAGGCGCCGCGGCGACGGTCCCGCGGCGTATCTGACATGACCGATGAAGAACTCCTGCACGTTCTCGACGACGAGATCATCGAGACGCCCCGCGGCCCCGTGCCCTTCAAAGAGGCGGACGAGGCGACCCGATGGCATTACATCGAGGCAGTAGCGCGAGGTGCAACACTATGAAGAGAAACATCGAGCGGCGTCTTACCGCCCTGGAAGAAGAAGCGTATCCCAAAACTAGCCGGTTCTGCGCCGTCTTCGGTGACGACCCGGCCCCTGAGCCGCAGCGGAACGAACGGATCACCGTGATCCGCCTCCCCGAGGAGGACCGGAATCTATGAGGCGCGATCTGGTGCGCCGACTGGAGCGCCTGGAGGCCGACGCCAACCCGATGGTATCGACATGGGCCGGTCTCATGGTCGCCGTGGACGAAGGACGGGAGATCGTCCTCTCTCCGGCCATGGCGGGACTCTTCGACACCGCGGAGGGATCGCCATGATCAAGATCGAGACGAGAACCTACCCTCCCCCGGGGCCAGATATCGCTACCAGACCCACGGCGCCCATCCGGATCGACGACTTCGGGCCCACCACCCAGGCGGCCCTGGCTAAGGGGGAAGAAGCGTCCCTCTTCGACCTCGTGTGCGCCGTCCAGGACGACAACGCCCACGTCACCGCCGTGCCCCACGCGCAGGACGAGGTGAGCGAGACCGCGAAGGCCCTGCTCGCCTACCTCCAGGAAGTGGGCGAGGCCGCAACCCGGGGGCTTCGCCACGGATCGGCAGCCTCGAAGATCGGGCTCACCCGGGCGCATACCGGCGAGACCGTTCTCTTCACCGTCGCCGTCACTGGGACCGCAGACGAGGCCAGCACGGTCCACACGCAGGCGACTATGACCCGCTCGAAGACGTTTGAGGGGATCCCGCGGGTTCGGACGAAAGCCGTCAACGTCGCGAAGGCGTGCAGCGACACGCTCCGGGCGCTCGGGGGCGGGGTGCCAGCGACGTGAGCGATGAAGCGCACTCTCCCGCCGAACCTGCAGGAATCCAACCACCCCGCCGGCAGGGTCACGCCGGCACACTACAGGAGAACAACCATGATACTAACGATCGACAGCCCCGAGGAGTGGACACAATGAACGAATACACCGCATATCGACTGAAGAAAGGCAACGAGATCGTCGCCTACCTCGCACCGGTCAAGCAGAACGAGATCGTCTACAAGGCCACGATCTTCAACGAGCCGCGCATGCGCGGGAAAGGAGCAATTGCCATGGACAGCCGCGTGTATCACGTCGCGATCACGTTGCAGGGTACGTTCGAGCACAGTGACAACCTGCCGCTGGATCACCGGACCGCGCTGCAGAACCTGTTCGGCTACTCGGAGGTGACGGCGGAGATGCAGATGCGCCGCATCTACCAGTACGCCTACCAGGTCGGAGGCACCTTTGCCCTCTACACCCCGGATATCGAATTCACCGCCGCGACGGACGAAGAGATCCGGGTCGACCCGGCGTATCCCGCCGACCCGCTCCGGTTGCCGCAGGTCATGTTCAACCAGATCCGTGGTCCGTATGTGGCCGGGAGCCCGAAGATCGAGTGGGTGCTCGACCTGGTTGCCGGACTTCCTCTTAGAGAGGAAGGGGAATGACTTACAACGTCGTCAGGCTGGAGAAAGACGGCGTGGTCGTGATGTACCTCGCGCCGACGAGCCAGATCACCCCGGTCCTGAAGAACGAATCCGACCTCCGCCTGAGACATAAGCGGTTCCCGGGTGCGATCGATACCCGGCGGTACTGGCACGAGGTGGCCGTGCAGGGGACGTTCGAGCACAGCGACAACCTGCCGGAGGACCACCGGGCCGCCCTGCAGGACCTGTTCGGCCGCGAGCAGGTGACACCGGAGATGCAGCTTCGCCGGATCTTTCAATACGTATTCACGCACGGCGGCGCGTTCGAACTCTACACGCCCCACATCCTGTACATCTGTCCGGACATCGACTGGGTGATTGAACACCCGATCATGGGGGAAAAGCCCGTAGTCATGCAGACGGCGGTGATCGATGAGATCCGCGCGGTTTGGGTGTCCGGCCGGCAGCGGATCGACTGGACGATCAAGTTCCTGGCTGGCGGGCAGAGAGGTTACAAGGCTCCAGGGGAGGAAGAAGACGATAGTTGGTGGGACCGGATGTGGGATTGGCTCTCCGGATTCTTCAGCTGATCGCCCCGCCGGGAGCGTGGTGATGATGCCGGGACGATACGGCCGGGACGAGGAGGTGACAACACCCCACCGGGCGTGTGGCGATGATGCCCCTCAAGGGCGGAGCCAATCAGGACGGCGGACCGTTCTTCCGGTCCGTCCTCCTTCACTGGATCACACCGGGGGCGGGGCTCGTCCCCTCGCCGCCGGCATTCGGAGGTATTGACAGACGAACAAGGCCCCGGGGAGCCTCGATCCCCGATCCTTTAGAGGCACGTCATGAAACGAACAACTACCGCCCCGGGATCCTGCCCGGGGGAAGCACAGCGATGCACGAAGACCCTCTCCGCCCGGCCGGCGGAGATGGTGACCATCGTCGCGGGCAGCCTCACGAGGGGGATCTGCCGGCGTCGGGGGACAGCGACCCTGCTTCTGCATCTGGCCGGCCTGAAAACATCCAGTGACCCCCATTTCGGCTATCAGGGGATCCGACCCTGGGCGGGGTATACTTCTGATACCGCTTGAACCGGTTGGCTGTCAGAGGGCCAATATCGACCCCGGAGGGGGGTGCCGGAGTCTATAACTGCCTGGGACCTCCATACCGGCGAGAGCTGGCAACCCCTCTTTTTCACTGTTGTCGATTGTGCTTACCAGGTCGAGCCTACCCCGATCTTGTAGGAATCCACGGCACCGTCGGAATCGTAATACATCGCCTTGAACTTCCACGTCTCGCCCGGGTCCAGGTCCCGGACAATATCGCCCCCGTTCCCAACCAGGTTGCCGTCATGGTCGTAGAACTTGACCTCGATGGATCCCCACGAAATACGCTCGTCGCCGATATTTTTTGCGCTTCCGACCACGTAAATGGACCCATAGTTGCCGTACTCGATCTCGTGCGTCAGGATCTTGAGAGCGTCTCGCCCGGTCACTTTCGTCGGTGTCGCGGCGGCGGCGCTCGCCGTCGCGCGCGGGTCGGGATCATCATCCCCTGATGTGTATTGGGTCCTACTGGTGCACCCGCACGCGGTGACGCTCACTACGAGCAGGAGAATTATCAGAATGGCTGAAAGCCTCATACGAAGGGGAGTACAGTTGCACCATACTTAAGTGTTGCAGTTTTAGATCGCGGCGGGTGGGGCCAGAGGTGGTGCTCAGGCCCTACACCCGCACATAAACAGACGATCGCCCGCTAGAGATATGGGGCTCTTCGGCACAATCGAAGGCGGGAAAATCAACGATATGGGGGCGCACAGAAGAGGTTATTCGACCTTCTCAACAACAACGCGGTGCTTATCCTCCTCTATCCTCACCGTGACCTCTTCCCCGGTCTCGAATGGGAAGCGGTCATCGCCGGCCACGTCCGCCGGGATGGATACGAACCGGGTTCGCGCAGAGCTGAGTTTCACGATCTTGCCTTTTCCTTCCTTCGACATAGTAACTAAAATGGTAAACAAACTATTTATATCCTGAGTTACTATTTACTATTGTAGTTACTAAAACAGTAAATTGGTGACTTAACTATGGCCTTCAAACCATGTGGAAAAATCACCCGGGACCGCCGCGCTCTCCGGGTGGACCTGGACGGCTGGCGGCTCGGCGAACTCGTGATCGCCGCCGGTGACGTTCCGAAGATGTTAAACGGTCACGCCGTCGATGTTCAGTTCGTGCAGGAACGCCCCGGGCGCGAGGTTTTCATCGGTCACGCCGGCACCGCCCAGCTCTCCCGGTCCGGCAAAGCCGTGAACGTGAAGATCGAGGCCCGGCTCATGACCGCCCCGCTCAAGGCGGTGCAGAAGGTGATTACCGGGGATCAGATCGCCGCCCGGCTCTCCGCCCCGGCCCCGGTCATCGACGCCGACGCGGTGCAGCGGGAGAGGATCGACGCCGACCTCGTGAGGTCGTTTGCATGAGCCCCGCCGAAGACCTGCGCGAGCAGGCGCAACTCCTCCACGACGAGGTGCAGGAAGTCCGGGCCTTCCTGGAGAACTGGAAGAACGAGAGCCGCCGACCGCAACCACGCGGGCGGAGGGTGCGATCCCCTCCGGCGGCATGTCAAGGGGGATAAGGAGATGAGAAACATGACAGAGATTGATTTCGGAACCCTGGTAACGGCCGTTGTTGACGAGCTGAACTGCACTACGAGCGAATTATTCGGGGATGAGAAAACAGACCCGGATCTGGCCGTGAAGCGATACAACCGCAACGTGATCGGACGAATCCGAGAGGTCTTCGACGAGGCGGAGGCACCCGCCCCGGTGCCGCCGACCTGCTCGAACTGTGGCGCTGTCTTGGGGGGAAAGGCTCGCTTTTGCGGCCGGTGTGGGATGGCTCTATCGACAGAGGCGGCAGACGAGCTCCTGGCGGATCTGCTCGCGGAAAATGTCGGCACGACCGCCGACAACCCGAATTTCCGGAAGGCACTCGCCCGCATCCGTGAGGAGATGCCGGAGCAGTGGGACGCCCTGGTGCAGAAGATCGGCGCGATGGCGAAGGAATAACCCTACCTTCTTTTCGATCGAACCTTCCGGCAAATTTGCCGGGATGTTGCACGGCACCACGGGGCCACAGAACAACATCTTTATGCTCAAAAGGCAAGTGGGATCGTAAGAGGAAAACTCAAAGAAAAAGGCTTCTTTTTAAAATTGGATTCCAAACCAACTGTTAAAGTGCTGCGGGTGGGATCCGAACCCACGATTTCCAGATGTCCCAGGCTTGGACGCA
>DAOSER010000097.1:0-7882 GCA_035363235.1 Methanoculleus sp.
GCCGGGGCACGCGGACTACACCTGGCAGGCGAAGTACGGGCTCCGCGACCACCGCGGCGGCGGGCGGAGTTCGGGAAGGGAGACCCTTGCCCGGGTCGCGGCGGGAGCGGTGGCGGTCCGCTGCCTTGCACCCTGCGGGATCGCGATCAGGGGGAGGGTCGTCGAGGTGCACGGAGCAACGGAGCCGGCGGCGATGGAAGCAGAGATCCGCGCCGCCCGGGATGCGGGAGACTCCGTGGGCGGGATCGTCGAGGTGACGGCCTCCGGGTGCCCGGCAGGCCTCGGGGACCCGGTATTCGGGAAGCTTGACGCAGCCATCGCCGGGGCGATGATGGGGATCGGTGCGGTGAAGGGCGTCGAGCTCGGCGAGGGGTTCGGCGCCGCCCGGCTCCTCGGGAGCGAGATGAACGATCCGATCACCGAAGCCGGGTTTGCAAGCAACCACGCCGGCGGCGTCCTCGGCGGGATCAGCACCGGGCAGGATATCGTCGTCCGGCTTGCCGTCAAGCCGACGCCCTCGATACGCAAGCCGCAGCGGACCGTCGATACCGCCGGGAAGGAGCGGGAGATATCGGTCGAAGGGCGGCACGACCCCTGCATCGCGCCGCGGATCGTCCCGGTCGCGGAGTGTATGCTCGCGATGGTTATCCTGGACGCAATGCTCGAGCAGGGGAAGTACCGAGAGTGGGCGTAACAGCCGATGGGACCGGTTCCTGAAGAAATGGGGAAGGGAGCCGGGGTTCACATTCCCTGCGAAGCGTCGCTGTATCTAGCGATCGAGATTTCAAAACCAACGGATTTCGAGTTAAGCCCGGTGCAGTGGACCGTGGGGACTGCGCACCTTCGGCCCGTCGCCAGTCCCAGGCCTCCGGTCTTCCCCAGCGATGTCCCGTAGGGGCATCGCCTATCGCCACGCACTGCCCGCCCCCCAGGGGGGGCGGGAGGAGCGCGAAGCGCGGGCGGTGGGGGGTATAAACAAGTAGCGCTTCACGAGACAGGGGAGGGGGGCATGCCCCCTTCGAAGAACGAAGTTCTTCTCGTGTTCGCTACGCTCACACCTCGAAACTCTTCGAGTTTCTCATGCTCACTCCGTTCGCACCTCGCACCTTCGGTGCTCAAGCTCTGCTCCTTCGGAGCATCGCACTCCCCATCAGCCCCTCCCCCAATGGCGATAAGCGGCTGGCCGAAGGTGCGACGTTCCAGCGGAATGCGACTGCCCATAAGGGCAGGAGTATGAGCACCAATAGGTGTGAACGGAGCATGAGAAGCCGTCAGGCTTCGAGTCCGGAGCTTGAGAAACCTGAAGGGTTTCGGACAGGGGTTCGAGAAGACCGGAGTTTGAGCACCGTGAGGTGCTGAGAACGGAGCTTGAAAACAGTGCCCGGGAAAACGTTAAGCACCACGATTCGTGGTCCTTTCCCCAGGTCCCGCCATCACCGGACCAGGTGCGTGGTCACCACCTTCTTCGCCGCGTCGTGGAGCCTGCCGTCGCCGGTCACCAGGCAGGTCCTGGACTGGACCGTAGCGGCAACAAAAAGGGCGTCGTAGATTGTAATCCCGTGGCTGCACGCCAGATCGTATGCCGCGGGCACCAGGTCACGGGCCGGTACCACATGGCAGGTCTCCCGGATGAATGCCTGAGAGTCGGCCAGGCTGGACCTGATGATATCCGGGTTCTGGCCGGAATGGCGAACCCGTTTCCAGGCAACGTTTGCAACCTCGACATATGCGAGATCGACCGTGGTACAATCGTGGCCCTCCACGATCTCGATTGCTCTCTCCGTGATCCCCTCCGGGAAGAAGACGGCTGCGATGATGCATGAGTCCAGCACAACGCTATCGGGCATTGCGATCCTCCCGGATCAGGTCCGCGGCAGGGGGTCCTTCGCTCAGGGAGCGATGGGCTTCCCGTGCCCGTGCCAGGAGCTGGGCCTTGCGTCTTCTCCGTACCGACCGCTCGATGAAGGCACGAAGCTCGTCCTGCCATGTGGGATCGTCCAGTTCATCGATCATCTTCCGGACCCGGGAGTCAATGCGGATACTGTAAACAGAAGTTGTAGACATAATTTCATGTATACAGTTCCGGCATATAAACGTTGAGAGCCTCCGGGGAAAGACCGCGTGCAGACCCGGCGGGATTGCTGCAACATTGGTGAAAGGGGACCGTGAGACCCCCCCTCACTTCAGCAGATCCGCAATCTGCCGCATCTCCCGTATATGGTACTGCCCCTCGGCCGTCGGGGTGCCAGCATGGCTGAACGTGAACTCCGACCCGAAGAGGGGCAGGATTGCGCGGGCGTAGCGGAACTCGGCGCCCATGATGCTCGTGCAGATGGGCTTCTGGGCACGGAAGGTAAACATGACGAGTTCGAAGAGATCCTCCCGGGTCCGGGGTTTCACGACGATCTTCGGTATATCGCCGTAGGACCTGAGCATCTCCTCGATCCTCCCGAGCTCCGGCGGGGTGGGCATCTCGTTTGTGTGCAGCGACGCGAGGATCTGGACCCCCTGGCTCTTGATGAACGGCGCGTGATCCCGGTACCGTGCCTCCACATCCACGATATCGACGTACCTCGCTATCGGCCCGACGATCCGGGCCCAGAGATCAACATCGCCGACAAACCGCCCTCCCTCCTCTCTGCTCCTGAGCGTGGCAATCAGGGGGATGGCGGTCTTCTCCCGGATAGCACGGACCTGGTCCAGCGGGTCTCCCTCCATCCGGTCGAGCCTGACCTCGATGAATGTCGGGTTGTACTCCGCCACCTCATCGATAACGCCGGCATTCTCCACAGAGACGACGATCTTCATACTTACCGGATGTATTCCTGCCCTATCACTTAAAAGTCTGCCTGCGGCCGTTATGGATCGGGGGCGGCTCCTGTCTCCGTCATTTTCCCACCGCACCGTAGCGCTCCAGCATGGCGGCGACCGTCCCGTCGAAGACACCCGGGAGCCGTTCCCGGAGCCCCTTCACCCCGACCTCCGTGACACCGCCGCCGGTCGCAACCTCGTTGATCAGATCCCGGGGTGCCTCGCCGGTCTCCCGGAGGTAGGCGGCCGTGGCCGCGACCGTCTCCGTCGTCAGGACCAGCGCCTCCTCCGGCAAAAGGCCGCTTGCACGGGCCGTCGCCCCGGCAAGCTCCTCGATGACGACGGCAAGCAGCCCCGGCCCGCAACTCGAGAGAAGGGTGGCCGCCGGGAGGTTCACCTCATCGACAGGCACTATGTTTCCGATGGACGAGAAGAGCCCTTCGACACGGAGAGCATCGTGCATACCCACCTGCCGCCCGTGGCAGACCAGCGTCGTCCCCTGCCCGACTGCGGAGGTGACCGTGGGCACGACCCGGGTGACCGATCCCGGGAACAGTCCCTCGAAGTCCTTAAGGCTGATGCCTGCGGCAAGCGAGACGATATGCTCGTCCCCGTCCATTACGGGGACAATCTCGGTGAGAACGCCGCGCGTCTCCTGCGGCCTGACGGCGAGGATGATGAGCCGGCACTGGCGGGCGAGTTCCCTGTTCGTTGCGGCGATGCCGATTCCCGGCCATGCGGCGGCGCATGCGTCCAGACTCTCCCGGCTCCTCGACGCAACCACGACCTCGTCGGGGCTGAGCGCACCGGATGCGCAGAACCCGTTCACCAGCATGCTGCCCATATGCCCATAGCCGATAATTCCCACACGATTCATATCAGGCCTCCTCTTCACATCGCCCTTCTGCCAAAAAAGGATACCCGCTCCCGCCGGGGTGGAGTATATAGTCCGGCGGGGCGAACGGTACGAAGCAGATGCCGCACGATCACCATCAGAGGTCCGGGTTGCCGGAACTGCTTGCGCCGGCCGGGTCGCCGGAGGCCCTGGCAGCAGCGGTTGCCGCCGGCGCCGACGCCGTCTACCTTGCCGGGAGGCGTTTCGGGGCCCGGCACTACGCGGCGAACTTCTCCGACGAGGAGCTCCGGTCCGCCGTCGATTACGCGCATCTCCGGGGCGTCAGGGTCTATGTCACCGTGAACACCCTCATCCGGGACGCCGAACTTCCCGACGTGGCCCGCTATCTCCTCTGGCTCTACGAGTCCGGGGTCGATGCCGTCCTGGTGCAGGACGCCGGGGTGGCGTTGCTCGCCCGGGAGACGGTCCCGGACCTCCCCCTCCACGCCTCAACCCAGATGACGGTCCACAACCGCGAAGGCGTGGTCCGGGCGGCACGGGAGGGGTTCTCCCGCGTGGTGCTGGCGCGGGAACTCACCCTTGCGGAGATCGAGGATATCGCGGCCGATGCAGAGGCGCAGGGGGTAGGCATCGAGGTCTTCGCCCACGGAGCGCTCTGTTACTGCTACTCGGGCCAGTGTCTCCTCTCCTCGGTCATCGGGGGGCGGAGCGGAAACCGCGGGATGTGCGCCCAGCCGTGCAGGAAGCCCTACCGGCTCGTGACCGCCGGGACGGACGAGTACGGGCGCCCGAAAGAACTCCGGGCCGTGCCGGGCGTTGACCGCTACCTGCTCTCGACGCGCGATCTCTCGGTATACCCGCACCTCGGCCGCCTCGCACGTGCACCGGTGGCGTCGCTCAAGATCGAGGGAAGGATGCGCTCGGTGGAGTACGTCGCCACGGTGACGGCCATCTACAGGCGTGCTCTCGACGCGATCGCCGGCGGGGAAGACTGGTCGCCCTCGCGGGAGGATATGCAGGACCTTGCGCTTGCGTTCAACCGGGAGTTTACGGAGGGCTACATCCTCGGCACCCGCGATATCATGGCCCGTGACCGGCCCGGGAACCGGGGCATCCTGCTCGGTACGGCCATTGGCTACGACCCGCGGCGGCAGGAGGCGGCCGTGCGTCTTGCCGGCGATCTCGTGCCGCGTTCCGGTGACGGGCTTGCCTTCTGCACCGACGACCCCGACCGCGACACAGGAGCGGTCGTTCGCGGCACGCCCGCCGTCCGCCGCGGCATGGTGCAACTTTCCGTCCCCGCGCCCGTCAGTGTCGGCGCCCGGGTCTTCCTGACGAAGAGCGCGGACCTCGAGGAGCGGGCGAAGCGGATCATGGAAAGACCCCTGCAGCCGTTGCCGCTCGACGTGACGGTCGTCTGGGAGGACGGGACGCCCTGCCTGGAGGCGGTCGTCGACCCGCTCCGGGTGCATTACCGCCCGGATCTCGTGATGGAGCCGGCACGGAGCCGGCCGCTTACCGAAGAGCAGATCGCGGAGCAGCTGACAAAGACCGGCGGGACGCCGTTTGAGATCCGGAACCTGACGCTCCGCTACCCGGGCGGGCTCTTTGCACCACTTAGCGAGTTGAACCGGATCCGGCGGACATTCCTGGAGAAGGTCGGGGAGGCCGTGCTTGCCGCACGCCGTCCCGGGCCGGATGCGGTGCGGGCGGCCCGGGAACGGGCCAGGACGGCTATCGCCGGGCTGGAGCGGCCGGCGGGGTCGGGAAGAGAAAGACGGCTTCCGTCGGTCTCGGTCTACGCCAGTACCCTCGAAGAGGCAGAGGCCGCCGTCCGGGGCGGCGCCCGCACCGTTTACCTGGAGGTCTCCACGCCCGGCACTCTCGAAGAGGCCGCCGCCGTCTGCCGGGAGAGGGGTGCTGACCTCGTCTGGAAATGGCCGTCGATCACCCGGCGCACCTTCCTCGACGCTGCAGTACCCCTCCTCCCGTCGCTCTGCGATGCGGGCGTCCGCGGGGTGATGGTGAGCGGATTGGGCGCCGCGGACGCGGTGCAGCGGGCTGAACCCCGGATGGCGCTCTACGGTGCCGCCGGGCTGAACCTCTGGAACCACCGCGCCGCCGCGGAATTCGCACCGCTCTTCCTGCGGTGCACGGCCTCCCCCGAACTCCCGGCCGACGACCTTGCCGGGCTTGCGGCCCTGGCCGGGGATACCCCAGAACTCGAGATGCTGGTGCAGGGCAACCTCGAGGCGATGGTAACCGAGGACAGGCTCGCGGCGGCCGCCGGAGAAGGGTTCCTGGGCCTCCAGGACGGGCGAAACCGTGTCTTCCCGCTCCGGTGCGACGGCGAGGGGCGGACTTACATCGCAAACGCCGTCGAGACCTCTCTCATCGACCGCCTGCCCCGGATAACCGCGATGGGCATCGACGCCGTCGCCATCGACGCACGGGGGCGGGGGCCGCGATACGCAGCGGAGATGACCCAACTCTACCAAACGGCGATCGATGCCGCGGCCCGGGGAGAGACCCGTGCCCTTCCCGGGCTCAAGGACGAGGTGAAACGGCGGGCGCTCGGCGGCATCACCGGCGGGCACTTTGTCCGGGGGATTGAGGAGTAAGGGGCGTCATGTATGCCGTTATCATGAGATAACTACCCGAACCGGACGGCTAAACCCGGCATTAGCGAGACGTAAAAATAGCAGGAGTTAAATCATTCCCTCAAAATCTACTCTTTTGTAACGCCTTTATATTTTCCACCGCTCTTTTTCCCACTGACTATACGCCCGCTGTCTGAATCACGCTTGTAATGAATCCCCGTGTTGGGATTCTCGAATTGGGTTTTCCCTCTGACTGCTCCCTTACGGTGTCCACGACCTGTATTTGTCGCCATCAGAATCACCTGATAATTAATTAATTTTTCTAATTATTATGCCTATCTAATCGAATATAACCGAAGATCTTAAATGTAAATTCTACAAATAGCCACATGAGAGGATATGGCGCGCGACCCTTTTGATTTTAAGATCCCGAACAGCAATTTGTTTGGATTTGACACCAAAACGACAACAACACGAGCATCTTGTCCAAAAGCTGTCAAGGAGGCTGTTTGGCGCAAGTATAATGGGGAGAAGATGAAAGGGAAATGTTACGTTTGTGATAAGGAAATTACGTTCACAAGTTTTGAGGTAGGGCATAATAAGGCCGCGTCGAAGGGCGGTGAATGGACTGTCGCGAATTGTCGACCGTTGTGCAGGACATGCAATAGATCGATGGGAACGATGTCCATCGAATCGTTCAAAAAAAAGCACTTTTCGAGTCCCAAACTAAAAACGAAGAAAGCAACATCAAAAAGAACCACGACAAAAAAGAAGAAATGAAATGTGATCTATGCTGTGAAATTTTGCCCAAAAACGCCATTACCGGGAGGGGGACACCCCCTCCCGGACCCTCCCCCGAATGGCAATACTCTATGGAAAGCCATTTCACCCTTCTGGCTCACGATATGGCTCAGGTGGCGGATACCTGAGAGGTAAGGGCTCCGATTAGGGTATGCCGAAGGTTTGGAGATCTTTTTGGGATGAACTCAATTATAATATATGGGGTTCTTCCATCTCACGCGAAGTCGCGAAGGGGGATTGGGATAGCAATCAATTTCTTCGCGGCTTCGCGTTCTTCGCGTGAGACGACGTTACGTGAAATCTTGAAGGAGATAATCACTATATATTTCAGGTGAAAGAATCCTGGGGTTTAAGTGCTCTGATTAGGATATGTCGAAGGTTCAGAAATCTTTTCGGGACGACCTCTGGTATTAATAACCACAATGATAAATAAGCAAACTACTCAAAGCAGATAACGCTGATGTTTGGTATGTATCCGTCTATTATGAGGTTATGAATATGGATTCCCCGTTCGTTCTGGTCAATCTCAAGACCTATCAGGAAGGCATGGGCAGCAACGCTCACCGGATCGCCGCTGCGGCCGAGACCGTGGCAAAAGAGAGCGGAGCCGTCATCGGTATCGCGCCGGCCTTCACCGAGCTCCACCCGATGAGCCAGCACTACGCGATTCCGGTCTACGCCCAGCATATCGACGCGATCACGCCCGGTGCCCATACCGGCTATATTCTCCCCGAAGCCGTCCGGTCGGCGGGCGCACGGGGCACCCTGATCAACCACTCCGAGCGCCGCCTCACCCTGGCCGATATCGACGCCT
>DAOSER010000098.1:0-7871 GCA_035363235.1 Methanoculleus sp.
GAAGCTATTTACTCTAAAAGAGAAATATATGTTACGTTGGGAAAACATGAAACAGAGAACCTATCTCATCTGCATCGCCCTGGTGGCGGCCGGCCTGATCCTTGCTCTCGGGTTCGGCCTGACGACCGCGAACATGATCGTCCCGGTCGTCGCCGTCATTGCCGGCATCGCTATCCTGGCACTCTGCCGGCGCACCGTGACGGAGGTCACGGAAGACGAACTCTCGACGATCCTGCACGGAAAAGCGGCGCTCAGCGCGCTTGAATTGACCATTGTCGTCGCCGCGATCGGGTTTGCCGTGCTGATGGTCTTCTCGTTCAACGGCGGGACCGGATCGACCCTGCAGACATACGACAACGGGTCGATTCGTGTCTCCTATGCGGTACTCTCCGCTCCTCCGGACTCGAAACCTCTCTACGAGGACTCCTACCTCATCCACGACCCGGCGAACCTGACCGGCGACGATCTCCTCGCACTCGACGATCTCTTTGCCGAAGGCCACCGCATTCGTGATACGACCCGCGCGTTCGGTGCAGCGCTCGGGGCGATAACGGTGCTGCTGGCCGGGTTGTATGGTGCGTTCTTATGGCACTACAACAGAAAATACGGGACGTAGAGACGATGAAGAACAAGATCAAGGTATTTCGCGCGATGCACGACATGACCCAGGAGGAACTTGCCGACAGGATCCGGGTCACCCGGCGGACGATCAACTCCATCGAGCGGGGCAAATACAACCCCTCCATCGAGGTCGCCTACAACATCGCGAAGACCTTCGGCGTCGCCATCGAGGAGGTCTTCTGCTTCGAGGACGATGACGGCGAGGGTTCGGAGGCCGCACGATGATCCGCTGCGATCACCGAACTGGCGCCTACAACAGCATCCCGGCCGTGGATAACCTCTCTATCCTTTCGGGAACGCACCCAAAACTCTATAAGGTGCAAAAACATATTTGCACCTGTAAAATGATTACGACCAGTAACATTCCCGAGCTCTCGAAACTGCTTATATTCCTCGGGAACGAGCAAAGGCTCAGGATCCTCAGATCGATTGCAGATGAGGAGAAGTATGCGCGCGAGATCTCGGAAGAACTCTCGATCTCACGGACGCTCGTCAACATCTACCTCAAACAGTTAGAGAGGATGGGCCTCGTCACCGGAACCAGCAGAGTGACGGATGACCCTCCCCTGATGAGGAGATACTACCGGGCCGTTCCCTTCGAACTGGTTGTAAGCCTGGATACGATCAAAAAAATGGAGGAGTAAAGGTATGGAGTATTCAAACGTACGCGGATTTCACTGGCTGACCTGGACGGTGATCGGGCTCCTGGCACTGCTGCTTGTCGGTCTTGCGATAGCAATTGTTTACCAGCCGAATTTAGGCATTGTTGTGATGTTCATGGCAGGGATATTGCAGTATGTCTTCCTGCTCGCTTTCATCGGGATCGTGGCCTGTATCATCGGAGGCCGTTTGAAGGCCTGGCTGGAGAAGTACCTCGACGCTCTGGTAGAGCAGAAGAGCAAAGACATGAACGCCGGTGCAAAATTAGCCGTATTGAACGAGAAGATCGAAGGAATGGAAGATAAAATCAGCCGGATCGAGGCAGTTCTGGTGAAGATCTCCGAACAGGAGTAACGCCCATGGAGCTCAGATTGAATCGGAACAGAGACTGGATCGCCTGGACGGCAGTCGCGATCACGGTATGGCTGGTCATGAGCATCCTCGTATCTCTGGCAAACCCCGTCGTCGCACGTTGGATCTGGCCGGGATTACTCCCCGTCTTCATCCTCGCGTATGGCTATCTTGTCGTCTGCTATCTCGTAAAAAGGGTGAAGGGATGGAGCGAGAAGTATCTCGATACCCTCCTGGAACAGCAAACGTTCGGAAACGAGGAAGAAGTACGGAAGATACAGGCAATGGTCGAACACGTCGGGGAGATGGAGAAGAAGGTGGACCGCATCGAGGCGATGTTGATAATGGACGGCGACAGGGAGCCGGAGATCGAGGTGCAAGAGGGCACGTCTGCGAATCCGCCCCTCCCGAAAGGGACGCACGAAAGCCCCGGGAGCGGGTTACCCTATGATCCTCTGTGACCGCCTGACCAAGGTCTACAACGGCATCCCGGCCGTGGACGACCTCTGCCTCGAGATCCCCGCCGGCGAGGTCTTCGGGCTGCTCGGCCCGAACGGCGCCGGCAAAAGCACCACCATTCTTATGCTCGTCGGGCTCATCCGGCCGACGTCGGGCGCGTGCTCCATCGGCGGGATCGAGGTTGCCGCCCACCCGATCGAGGTGAAGAGAAAGATCGGCTACATGCCCGAAGACGTCGGGTTCTACGCCGATCGCACCGCCGCAGAGAACCTCGACTATGCGGCGAGGTTCTACGGGCTCAGCGAAGCCGAGCGGAAACGGCGGGTCGGCGACCTCCTCGCCCTCGTCGGGCTGGACGGCGTCGGGACAACGGTCGGCGGCTACTCGAAAGGAATGCGGCAGCGTCTCGGCCTCGCCCGGGCGCTCGTCAACGATCCGGAGGTCGTCATCCTCGACGAACCCACGGCGAACCTCGACCCCCGGGGGGTGCTGGACTACCGCAGGATCGTCAGGGACCTCGCCGGCCGGGGGACGACCGTGCTCGTCTCCTCGCACATCCTCTCGGAGGTGAGCAAAGTCTGCACCTCCGTCGGGATCCTCGCACGCGGAAGGCTCATCGCGTCCGGCGACCGGGAGGTGCTCTCGCGCGCCGCGATGCAGGACCGGGTGACGATCGACGTCGAGACCGGGACGCCGATGCCCCGGTTCGCAAGCCCGGAGATCCTCTCCGCAGAGTTCTCGCAGGACGCCTGCTCAGCCCGGATCGTCGCGGAGAGCGATATCAGCACTCTCATCGCAAAGACCCTGTACGCCGAAGGCATCCTCCTCCGGCGGCTGGCGGTCGAGAAACCCGACATGGAGGATATCCTGCTCTCGTACTATACGGAGGGGACCGCATGACGCGAACGGCCTTGCGCATCATCGCGGGCAAAGAGTTCTCCGACCACCTCCGGAGCAGGCGGTTTCATCTGCTCTTCGCGATCCTGGCCGTCGTCGCCGCCGTCGGCATGATCACCGGGGCGGTCCAGTACACCAGAGACCTCTCCGACTACAACGCGGTCCAGATGATCGCGGAAGGTGAAGACGACCCGACGCTCGCCGGCAATCTTGCCGGGCTGATGAGACCCTCCATCCTCTCGGCATACTCCCAGATGGGAATGCTGATGGCCGGTATCGGGGTGGTGCTCGGGATCGCGATGGGATTCGACCTGGTGACCCGGGAGAAAGAGAGCAAATCCTTGAAAAGCCTGCTCGCCTACCCGGTCTTCCGGGACGAAGTGATCAACGGAAAGGCCCTCGGGGGCGTCGGTGCAATCGCGCTCGCGATGGGGGCCGTCCTGGTCGTCTCCGTTGCCGTCATGGCCCTGTTCGGCATCGTCCCGGACCTCGGCGAGTTCGTCCGCATCCTGGTCTTCGGGACGGCGTCGTTCCTCCTCGTCTTCACGTTCTTTGCCCTCGCCCTCCTGATGTCGACGGTCTCGAAAGACAGCGGGAACGCCCTGCTGTACTCCCTGATCGTGATGATCGTCCTCTCGTCGTTCGTCCCGATCTTCGCGTACACCCCGGTCTACTCGGCCGTCTTCGGCGACCCCCCCGCCCAGCCGGGCACGGCCACCTACTCCTACCAGCAGGGTTCGTCGGCCTATATGGTGACGACGACGAAAGTCGGGGTCCGGGCATCCGGCGATGCCATAGACCCGGAAGCCCTCGCGGAGTATGAGCGGGCGTCAAGAGAGTATACGAACCAGAGACGGACGATCACCGATATCGTCACGCTCGTCTCGCCGACCGGCAACTACCAGACGATTCTCGGTGCCGCATCGCAACCCGCAGGGGATAATACCCCGGGACTCGGAAGCCTCCTGGGCGCCCTTGCCTATAACCTCATCGCCCTGCTCGCGATGCCCGCGGCCTTCTTCGGGCTGGCATGGGTCCGGTTCATGCGGGAGGATATCCGGTGACCGGAACTCCCTCGTGGCTGGAGAAGCCGAGCGTGATGCTCATCATTCTCCTTGCCGGACTGACGGCGGCGACGGTCTCGAACATCGGCGGGAGGGAGGTCGCCGTCTATCTCATGGCGGTACTGGCGATCGCAAGCGCAATCGTCGTGTACTTCGATGCGACGGCGGTCGGTGCCGGAGCACGGGCAACGACCGAACGGCTCCGTGATATCGAGACCTGGAAACCGGCCTCGTGGGCGATCTGGGTCGTCATCTTCTGGCCGTTCTTTCTGCCGTACTATCTCTGGAAGCGGAATGTGGTAAAGAACTCCTGAACTCCACCCGGGAAGATGGTCATCCGACTGCGGACCGGGGCTACGAGCCTGCTGACGCTCACGTCTCGCAGAGGTTCGCCGGACACCCTCGTGGAACTCAGAAAACCGGCTTTTCGAAATATCCAAGTGCTTCAGGCCGGTGCCGCTTGAGTTCCACAAAGAAATACTGTGCGAGCTCCGGGTCGGAGTTTTCAATAGCCTGCTGCAGAGTGTAGAGCAACCACTTCTGGAGCTCCAGGTCCGCTTCAAGCGTATTCATCACGACGACGACCGCCTCGTCTACATCCTGTCCATCGTTCCAGCAATAGGGCACCTGAGACCATCTCCGGAGAGGGGGGTATCCGTCTCGCACATAAAACATTTACGGGGCATACCGGCTCTGGAGGGGCACGAGGTTTAAGTGACTCCCGGGACAACAGGTCGTCCGGATGAGGAGCCCATGACATTTCGTACGACAATCAAGGTAGATACCCACGGGGAAGGGGAGATCGTCAATATCACGCCTCAGATAGAGCAGGCAGTCGCCGAGAGCGGCGTTCGGGACGGACTCGCAAACGTCTTCGTCGTGGGCTCGACCGCTGCCGTCACCACAATTGAGTACGAGCCCGGCGTGCTCTCGGACCTCCGCCGGGCGCTCGCGGTCATCGCCCCGGCCGACATCCCCTACGCCCACGATGCGGCATGGGGCGACGGCAACGGCCGCTCGCACGTCAGGGCAGCGATCGTCGGGCCGTCGCTCTCCGTCCCGGTCATCGGCGGTGCGCTCGCATGCGGCACCTGGCAGCAGATCGTCCTCCTGGAACTCGACGTGCGGTCGAGACGCGAGCGGGCGGTCTACGTCACCGTCACGGGCTGAGGAATACGGTCTGGTTGCCGCCGACGTGCAAAAGGGGTTGGAGATCGGGTCGGCAACCCGGATAGTATCGCCCTGCTCTCGGTTTTACCCGGAATCGCTCGGGAAGAATGAGTAGTTTAATCGAGAGGTACCGTTTCGAGTTGAGATACCAGTTCCCAGATGCGGGTCCGTGCGTGGACCGGCATGTTCGGGTCGTTGCTGATCTCGTCGATCATGGATATTGCGGTTGCGGCGCGAAGACCGATGCTCCTCGATTCGTCCTGGAGGACCGATCTGGTCGAGTCGGCGACGCGACGGATATTGCGTGGAATTGTAGAATCTTCACTGATATTCTGCAACATCTGAATGCAGATCCGTATTGTTTCGTCTGGACTTGCCATTAGAATTACCCCTTTATTATTAATGGCATCCAGACATATATAAGTTGATTAAGGGAGTTCGACGAAATGACGGCAGATCAGGCTGACGAAGTCATGGCCGAGTATCTCCTCAAGGGAGGAAAGATGCTCGCCAAATCCTGTAAGGTCTGCGGGTACCCCCTGTTTGAGTACAAGGGAGAAACACGGTGTGTGATCTGTCCGCTTGCTGCACAAAAAGAACCTCTTCCCGAACCGGAGCCGCCTGCACTGGCCCCGGAGTCCGGGCAGTCCCCGGCACCGGCCGCACGGGAGGAGCAAGGCGAGGCCGCCGCCGAGATCGAACGGACGATCGTCCACCTCTGCGAGCGGATCAGAGTGGAACAGAGGCCGGACGAGTGCCTGACTCTGATGAAGGCGGTCAAAAAGGGCGCAGAAGCGCTTGCAGCGCTGGCTCAGCGGTAAGATCTCCGGGCCAGATCCCATATCGCACGGGCGGTCTTCTCCCCGATCCCGTGCACCGCCGCCAGTTCCTCCGGTTCGGCATCGACGATCGCCTTGAGCGACCCGAAGTGTTCGAGGAGGAGGCGTGCGCTTTTCAGACCGACGTTCGGGAATGCAGCGAGCGCGTACTCCTGCTCCTCGCGGACCGAGCGGTATGACTTCTTCGGATGCACCTTCCGCTCCCCCCGCTCGCTCCCCTCCCGCTGCGCGAGGACGTAGAGCGTCTCGGCGGTGTCGTCCGCGTCCCGCGTGCGGATCAGGGCTACGCCCATATCGACCGTGATGGCGGCAAGCGTGCCCCTGATTGCGTTCGGATGGATGTTTCGCACCGAATAAAGGTCGTCCTCTCCCTCGATGATCAGGATCGGCCGCGGCACCGCATCGGCCATGGCCCGAATCTGCCCGAAGAGATCACGCTCGACAAGGGTGTTCATGAAGTCCTGCACGGTTTTGCGCTCGACAAGAATCCGGTCGCCGACGGCGTAGTCGCCGAACTCAAGGCGTTCGAGGGTGATCGACGCGCCGAGTTCGTGCAGGCGCCCGGCGACCCTCGATGACGTCTCCCGGTCGTCGACGGTGATCGCCGGCCCACCGGGGGCAAACGCGAGGAAGTCCGTCTGCCGGGTGGCGGACGGGATGGACGGGGCAGGTGCGGGAGCGGGAGGGGGTGCATTGCTCATCTCCCTGATCCCCGTCACCATCGCCCGCTCCCGGGTCTGGCTCACGTACCGGAACGTCTCATCGGACGTGCCTTTCGTCACCAGCACGACGATTGTGCCGCTGCCGCTTCTCCCCGTCCGTCCCTTCCGCTGGATGCTCCGGATCTCCGAGGGGACGGCCTCGTAAAAGATCACCATATCCGTCGAGGGGACGTCAAGCCCCTCCTCGCCCACCGAGGTCGCGATCAGGCACTTGAACTCGCCCTCCCGGAACCGGGCAAGACTCGCGATCTGCTCCTTCTGCGAGAGCCCCCGCTCAGCGTCACGGGACGCCTGGCCGACGAACCGCTCGCAGGCGATGCCGGCAGCGGTGAGCGTATCCACGAGCGTCTGAACGGTGTCGCGGTAGGTGGCGAAGACGATGATCCGACTCTTTGGGTGCGCCGCAAGCTGCGCCCGCACCAGTTCGCGGACGATCGAAGCCTTGGGGTGCAGTTCCTCCTTCCAGCCGGCGGCGGCCTCGACGAGGCTTATGTAGGCGGGATCGGCGACGAGGCGCTTGCTCGCCTTGCTCCCCGAACTCGAGGCTCCTTCCGCGCCGAGCCGGGCGAGGTAGAGTTTGAGCGCCTCGCTCCCTTGCGTCTCAGCGAGCGATATGGCGTGCCGGAGCTTCATGCATTCGGCGTGCAGGGACGCCGCGATGAACGCCGATGGGTCGCGCGTCCGTATACGCTGCTGGATCTGGGCGTTTAAGGCGTTGAGAGCCTTCATCGAGAGTTTGTCGGGTTTCGGGACGCGGAAGTTGAGTTTCGCGAGCCGGGAAAGACGCGACTCCACGAGTCCCCGGAGGACGACGATCACCGCCTGCAGTTCCTCGGGCAGGTAGACGTCGACGTACTGGATGTCGCGCTCGTGGATGTAGGGCCGGACATCTTCGTCGGTCTCCACCCTCGTTTCGACCGCCTCGATATGGAGGTTGTCGCAGACCTCCTGCACCTTCACCGGGTCCCCGCCGGGGGAGGCGGTCATCGCGAGCAGCAGGGGGTCTTTTGCCGCAGCGCAGTAGTGCCCGGCAAGGAAGACGTAGGCGTAGTTCCCCACCGCCCGGTGGCACTCGTCCACGACCAGCA
>DAOSER010000099.1:0-7864 GCA_035363235.1 Methanoculleus sp.
CCCGACGATACGGATACACCCCGGCATCATCGCCCAGGCCGCCGCAACCGCCGCCATGATGATGCCGGGACGGTTTGCCCTTGGCCTCGGGTCGGGAGAGAACCTCAACGAGCACGTCTTCGGTGACCGCTGGCCCCCGGCGCCGGTCAGGATCGAGATGCTCGAGGAAGCGGTGGAGGTGATCCGGCTGCTCTGGAAGGGCGGGATGCAGGACTATTACGGTTCCTTCTACACGCTCGAGAACGCACAGGTCTTCTCGCTCCCGGAGGAACTCCCCCCGATCTATATTGCGTCGGAAGGCCCGATCAGCGCGTCCATGGCCGCACGGGCCGGCGATGGGTTCATCAACCCGGGCACGAATGCGGAGGAGACCCTTATCGTCTTCCGGGACTCGGGTGGGGGCGATAAGCCGGCATATGTCGAGATGTCGGTCTGCTGGGCAGAGACCGAGGAGGTCGGGAGGACGACCGCCTACGAGCAGTGGCCCATCGCAGCAAACACCGGGGAACTCAACAGGGTCCTTCCCACGCCGACACACTACGAGCAGGCAGCGAAGATGGTGACGCCGGAGGACGTGGCAAAGCATGTGGTCTGCGGGCCCGACGCGGAGGCGTACATCAAGAAGATCGAGGAGAGGATCCAGATGGGGTTCGACCACGTCTGCATCCACCAGATCGGGCACCAGCAGCGGGAGTTCATGGAGTTCTATACGAAGGAGGTTCTGCCGCATTTCGGGGGGTAGAGGGGGAAGAGGAGGAGAAGAAGGGGTCAAGGAATTACAAACAGCAGATGGCGGAAGATGCCAGCGTATGCGGATCGTGGCAAATAGCACCCTCCTGAGGCTTTCCAGTGGATATCACCACGTTGGGAGGGGCTGACGGGGAGTGCGAGCGGAGCGAGCTTGAGCACCGATAGGTGCGAGGTGCGAACGGAGTGAGCATGAGAAGACCGAAGGTCTTCGAGGGGGGAGCATCCCCCCTCCCCTGTCTCCACCTGTACACCGACCTACAAACCCCCCACCACCCGCGCTTCGCGCTCCTCACTCGCACCTTCGGTGCTCAAACTCCTGCCGTTCGCTACGCTCCCGGCAGTCGTTCCGCCCCAAAGGGGGGCGGGCAGTGCGTGGCGATGCTCCCACGGTCCACTGTACCGGGTCTTGCACCGTTCGCACGGGTTGTGCGATCACGAGAAAGTTGCAAGTAACGACTGCCAAACCGTTCGATGGGTCGCAGAACCGAAGCATGAGAAGATCGAAGGTCTTCGAAGGCAGGGGTTGCAGCACCGCCAGGCGCGAGTGGTAGCAGCCTGAATTTCCAGATTCTGAACGTTCTATGGCATTACCCGCTCCCCGAGCAAAGCCACTCAAAAAAGTTACGCTTCTTCCGGATCCTCCAGATCCGTCCGCACCCGGCAGATGCTCTCCACCGGCAGAACGAAGATCCTGCCGTCGCCGGGCTTGCCGGTACGGCCGTTCGCCCGGCAGATACCGATGACCCTGCCGACATCGGCATCCTTGACGACCATCTCGATCTTTACCTTCGGGATGAGTTCAACCGGCACCGTCTTTCCCCTGAACTTGAGGGCGATACCCTTCTGCGCCCCCCGCCCCATCACTTCGCTCACGGTCATCCCGTAGATGCCATCGGCCTCGAGCGCCGCCCTCACGGCATCGAACATCTCGGGCCTGATGACTGCGGTAACCATCTTCATCCGCACCACCTCACACCCGCACGGACTCACCGTGCTGGGCGATGTCCAGTCCGACATACTCCTCCTCCTCGGTGACCCGCAGACCCATCGCCGCATCGATGACCTTTGCAATGACATAGGTTGCGCCGAACGAGTAGGCCACGACCACGGCCACATCCACGGCCTGGATGAGGAGCTGGCCCGGGTTCCCGTAGAGCAGACCATCCACGCCGCCGATCGCCGCGACCGCAAAGACTCCGGTTGCGAGGGCCCCGAAGATGCCCCCCATGCCGTGGATTGCCCACGCATCGAGGCTCTCGTCGAGCCCCTCGCGGACCCGGAAGAGCAGCGCGCCGTAGCAGACGAGACCGGCAGCGGCCCCGATGGGAATCGCGGCCATGGGCGTGACGGACCCGGCCGCCGGGGTGATGGCGACGAGGCCGGCAATCGCTCCACTGATGATCCCGACCGAGCCCGGCCTGCCGCGAACCCAGGCGGCGCAGAGCCAGGCGAGCGCCCCGGAAGCGGCGGCGATGTTCGTCGCGATGAACGCGTTCGCCGCAAGGCCGTCCGCGGCGAGAGCGCTCCCGGCGTTGAACCCGAACCACCCGAACCAGAGGAGCGCCCCGCCGAGGAGAACCATCGGGATGCTGTTCGGCTCCATGCCGTGGCCGCCGAACCCAAGACGCTTCCCGATGACGAGCGCGAGCGCCAGCGCCGAGAAGCCGGAACTGATGTGAACGACCGTGCCGCCGGCGAAGTCGAGCGCACCGAACTGGGCCGCCCATCCGCCGCCCCACGCCCAGTGGGCAAGCGGATCGTAGACCAGCGTCGTCCAGAGCAGGCCGAAGACGACGAACGAACTGAGCTTTATCCGCTCCGCGACCCCGGACGTCACGATTGCGAGCGTGAGCCCCGCAAAGACCATCTGAAAGGCCGCAAAGAGCAGATCGGGGATGCGGTCGCCCTCCATCCCGACACCCTGCAGGAAGGTGTACTCCAGGCTCCCGATCAGCCCGCTGATATCGGCACCGAAGGCAAGGCTGTAGCCGCAGATGACCCACTGGATGCTGACGAGCGCGAACGCGATGAACGAGAGTGCGATCATCGAGATGAAGTTCTTCCGGCGCACGAGCCCGCCATAGAAGAGCCCCACTCCCGGGGTCATCAGCATGACCAGTGCCGTACAGACCAGGATAAACGCCGTAGCGCCGGAATCAATCATGCCCCGGCCTCCCGGCTCACCCACCAAGTGCTCTCGCCATTCATTGGAAGGAAATTTCCTTCTTACAAATATAAATTTTTCTATTTCCGCGCGTAACGGAAGGACTGATGCATCTGGAGTTACAAATCATATCTGCGTGATGCGATGAGCACGATCCAGGGTCCCGCAGGCGTCCACGACATCTGCGCCCGCCTGCGGTCCGCCGGGACCCGGAAGGAACTCGCGAAAGTCCTCTACCGCGAGGTCTCCGGCTACTCGCTCTTCGACCTCCAGGAGATGCGGGCGAGGGTGGAGCGTGACCTCCGGTCCGTCCCCGCCGGATACCGGCGACGCCTCTACCCGAGCGTGATGGAGCAGATCTTCGAGACACACCATACCCTCATCTCCGCCGCCCGCCGGGGAGATCTGGAAGACGGGGAGAGACCGCTTCCCGAGGAGTATCAGGACTTCTGCGACATGGTCGAGATGACGTGCCTTCGCGAAGGCGAGGAGGAGCGACATCTCGAACTCCTCTATTTCCTCCTTGCCGCCTTCAACATCTTCGTCCTCGACCGCCCCGCCCACCCGGTCGGAACGCCGTTTCCCGGCGGGTTCGAGGTCGAGGTCAGGAAGGGGGAGTACCTCTGCCCGGTCAGGGAAAAGGCCGACGACGTCCCAAACGCCCTCTGCCCTTACTGTCCGGCAAAGCAGAGCGACGTCTGAGAGCCTGGCAAAAAGAGGTTTGAGTATACTTGCGGGTTATACCCGCTCACTCTTCTTCGTAGCGCTCGAAGAACGCAACCTCGTCGAGGATCTTCTTCTTCGCGATCTGGATCTCCTCGGGATACCCCGCGGGCACGAGGGACACCAGCGTATACTCCTCCGGGACGTTGAGGAGTTTGCGGACATCCTCGGTGTAATCCTTCTTTTCTCCCGCAACCCAGCAGGACCCGACCCCCCATGCCTGGAGCGCGAGGATGAGCTGCATCGTCGCTGCACAGCAGTCTTCGAGATAATACTTCGCATCTCTCTTCCCGAAGACGGTGAAGCAGATGGGGGCATCGGCGATGAACCTGGCGTTCTCGGCCAGGTCCGCGATCGCCCGCAGCATATCGCGGTTCTGGACGGCCCCAAACAGCCAGGGCTGCTCGTTTCTCGCAGTCGGGGCAAGGCGCGCGCAGTCGAGGGCGTCTTTGACGATCTTATTCTCGATCGGACTGTCCTTGTACTTTCGCACGCTGTGCCTGCTCCGTATCACAGTGACAGCGAGATTAACCGTTCCGCCAATCGGACTCATGCAACGATGGTGGGCACTCCAGGCCTAAATACCTTGGGGAAAAGGAGGTGGGAAGATCCCCGACCGGGAGAGCAGCCTTAGAAGAGGCCCTGTATCATCTGCAGCATGTTCGTAAAACCATCGACGACGATTACCTTCGGATCGATCCCGAGGACCGGGAAGATGAAGAGGAAGTAGGCGATGACCCCAAGCGTGCATCCGACGTTCGCGAGAGCTGCAACCAGCACCACTCTAAAAAGCGGAATCCTCCGCATCTCTGAGAACGTCTCCGCTGCGATGATCTGCCGTAACTCTCCGACGGCTGGCTTACGGATCTTCGCTTCAACCAAGGCTGCAAACCACCCCGCCGCAAGCAGCGGGTTGAGCGATGTCATCCAGGAGACGACGAACGCCGTGGCGGCGGAGAAAGGGTGCCCCCCAGCGAGCAGCGTAAATATGGCGCTTAAAGCGCCGGTTATCAGGACCCAGTAGAGGAGGGCGGTCAGCAGGACGTCGAGCCCCACGCCCGAGAAGGCTATGGCGGCGATCAGAAGGAGGAAGAGGCCGGTAACGGCCGCACCGATGATCTTTCCCCACGGCAGGCCCTTCACTTCTCCGGTCAGCGATGAGAGCGGCGGTAACGTCTCCGGCGCGTCAAGGTAACGCTGCACTCCACGGATATGCCCGGCACCGACGACAGCGAGCACCCGCTCGTACCGATTAGTGAGCATCAGGATCTGGTGGGCCAGATAAGCGTCCCGTTCATCGATCAGGGCCTGGGCGCCCCGGGGAGAGAACTTCCGAAACTCCTCCATCGCAGCGCTCACAACGTCCTGGTTCGTGAACTCATCAACGTCGATCTCCTGCCCCTCTACACTTACAAGCGAGTAAATCAGGGCACCGATGAGCTTGATCTTCTCCCAGATACCCATCCTGCCCCAGAATCGGGCAAGCGTGATCCGGATATCCCGATCGATGAGTGCTACGGGCTTCTGGTGTGCTTCGGCCTCTTTTATGGCGGCGAGCATCTCGGCACCGGGTTTCACGCCTGTTTCGGCACCGATCCGCTGCTGGATGTAGGTGAGCACCCACTGGACGAGGAGCTGACCAAAGTTCCCGCCTTTCAGGATCTCTGCGACCGAGGGTTCGGGCGCCTCCTCTTTGAGCGATATGAATCTTCCCCGGTCGAGTTCGACGCCGACGATATCGGGCCGGAACTCCTCGATGACCGACCGAACCTCCTCGACACTCTTCTGCGAGACGTGGGCCGTCCCGACGAGGCGGATCTCAGCCATCGAGCACCTTCACGCCTTCACTGTCAATCACAACCCGTTTTTCCGGCGGAACCGACGCTTTCCGGTAGACAGCGCGGATACCGGCCTCCTCCGCCGTCTCGGCGGCCTGCCGCCTGCAGAGATCAGTTGCCGCATTGCGCGCGTCGCAAGGAGAGAGAGGCGCACCGAGGCCGGGGCATTCCGATACCGCGAGCTCGTCGTCCACCAGCATAAACGGGTAGGTACGGCATATCCAGGGACGGTGAGCGTAAACCGAGCATCGCCCGCCCCGGAGGAAGATACAGGCATCGGCTGTTCGCCTGAGACACCAGGCGAGGGTGTACTTTCCACCATTCCCGGCATCGATGAAGTCGGGATAGGGCTCAGCAACCTCGTCCCAGGTCATATTGGTCGCCGCCATGATTGCCCGAACCTCGGCAGGGCTCACCAGCACCAGGTTCGAGTCCTCCGCGACCCGCCGGCAGCAGGCGCCGCACTCTCCGCAACGAAATCCAATCGACCCGAGTTGAGCCGCAACGTCATCTACTCCGAGCATATTCTGTCAAAGTTCTCAAAGAGAAGCCGTCCGTTGACGGTATGGCTGACCTCCGGGTGCCATTGGATGCCGTAGAGCCGCTCATCGGGAGACGCCATCGCCTCCACACCACAGATGGCTGACTCTGCGAGCTTAACGAATCCTTTCGGCACCGCCGAGACCTCATCCGCGTGCGATGCCCATACCTGCATCCGGTCGGGGTAGCCCTGGAGGAGGGTATTCTGTTTGATGATCTCAACCTCGACCGCACCGAACCCGCCGCTCGCACCCCGTCGAACCGCGCCACCCCGGGCCGTCGCCATGATGTGCAGCCCGAGACAGATCCCGAGGACGGGAAGACCGAGATCAAGGTATGCGGAAGCGACGCCGGCACGCTCAAGGGTCGGACCGCCGCCGAGGATGATCCCCCGGCAGCCCCGGGCGACCTCGGCCGGCGGCGTCTCGTTTGAGATCATCGTGGCCTCGATATCCATGTCACGGAGCGTCCGGAGAATCAGGTGGTTGAACTGTCCGTGATTGTTGACCACATAAAGTGGAAGCATTGCTTATAGGTGGATGTAAAAGGGTATAGTCCTTCCCTCAGGCATACTTGCTGACAAAATCGAAGACTTTCCGGGTGATCTCCTCGGGCTCGTGACCCATCAGATAGGCGAGCGTCAGCGCCCCTCCGGCCCCCATCCCCTCCTTGACCTCACCGATGCAGTAGCGGGCGAGCCCGACATGCCCGATGCCGGCGAAGTTCGGGTCGACGAAGTACGCGGTGGTGCCGACATCGGCGACCGACCGGACGAACCCGGCGGAGGGGTCGTCCCTGACATAGACCGTTGTCGCGAGGTGCGGCACCCGTTTCCCGAGCGCTTTCAGGATGGCCGCAACGGAAAGCATCTGGGTTCCGCCGGCAAACATGACCTTGCCGGAGTAGGCGCTCGCGATCCCTGCAGCGACCGGCATCATGGGGTCGCCCGCGGTGCGGAGGATCTCGAAGGGTCCTCTCGCACCCGTCGCGTCGATCCGGGCGAGCACTTCCCGGCAGATGGCGTCTTTCAGCCCAATAGGATTCTCTACAAACGCGCTGCTGACCGAGGCATCGTAGCCGAGCGCCCGCAGAACGCAGAGGGCGGTGGTCGTCCCGCCGGGAACGCACTCACCGAGCATCAGAAAGTCGCTGTACTGCGAGAGGAGCCGGCCGACCATCTCGCCCCGCGCGAAGAGGGCTTCCGCCTGAGGCACAGCGTCCTCTTTCCGGGGATCGCCGCCCGGGCTCCCGTAGACGTCGATGCAGGGGACGGTGGGGGTATGGGCGAGCCCTGCGTTGATGATGACGGGGGCTAGCCCGGTCAACTCTACCATCGACCGGGTGATGGATGCCGGCGTCGGGCATCCCGTGGGGGTGTTCGGCCGGGCCGCGACACTCGTGATCGCGCCGGTCGTGACGAGCTCCGCATCCAGATTCGGGGTGAGCAGAGTCTTTCCGGGGGTCGGCCCGGCACCCGATATGCCGGGGACGGTGGAGAGCATGGTGTTCGCCAGGACCAGCGCCAGCATCGGACGCTTGGGCCTTATCCCGGGGTCTTCTGAGAGGAACGGGTTGGACATTATGTACAGGGTAGGCGCCGTGGGGTAGAAGAGGTTGCTGTCGGGGCGTGTGGGAAGGAGAAGGAGCCAGGTGTGGTTGGGGATGGGGGCGCATACGTCTCCGGGGCCGTGGCAGGGTATTCCCCGGCAATTCCAGTACGGTGGACCGTGGTGGAATCGCCATAGGGGGAGGGGACAGGGGAGAGGGGATACTCCCCCCTCCCCGTCAGCCTCACCTCGCACCT
Source organism: Methanoculleus sp. (assembly GCA_035363235.1). GTDB lineage: Archaea > Halobacteriota > Methanomicrobia > Methanomicrobiales > Methanoculleaceae > Methanoculleus. Next base: position 7,820 of record DAOSER010000099.1, read on the forward strand.
AACGGTGCTCACGCTCACTGCGTTCGCGCCTCGCACCTAACGGTG
>DAOSER010000100.1:0-7751 GCA_035363235.1 Methanoculleus sp.
GGGGGCGAAAGCGCTGCGATCGTACGCCGATACGGGTAACGTCCCATCGCTCCACCAGGTCCGGCGGATCCTGCAGGGCTACACCGCGAAGGGCACGGTCTACTGCGGGCTCCCCGAGAAGTGCCCGGCGTGGTGGACGCGACGGTCATCGACGAATCCACCGGAACGAGTCTCGCTTCCAGTTCGACGCTGGGCGCTACCGGGAGCGGACAGCGGGGCTCGCAGCCTCGCCGGAGGAGGATCCCTCCCCGCCGCCTTCCGGCGGGAGTGGCGGTATGCCGGATCCGTGCTGAAAGGGGGTGCGCAACCATAGCCGCAAAGAGATCGAGGAGGGGAAACCTCAACAGGATAAGGAGGATCTGGTGAAATGAGAGATTTCATCAGAGATCGATCGCGGCGATCAGGGGTTGTTAGCGGCAGATTCAGGAGCACACCATCCACCCATCCCACGGAAAGAGCACCGGGGACGCGGGCGTGTCGCGTGTTTCTGGACCTGCTGCGAACGAAAAGACCGAAAGTAGTTATTTAATAACAGATTGTAAAAATACCAGCGTATTGAAGAGTTTATATCATGAACGTGTTTGCGCTCATGTTTGCGCACCCCCTGGCAGCACGGGGCAAATGTTGTACATCCGCTGCCCGGGGTGCTTGATCCGGGAGCGTTCGAGCGGGTGAAGGTGGAGCCTGGCCGAAAGATGCCTCTATCCCGGAGCCTCCGGCTGACCAGAAATCAACCCCCTTCTGCATGGAGCCGTTCATAGCTCACCTGCACTCATATCTGGTGGCGGGAGGCCTGGATACCGGGGAGTATCTCTCAAGGGATATCATGCGGGCTATTGAGGGGAACGGTTCTGCTCGGAGCTACCTTGACGCCTCGTTTTTCACCCGTGAGATCCATGAGTTCGGGGCCATGTGGCATGGCGCCGACTGGAGCGCGCATCGGCTGGCCGAGAGGGATCCGTTTACGGAAGGTATTCTGATGGACGGCGACGGTGAAGGTTCCCACACTAAGTTAGAGCCAGCGGACTGGACGTGGAAGGGGAAAGACCCGCGAGAATGGCCGCCGACGGTGACGATGACGGAGAGACAGAGCAGGGTTGAGTTCTATACCTACAGCGGCCTGTGCTGGGAATCCCTCAACTTTCATCGCGATACCCACACGCAGGGGAGGTATGCGTGCCGATCAACACTCCGGCGTATCGCCTTGGGTACCGAAGGGTATCGTCTTCTAACGGAGCCGGGACCGGGCATCGAAAACGATGTACCCGGCAATGTCAGGCGATCCTGAGTTCATACCGGGCCCGGCGGAGGATATCCACTGATCGGTAAGGGTTCTCCTCCCTCACGGACATCGGAGACAAAACCTTTCGGCAAACCGACCAGCGTAACCCGAGGATAATTCCATAACGCTTAACAGGTCTAAAACGAGAATCACGCATGCGATTCTATGGCCCGGCAAAAGAAGAAACCCAACCAGAAGAATATCGAGCAATACGACCACAAAGGCACCTGCCGGCTGAACAACCCGCCGGCAGGCCTGGTCAAAGCAGCGACCGAACCCGATTACGGAACGAAGACTTACTCATACGACCCGCATCCCGACCCGCATCCCGACCCGCATCCCGACCCGCATCCCGACCCGCATCTCGACCCGCATCTCGACCCGCAACTTTTCTGGGCGGGGAAGGCCGAGCGCACCTCGTTTGATGTCCCGACGGTCTCCCTCCACGTCCACGAGCGGATCGATCCGCGGACGATCATCCGGGCGGCAAAGGCCAGCAACGGCGATCATCGGCAGGCCTCGCTCTTTGAGTTCTCAATAGAAAACCCACCGCTCCGGGAGGCGGTGGAGTTCTACCGCCACAAACACAACTGGAGTAACCGCCTCGTCGCCGGCGACTCGCTGCTCGTCATGAACTCCCTGCTGGAGAAGGAAGGGATGGCCGGGAAGGTGCAAATGGTCTACATTGACCCGCCGTATGGGATCAAGTACGGCTCGAACTTCCAGCCCTTCGTGAACAGGCGGGACGTGAAGGACAGGAAGGACGAGGATCTCACGAGCGAACCCGAGATGATCAGGGCCTTCAGGGACACCTGGGAGTTGGGGATACACTCGTACCTCACGTATCTCCGGGATCGGCTGCTGCTCGCCCGGAAACTCCTGACCGAAAGCGGGAGCGTCTTTGTGCAGATCTCGGACGAGAATGTGCATCATGTACGGGAGATTATGGATGAGATATTTAGGAAGGAGAATTTCGTTTCGTTAATATCGTATGTGACCACCAGTGGCTTCGCATCCAGTAAGACACTGGCACGAGCAGGAGACTACATTATCTGGTATGCAAAAGATATCAAGAGGATAAAATATCACCAACTATTCGTTGAAAAAGAGATTGTTCTAGGTGAGAGTGGATATAATTGGATAAAACTGCCTTCAGGAGATTGCAGAGGGTTGAGAAAGAAGGAAATAAATGGGACTGTGCCCCTTCTCTCCGGATCAAAGGTCTATAAGCCAAGTGATCTAAAATCACAAGGTGCAGCGTCAAACAGTCAACCCTTTGAATATCGGGGAAAGATATATGAAACTGGATCCAATTCACACTGGAAAGTACAATATCCAGAAGGATTGTCCCGGTTAGCGAAGGCGGGTAGAATACATGTTGCTGCTAACAGCATCCAGTACATAAGATATAAGGAAGATTTCCCCTACATTGCCTACAACAATATTTGGACAGACACCGGAATCGGGAGTTTCACCGAAAACAAAATTTTCATCGTGCAGACTGCTACAAAAGTCATCGAACGCTGCCTCCTCATGACCACGGACCCCGGCGACCTCGTCCTCGACCCCACCTGCGGCTCCGGGACCACCGCCTACGTCGCCGAGAAGTGGGGCCGGCGCTGGATCACCTGCGACACCTCCCGCGTCGCCGTCACCCTCGCAAAGCAGCGGCTCATGACCGCCGTCTTCGATTACTACAACCTCGCCCACCCAAAAGAGGGCGTCGGGAGCGGGTTCGTGTACAAAACTGTCCCGCACATCAATCCTAGGTCAATCTCTAAAAATCTCAATATTGATACTATCCATGAAAAGTATCGATCGGAGATCGAGGCTGCCCTATCTGCCCTCAACGCCACCGCGGAGACCTCGTATGAGGAGTGGGAAGCCCCATTTGACCCTGACCCCATCTGGCCCAAGGCAGCAGGGAAAGCCCACCAGAAGCTCCTCGCCGCCTGGCAGGAGCGACAGGCCGAGCTCGATGAAAGCATCTGGCGAGACGCTCCGCAAGAGCCTCTCTACAACGATCCGGTATCCGATAAAGCGAAAGTCCGCGTCACCGGCCCCTTCACCGTCGAGGCCGGCCCCACTCTCTCCGTAGAACCGCTCGCCGGCGATACCCCCGCACCCCTCCCGGCCGACGGCTCCGCCGCCCGCACAGGCGAATCTCTCCGGCAGGACGAATGGCGGACACAACTCCTCGCCACTGGCATCCGTGGCCGAAACGGACAACAAATCTCCTTCGCCCGGCTCGAACCGCTCGGTGGCACCCGGTGGCTCCACGCCCTCGGCGAGACCGCAGACGAAACCCCAAAACGGGTCGCGGTCTCCTTCGGCCCCGAGCACGCCCCCCTCAGCACTCGACAGGTCGAGATGGCCATCAAAGAAGCGGACAGCCTCGTCCCCGACCCCGAGATCCTCGTCTTCGCAGCCTTTCAGTTCGACCCTGAAGCCGCAAAAGACATCGACGAGACCAATTGGCCTGGAGTCACCCTCCTCAAAGTCCAGACGAGCATCGACCTCCAGACCGACGACCTCAAGAAGAAACGCTCCAGCGACGAGAGTTTCTGGCTCATCGGCCAGCCCGACGTCACCTTAAACCTCATCACCGAAGGCCCCGATGCCGGCACGATCCTCCTCTCCGTCAACGGCTTCGACTACTACGACACCCGCAACGGCACCGTCGACGGCGGCGGCCCCGAAAAGATCGCCATGTGGATGCTTGACACCGATTACGACGGCCGCAGCCTCTTCCCCCGGCAGGTCTTCTTCCCCATGGCCGGCAAGGACGAAGGCTGGGCGAAACTCACAAAGAGCCTCAAGGCCGAGATCGACGGAGAGTTGATCGAGGCCTACCGCGGCACCGTCTCTCTCCCCTTCAAGCCCGGCAAACAGCGGCGGATCGCCGTCAAGATCATCGACGACCGGGGCATCGAGTCCATCGTTGATCGAGAGCTGGATATCCCGGGGGCATAACCCATGCCGCAGAAGACCATCGACCGCCTCATCGTCGCCTCCCCCTACGCCGAACCCGCCTGCCACTGGCACTACGACCGGACCACCCGGACCTTCGACCTTGTCGAAGGCCGGCGCAAGGCCGGCTACATCGTCGCCACCCGGGGATCCAGAGCCTTCGACGACCCCGGCGTCTTTTACGAGATCCCCCTCGTCAACCGGATTCGGCCCCGCGTCAGAGCCTGGCAGGAGGCCGGGTATCCTGGCGTCACCGGCATCACCCGCCGCCTCCTCGACTACTGGCGGGATCGTGAAGAGCGGGGGAGCCTCCCCTTCTTCTTCTGCCAGCTCGAGGCGATCGAGACCCTCATCTGGCTCACCGAAGCCCCCGCCACGGAGAAGACCGGGATCGATATTGAGGGCGACGGCGGCGTGTTCCTCCGCTACTGCTGCAAGATGGCCACCGGGACCGGCAAGACCGTCGTCATGGCCATGCTCATCGCCTGGCAGGTCCTCAACAAGACCGCCTACCCCGCCGACCCCCGTTACTCCAGAAACGTCCTCGTCATCGCCCCCGGCCTCACCGTCAAAAGCCGCCTCTCCGTCCTCGTCCCCTCCTCCGAGGGCAACTACTACGACGCGTTTGCCATCGTCCCCCCCGGCCTTGCAGAGAGCCTCAGGCAGGGGAAAGTCTTCATCCAGAACTGGCACGCGCTCGCCTGGGAAAGCGAAGAACAGGTCCAGAAGAGGAAAAGCGTCGACAAGCGCGGCCCAAAGAGCGACGAAGCCTACGTCCGCGAGGTCCTCGGCGATCTCTCCCGGCACAACAACCTCATCGTCATCAACGACGAGGCCCACCACGCCTGGCGGGTCCCGGCCGAGTCGAAGGTCAAAGGGGTCGCAAAAGATGAAATCGACCAGGCCACCGTCTGGATCCAGGGCCTTGACCGCATCCACGGGGCAAGGAACATCCTCTCCTGCTTCGACTTCACTGCCACGCCCTTCGCGCCGAGCGGAAAGAGGAGCGACGAAGAAGCCCTCTTCACCTGGATCGTCAGCGACTTCTCCTTAAACGACGCCATCGAGTCCGGCCTCGTCAAGACTCCCCGCGTCGTCATCCGCGACGACACGAACCCGAGGCCAGATGATTACAGGTCCCGGTTCTACCACCTCTACACGGATCCCGAGGTCTACGACGACCTCACCCGCAAGGGCGCCGAAGAGTCCGAGCCCCTCCCCGCTCTCCTCAACACCGCCTACTACTTCCTCGGCCTCGACTGGCAGGAGAAGAAGAAGGAATGGGCTGCGGCCGGCTACCGGACCCCGCCGGTCATGATCACCGTCGCGAACACCACCGAGACCGCCGCAAGGGTCGCCTACGCCTTCACCCACAGAAAGATCCGCATCGACGACCTCTGCGACGGCGGCAGGATCCTCCACATCGACTCAAAAGTGCTCAAAGAGGCCGATGCCCTGGATGAATCCCCGGATATCCCCACGGATGACGATGAAGAGGAGAGCCGGCCGCTCACCAAAAAAGAGCGCGCTCTCCTCCTCCGGCAGCAGGTCGACACCGTCGGGAAATACGGGGAGGCGGGCGAGAAGATCCAGAACGTCATCTCCGTCGGCATGCTCTCCGAGGGCTGGGATGCCCGGACGGTCACGCACATCATGGGCCTCCGGGCCTTCTCCAGCCAGCTCCTCTGCGAACAGGTCATCGGCCGGGGGCTCCGGCGCACAAGTTACGATGTCGATGAGGAGACCGATCTCTTCTCGCCCGAATATGTCAACATCTTCGGTATCCCCTTCACCTTTCTCCCCCACGAAGGAGGAGGCGACGATCCGCCGAAGAAGGAGAAGAATCCGACCCGGATCGAGTCGCTCTCCTCCCGCCGGGAATACGAGATCACCTGGCCGAACGTCCTCCGGGTCGAGCACACCTACCGGCCCCGGCTCACCCTCGACATCAAAACCGCAACCCCCCTCGTCCTCGACGCCGCAGAGACGCCGCAGATCGCCGAACTCGCCCCGGTCATCGACGGCAAACCCGCCGTCGACCACGTCACCACCATCGACCTTGAGGAACTAGGGCAAATCAGGCTCCAACGGATCATCTTTGAGACAGCGCGGGACCTCCTCGACCAGATGCGCCCGGAGTGGCGGGGCACCGCTGCTGATCTCGTCGGGCAACTGGTCGGCATCGTCGACCGGTTCCTCCGCTCGGATAAGATCCGGTTCGCGCCCCTCGTCTTCAACACCGACGACACGCGCCGGCGGGTTCTGCTTATCCTCAACATGAACAAGGTTGTCCAGCATATTTACGAGCAGATCCGCGAGACAAACACCGAAGCCATCGTGCCGGTCCTCGACCCCGGTCGCCCCATCCGCTCGACCGCCGATATGCCAATCTGGTACACAACCAAACCGTGTGGGGAGATCGCAAAATCCCAGATCAACTTTTGTGTTTACGATAGCACCTGGGAGGCCACTGAGGCCTTCGCCCTCGATCGGAATCCTGCGGTGCAGGCGTGGGCCAAGAACGACCATCTTGGGTTTGAGATATTCTATCTTTTCCTGGGCATCGTGCGAAGATACCGCCCGGACTTCCTCATCAGGCTTGAGAACGGCGAATGCCTGGTTCTGGAGACGAAGGGGCAGGACAGCCCGCAGAACTGGGCAAAACGGGCCGCCCTTGCCGAATGGGTACGGGCAGTCAATGGGCACGGCGGATTCGGCACCTGGCACTGTGATGTCTCGTTCAACACGGCTGATGTCGATGGAATCATTGCGAAATATGCCGGGAAGCAGCCTGCCAGGTAAAGAGTTTGGCCATATGACCGGACGTCACAACCGGATTGAAAGGACCAGCATGAGTCCTATCTTTCCGGTACACATTCAAGATTCACCCTTCGCTCAACCACCTTTTTGTCGTGACTCCCTCCGGCCAACCCCGCCCACCCGCGACCCGCTCGTCACTCTCACCGGGGATCTCCCGCCGGAGGAGCGCTCGCGGCTGGAAACGGCGTGTAAGGAGGCCGACCGGGAGATCGATAAGCTGGTATATGAGTTGTATAGGCTGACGGAGGAGGAGATTGCGGTTGTGGAGGGAGTTGTATGAAAGATTACAAAGATCGGGTAGAGATCAGCGCTGATGCCTGGGCAGAAGTGCTGGTAGACAGAACAGTGACAGAAGAACGCGACTTGATTGTGTTACGGCTGGTGTACGAGAGCGTAAACCACGAGATGCATGCATCAGAGATAGCGCCTCATTTAAACTATACGGGGCATGCTCCGGTGAATTCGCAAGTTGCTCGATTCAGCAAACGCGTGATTGCCAGAACAGGAGTCCGGCCGCCTACAAGAGAAAACGGATCAACCCGGTGGTGGCATGTTCCCTTTTTGGGCTGCGATAAAGATGATGGAACGTGTTCCTGGACCATGCGACCTGAACTTGTGGAAGCATATAAACGAGTTTTCGATCAGGACGACCCGGAGATCGTTTATCCCGGAGAGATAA
>DAOSER010000101.1:0-7707 GCA_035363235.1 Methanoculleus sp.
CCGCTCGTTCGGGCAGGGGCCGGGCATGCAGGGGACACCGTTCAGCCAGGCCCGGTCCGCCCGCTCGAACGTCCCCGGCGCCGCCACCGGGACCGAGAGGATCGCCGCGGTCCCCGACATCACCCCGCATGTTCCCGTGGTGACCACGTCGACCTCTGCGGCCGTGACCTTGGCACCCTCGCGGACGAGGCGCTTGAACTCTGCGGCCGTGTAGACGACCGCGGTGCCGTTCCGGATCTTCTCGTCGATCTCTCTCATCGTCTTCATACCCTGAATCCTCCGTCTGCATCGAAAAGGCCGATTCGCGCCGCACCGTGCGGCCGATTCCTCTGAAATCAACGATGTGGTGGGTCTCAATCTCCTTAAACCCTCCGCCTCATGGAGCCGGGCGGAGGAGAAGGTTTTCTCTCATGCCGGGAGTATTGACCTTATAGGAAAGATATTATCATAGGGATACTACCATAGTAGAACAATGCTCTCGCGAAAGATCTTCGAAGCCGACTTTGCCGACGCGCTCCAGGAGGAACTTGCACGGCAGGATATGAGTATCCGCGACCTCGCGGAACGGGCCGGGATCCCGCCCGCTACCCTCTACAAACTCACGTCGGGCAGGGCGGACCCGCGCCTCTCGACCGTCCGGCGGATTGTGAACGTCCTCGAGCCCCGGGAGAAGAGTTTCATCGCGGTGATCGCGGCGCGGTTCCTGCTCGACGAGATCGACAACCGCAACCTCGCCATCGGCGGGAAGCAATACCACGTCCGGGGTTACGCGGCGAACACCCTCGAGGAGTGCATCATCGCCGCGGCACGGGCGGAGAAGGAGGGGGCGCTCGGGATCGTCTGCGCCCCAATCCTCGCGTCGATTGTGGAGAAGATCGTCGACTGCCCGGTCGCGATCATCAAGCCGCAGCAGCAGACGATCATTGAGGCGATCGAGACGATAGCAAAGAGGGTTTAGGGCCCGTCACAGCCTAACTTTCGATGAAGTCGATCAGGTAGTAGTTCCCACTATACTCCACGATCTTCCCCCGGTAACTCTTTGCAATACGCACTGTCTCGTTGTAGGAGAGCGGCACCTCGATAAAGCCGGTGCGGAGGGTCTCGTTCACTTTTGGGAGGTCGACGAGATCGGCATCGGTGAGCGGGACGACCTCGTGGCCGGCGTTCAGGAAGTCGGCCTCGGTCCAGTTTGCAGGAAGCTCGAACCCGTAATGTTCCGCCCTCCCGTTACTGATATTGTGCAGTATGAGATAGCAGCCGCTCAGCCCTTTCACGTCGGCGGAGGAGAAGAGATAGTGGATGACCTTCCCCGGGGATTTGGTGTCGTACCGCCCGGTGCTCTCCACGTGGTACGCGACGCCGCCGGTCTCGAAATAGCCGCGAAGGACGTCGCCGCTGATGGTCAGGTGCACCCTCCCGTCCACGGAAAGGGTGCCGGTGAAGGAGCCGGTGCCGTGCAACGACTCCTCGAGAACCGCCGTGCAGGGCTGCCCGGCGATATGCACCGCCAGCGGTTCGCCGGAAAGCAGGCGATCACGGATACCCTCTGTATCGTAGACCGCGAGTTCGTAACGCAGGATCGAGGAGAGGATATCCACGCCCTCGACCGGGACATCCCTCTTCTCCGTGAAGAAGTCGATATGGACCAGGGCCTGATCCTCCGGGGCAATCTCCTCATGCGGGGTTACGGTGACCTCTGCGACGGGCGCGAAAGCCGCAAAGCCCGCCGCCAGCGCCGTGACTGCGGCGGTGAGGAGGAGCGCCGGGATTATCGAACGTTTCTCTGTCATCTCACCGCCTCTTCCGGCCGATGAGGAGGAACGCCCCCGTGAGCGAGAGAACCGCGAGCGCGGAACCGAATCCCGGAACCGCACGGGGGAGGGGCTCCAGTTCCAGGTCGAGATCGTTCGTCAGGTTCTCGAAGACGACCTCCTCCCGGAGGGGGGCGTAGCCCTCCTTCTCGACCGTGACGGTCTGCCGGTAGCCGAAGACGCCTTCCACCAGGTAGCCGCCATCCTCTCCGGTCACGTTCGTCCCCGTGAGGGGTTCGTCGTCGAGCGTAAACACCGACTCGAACCGCACCAGTGCACCGGGAACCGGGTTGCCACCGGCATCCGTCACCCTGCCCGAGACGGCGATCGCCGGGGGCGGCGGGAGACCGATACGGACGGTCACGTTCACGGTCTTCTCGGCCAGGGGTCCATGGGTGTCCGCCACGACGGTGATCGTGTTCTCCCCGGCGGAGACCGGCACCGAGCAGGCGAATTCGGGCCGGTTCCCGCACGAGACCTCCCCGGTTCCGCTCCGCACAACCACGTTGTGCAGACCTGCGGGGGCGTGCACCTCCCCGACGACGGCGACGTGCGGCGGAACGACGTCGATCCAGACCGTCTCGCCCTCGGCCGGGGAGGTGATGTCGATGGTGATCGGGTCCTCGACGGGCGGCGGGTGCTCGTTGATGACGGTCAGGATGAGGTCCCCGGCCTTGCCGAAGATGAAGGTCGCGTTGTCGTGATGATAGACCCGGGAATCGTTCGGGAGCTGGTGCAGCCAGGTGCACGGTTTCTCAAAACCGCCGGGGGTAGGGACTTTTGCAGAGAGTTCGTCGCTGATGGAGAGCAGCTGGTTCCCGTCTTTATCGAAGACCAGCGTCTTCTCGTCCGCCGTATGGACCATGATCGAACCGAACGGTATCCCGGAGGTTCCACTCCCGTCCCATTCCGGCTGAAGGCTCAACACCCCGGATATGGCGATCGTCTCGATCGACTCGTTCACTTTCAGTTCCGGGATCACGTGGTGATCGAGATCGATCCCTGCACCCGCCGCCGGGACGACCGCGAGCAGCACCGCGAAGAGGAGGAGTGTCCCTGTTCTGGTCTTTCCGTTCATTCTCAATCTCCCGCAGTTCAATCCCGGTAAATCGTCCCGACCCGGTAATACCGGCCCTCATACTCGAAGTATTTCCGCTTACCGGTCTCGCTATCGAAGATGTAGGCATCGATCGTCTCCTGGCGGATCTTCTCCGGGTACTCCACGCTCCCCACCAGCCGGATGTCCCCGGTGGTATACGGGTCCCCTTCGTCCTCATGCCCCTCACCCCGGAGGATCGCGTCCAGAACCGGCAGGTTCCGGAACATCTCCTCGTCGAGGGGAATGACGATACCCTCCCAGGCCGTCTCCTCCGTGACTTCGTAGAGCAGGAGTTCGTCGGGCGGGATGGTCGCGGCGATGTAGGAGGCGACAGCAACGTAGCAGCCGAACAGGAGGAGCCCGGCGACCACGACCACGATGAGGTATCGCTTCAGCCGGGTGCCCTTCTCATGACCTGACGGAGTCATCGACTTCCCCTCAAGAACACCTGCATCTTCGTCCATTCGCCCTCCGCCGGGGGTACCGCCCAGGTTTTGGTGCGGGTCACACGACCGGACCCGCGCCCCCGGATACCGGTATCCACGCGGGAGAGGTCGACGTTCTCCTATAAACGATTTCTGTGACAATCATCTACACGTCGGGCCTTCCCGATCGATTTTGAACCCGAACAAACCTACTACGGGCCCGGAACCGGGGGCGCGCCCGTCCTCAGAGAGCGAGCACCACGTCGCCATCGTGAATGATATAAGTCACATTATCGACCGTACGGGAGAGATATCCAGACGGAACCTCGACGGAAGCCCTCTCGATGCACATGCAGTCGATGTTGACGAGGTAGTCGATCGTCATCTCCCCATACCTGACGCGGACCGCAGGGTAGCATCCCGGGCCCCCCGGTTCGGACGCGGCGGACGGCGGGCAGACGACAACGACGCCCACGATCTCGCCTCCGTCGGAGAGGAGCCGGCCGGCGGCGGGATCCTCCCGGACGAGGTCGAAGAGCCCGCCGACTGTCTCGACGAACTCCCCGGTCTTCGAGTAAGCCTCGCAGGGTTCGTGGGTGAAGCCGGTGTCGATATCCCTGGACGGGTGGGCCGCCCGGTACCGCGCCACGATTCCGTCAAGGTCGGGGGAAGATTCTGCCGGCCCGAAAGAGCGACCGTACGACTCGTTCAGGTACAGGAGCGACGTCGCGTTGTAGGTCATGATCGGGGCGTCCCCCAGGTAGACGGTATCGGTCCCGGTCGAGAGGTTGCGGGTCTTGTAATACGTCGGGGAGGGGGTGTTCGGCACGAGTGCAGAGCCGCCGAGCACCGCCCCGGCCGTCTCGTCGACGGTGACCGCAAACCGGATCTCCCCGTAGCGGATGACGAGACTCGGGTTCAGGTTGCAGTAAGGGTCGTTTCGCGGGCACGAATGGAAGAGCACGGCAACCGATTCGGGTTTGCCGCCGTGCCGGACGAGAGCCCGTGCCCGCTCGTCGCCGAGCGCAATCCCGGCGATGTATGAGCCGTTTGTTCGGATCAACTCCGGGGTGGCTACAGGAATCTCCGATACGTTGATCTCAGGGTACTGTTGCGCCGGTGTCTCCTGCGTGTCGCCGGGAAGGGCTGCAGGATCGGCCGCTCCACCGGTGCAGCAGCCCACGATACAGACCGAGACAAACAGCAAAAGAACGATGAGTGGAGTATTCCTCATCTTTCGGCCTCTCTGACTGCCGGTGTGCAACCCAGATCCCGCGGCGTTTCAACGCACCACACGGTTCCGTTCATATACTCCCACAACGTTGCCTGCGAGGGGCGGCACCTCAACGTGAGATCAGTCAAGTATCCCCTCCGTATCGATGATCGAGTACGATGGAGAGAGGTAGAAGAGCGTCGTGCTGTTATAGATCATAACGACCCTCTCGTTCCGGTCGTCGAAGACGTGCCACCATCCCTCCATCTTATCCTTAGCCTGATGATAACCCTCGGGACGAGGACCTGAAACGGGTTCTGCAATCCAGACCTCGGCACCGCAGTAGCCCCCGGCGGTACGCCCCTCCTGTTCATCGACTCCGATGTAGAACGACAGCCCGTCCTTCTGGAACTCCACTGCGGCGGAGCCCCCGGCGCGGTCATTTTCATCGTTTTTTTCGGTGACCGATGTGATGTTCCACCCATTCTCGATCAGGAGCCCGGTACGCGTATCATTCTGGAGAATCGAGGAGATTAACGTGACATTCGGGCTGAAGTCCGGCCCGCCTCTGATCTCGAGCTGCGAGAGGTCGACAGGCATCTCCGTGCCTCCGGTAGCCCCGGAGGTGGGTGTAAAAGAGCCGTTTATCGGCAGTCCTTCCGCGGTGCCGTTCTGCATGCTGTCATCCCCGACGGCGTCCCGGGTATCGACACAACCGCAGGACGCCAGCAGGATCATGAGAACAATAAACAGGGAGCATTTGGTTTTCATTCAACCACCGCTAATTCGTAGTAGGGAGTTTCAGCCGGTACGAACTCTGCATCATTTCAACGTACCCTCTGCGGCCTTCCAGCGCACCCGCCATCCGGCTAAAACCCCCCCTTCACGGCCACGTCGTCACCACCAGGTAATACGCCCCTTCGTACTCCAGGTGCGGGTAGACCCACGTCTCCCGGTCGGGGCCGTAGGCGTCCTGAAGTGCCCTGCTCTCCGCGTAGGAGACATTGGCTCCCCCGATGAAGCGCCGGTCGCCGGAACCCCACTCCCACGCCGACGGGTTTCGCTCCTCGCCCCGGATGACCGCATCGAGCGCCGGGTGGTCGGCAAAGTCCTGCTCGGTCAGGGGAACGACCATGCCCCACTCGGGCTGCACATCCGCCCCCTCCATGACGTAGAGCATCGGCTGCCCGCCCGAGCCCTCCATCGCGTAGATGAGGAGGGCGTCGGCGAGCATGAGGCCGAGCGCGACCGCGACGATGCCGGCAAGAACGCACGCGACGACGAACCCCGCCGTTCTGAGCCGGTTGCCGGGTTTCTTACCTTCTTCCATTCTGTACCTTTTTTGAAACGATTCTAATGGAGCAGAACGCGCGTGGCGTAGTATACTCCGTCGTACTCGAGGATCGGCGCGTTCCTTGTGTATACGCCAAAGGATTCGGTGAGTACAAGGCATTCGGCCCCCGTCATCGGGACCGTCGCGTATTTCAGCACGTTGGAGTCGCTGCCGGCCTTCCGAATCGCGGTGGCAAGCACCGGATGCTGCTGCAGGTCCCGGTCGGTCAGGTGGATGACGGATGCGTTCTGCAGATCCTCTTCCCCGACCACCCGCACATCCAGCTCCTGCGGAAGACCATCGACTCCCGTGACCAGGGTAACGATGGTCGTAAATCCGAAGACGACCGCGGCGACGAGGACGATGATGCCGATGAAGGCGATGATTCCTATGATGATCAGGCGCTTTTTGTCAGGTTCCATGCAATTTTCCCCGGTTTCGGCGCAGACCGGACAGATCCCGCACATCGGGGCACCGATTCCGGCAGCTATCGGTGAGAGCTCGACGTTCCTCTATAAACGATTTCTGTCACGATCCTCTACTCCCCGAGTAATTCGAGCCAACCTGCTTGCAGGGCAAGGCGCGGGGGATAAAACGGAGGTAGGAGAGAAAAAAGGGTGTTCAGAGGTTGTGCACGGGGACGCACCGGTTCTTCCCCACATACGGCAGAACCGGGCCGTGGAGCTCTATCCCGAGCGCCTCGCGGAGGACGTCCTCGATCGTCTCCACGGTCACGAACGTAAGATCGCTCCGGACGTCACCGGGGACGTCCTCGAGGTCCCGCTCGTTCTCCCGCGGGAGGATGACCGTCCTGATCCCGGCCCGGTGCGCCGCAAGGACCTTCTCCTTGATCCCGCCTACCGGGAGGACGGCGCCGGAGAGGGTCACCTCGCCGGTCATCGCGACCGTCGGGTCGACCGTTTTCCCCGTGACCAGGGAGGCGAGGGCCGTAAAGAGGGTCACGCCCGCCGACGGCCCGTCCTTCGGGGTCGCTCCCGCCGGGACGTGGATGTGGATGTCGCTTGCGAAGAAGTCGAACCCGGTCGCGATGGCCGCGAGCCTCGATCGGATCAGGCTGAGCGAGATCTGGGCCGACTCCTTCATCACGTCGCCGAGCTGGCCGGTCAGCGTCAGTTTCCCTTTTCCGGGCATGAACGTCCCCTCGATGAAGAGGATGTCGCCGCCGACCGGCGTCCAGGCGAGCCCCGTCACCACGCCGGGCGGGTTCTCCTTCCGCGCCACGTCCGGCCGGACGGTCTCCCGGCCCAGGATCTCGGGGAGCATCTCCGCCGTCACGATGACCGGGAGGTCGACCGTTCCCGAGACCACTTTCGCAGAGACATGCCGGGCTATCCGGGCAAGCTGCTTCTTGAGCGTCCGGACACCCGCTTCCCGGGTGTAGCGGTCGATGATCGCCGAGACGGCCTCGTCTTCGACCTGGAGGTGATCCGCAGTCAGGCCGTGCTCCTCAAGGGTCTCCGGCAGGAGATGGTCTTTCGCGATCGCGAACTTCTCGTTCTTCGTGTAGCCCGAGATCTCGATGAGCTCCATCCGGTCGAGGAGCGGCGCCGGGATCGTCGCGAGACTGTTCGCCGTCGCGATGAAGAGCACGTCCGAGAGGTCGTAGGGCACCTCCAGGTAGTGGTCCGAGAACGTGCTGTTCTGCTCGGGGTCGAGGACCTCGAGGAGGGCGCTTGCCGGATCGCCGGAGTAGGAGACGGCGAGCTTGTCGACCTCGTCGAGGATGAATACCGGGTTCTTCGCCCCCGCACGCTTCATCCCCTGGATGATCCGGCCGGGGAGCGACCCGACGTAGGTCCGCCGGT
>DAOSER010000102.1:0-7460 GCA_035363235.1 Methanoculleus sp.
ACGGGGCCACCGCACGGCAGCTCAAGGCCGGGCTGAACCTGAGCGACGGCGTGCTCTACGCAAACCTCAAGAAACTTGTCGAGATGGGATACCTCCGCTCCGAGAAGGTGACGCTCGAAGGGAAGGAACTGGAACTCTACGCCATCACCCCGGAAGGACTCACCGAGTGGCGGCGTGTCCGGGGCTGGCTCTGCAAACTCCTGGGCTGCGAAGGTGATACCTGTGAACGATAGAAGCAAAGTCATTGCCTGCTTCCGGGAGGCGGGATTCCGGATGAATACGGATCTGTTCGAGCACCGGCTCATCGCCCAGAAGCTCGTCTACCTGCTGAAGTTGAAGAGCGTCGAATTCGTGTATCCATTCCGCCTCTACGTCCGGGGGCCGTACTCGCCGCTCCTTGCACGGGAGTACTACCAGCACGCCGACGAGTTTTCCCGGTGCGAGACGGAGAGCACGCTCTCTCCCGCCGAGGCGGATGCCGTTGCCGGGCTCACCGGCCTCTTCGATAAAAGCCCGTCCCTGCTTGAGATCGGGGCGACCTACGGATATCTGGCCTACGAGATGCACCAGCCGCCCGAGCAGGCGTACCGGACGGTGAAGAGAATGAAGTCCTTCTACTCGAGCGAGCAGATCGTCAGGGGCATCAACCGGGCGAAGCAGTACCTCTTCGTCCCCACCGACGAAGAGAAGGCGGCGCTCGACGCCGAGCTGCAGGAGTGGCAGCGGGCCGGTATCCGGTCGATGAGGCATTAGGATGGGCCGGAGCAGGGGCGAGATCTGGTTCGTCGACCTCACCAACGCACGAGGGCACGAGCAGAGCGGGCTCCGGCCCGCCGTGGTGCTCGCCGTCGCCTACGGGGGGATGACCATTGTAGTCCCGCTCACGACGACCTCGGCGGCCTTCGGATTTCCGCACACCCACGGCATCGAGAGGAGTTCTGAGAACGGACTCTCCTCCAACAGTGCGGCGCTGGTCTTCCAGGTTGTTGCCCTCTCGCAGGACCGTTTCGTCCGAAGGATCGGACAATGCTCGGTCGAGGATATGGAAGCGATCAGCGTTCTTTTGAAGGACCTCTTATTGCTGGAATAGCCGACAGACAAATTTGCTTCGAGAACGTTGAACAGCGTTCTTAAGCGGGCAGGGCTGAAAGGATTGAATAATGTATCGATTTCTCGTCATCGTGAGCGAGACCGACGGCAACTACTCGGCATACTCCCCGGATCTTCCGGGATGCGTGGCGACCGGAGCGACCCGCGAGGAAGCAGAAGAGCAGATGCACGAAGCGATTGAGTTCCACATCGAGGGGCTCCGGGAGGATGGTCTCCCTATTCCGCCATCACGGTCTTCAGCAATTTACGTAGCGGTCGGTAGAGGATAACCGCTGCCGGTCGCCAAACCCCTCTTCCCCGATTCACACGATCGGGGGCTTGTTCTGTCATGCATCGGAGGTCCGATCTCTCTCTGATTCAAAAAGGTCAATACGATTGAGGACAGAATGGTTGACGTGAGCATCTCCATCGCCGGAATGGTTCGTCCCTCAAGGCAGCATGGAGGTGTTCTCTCGATCCCGCAGGAACGGTACGAGCCATGGAGATTCATAAGGAGATTCTTGCCGCCTTCCCCGGTCTCTCGGTTGCAGAAGGTGATGTCGGGCCGCTGTCGATTCAGGAGGAGAGCCCGGCCCTGGAGGTCCTGAAAGACGAGACCGCCCGCCTGGTAAGAGAACGGTATACGCTGGAGAGGATCAAAGATGAACCCCTTTTCAGGGCGTACAGGGACTTCTTCTGGAGAGTGGGCGTCGATCCGACCAAAACGCGGCCCGCCTCGGAAGCGCTGGTGAGGAGGATCCTGGCCGGCAAGATGCTCCCGGCGATCAACACCGCGGTGGATGCCTATAACCTGGCTTCAGTTCGCACAGGCATACCCATCGCCGCTTTCGATGCCGATACCCTGGGCGGGAGTCTCTCCATGAGGTTTGCAGAAGAGGGTGAAGCGTTCCTCGGCATCGGGATGGCGGCACCCGTCGTTCTCCAGAAGAACCAGGTTATCCTGACCGATGAGGACGCGATCGTCGCCGTCTACCCGTACCGTGACTCGGATGCAACAAAGATCACCCCCACCACAACGACGGTCCACATCGTGGCATGCGGCGTGCCGGGGGTTGAGCGGGAGAAGGTGTATTCGGCATACGAACTGGCTGCCGCATACCTGCAGGGATACGCTCCAGGCAACCGGTGATATGTGCGGAGGATAAGCTGGAATAGCGGCTCGTTCCGGGGATAATTCGGACCGATTAGTCGCCGAAACAGACATATAGTTCTCCGAATATGGACGGCTATGAAGATCATACTAACCAGTGTATTTGTAGATGATCAGGACAGGGCTCTGAAATTCTACACCGATGTGTTGGGCTTTGTGAAGAAGAGCGATGTTTCCGCCGGAGAGTACAGGTGGCTTACCGTCGTTTCTCCCGACGATCAAAATGGGACCGAGCTTCTGCTTGAACCGAACAGCAATCCGGTAGCACAGGCATACCAGAAAGGAATATTCGAACAGGGTATCCCTGCCGCGTCCTTTGGTGTTGAAGACACCCATGCGGAATATGAAAGACTGAAAGGACAGGGCGTGACGTTCACGATGGAGCCGACGGAAGTTGTTGACCGGGTGACCATAGCGGTCCTCGACGACACCTGCGGCAATCTCATCCAGATTCAGACAATGCAAAAATAAGGTATTTGGATTCTATCGCATCCATGAACCCGAAAAGGAAGTCCATGTCCTTGCCGTGATGTCAATCGGGCAGGCGCATAAGCGGTACGGGTGGTTCTGACGGATCTCCACGTTTATTACCGCCACCCAATGCTGCTCCGCTAACGCTGTGCTTCGTCCCTGTCGCGATCGCCGGCAACGGGCATCATGCCGCAGGATCGACCTGGAACTCGACCGGGAACCGAACCGTTATCTGCTCTCCGGCCACGACGCGCTCGTCATCTTCATAGTACAGGCTCACTGCCTCGCAGATGTTCTCGACGAGTTCGTCGAGCGTTTTGCCGTCCGTGACGATACCGGCCCCGAGAGCATGGGCACACCACACTTCATCGTCATATACCACTTCAAATTCAACCAGCATTCGAGAAGCACCCCGGCTAATCGACGTATTGAACGCACGGGACGATAAAGGTGACCTGAAAATGCACCATGGAAGAACTGCCTGTATAATGAGTCTTCAAACCCCTTCTCTCCCGGGGTTCCTATGGCGATGAGATCGTGCGGAAAGATTGCTCCATATCTGCCCAGCCTCCCGGAATACCAGCCCGCTCGAAACATAACAAAATCGTTATATAACAAATCAGTTATACAACACTCTCATTGGGTGTAGCATGTTGCCTGTAGGAAGTCCCGCAACGGGAGACGACTTCATCGACCGCGAGCGCGAGACCGCGTTCATCCTGGACACGATCGAGAAAGACCACGTCATGCTCGTCGCCCCCCGGCGGTTCGGCAAGACCTCGATCATGCGTAAGATCGAGAGAGACTTCGAGAGCAGACACAAGCCGTGCGTCTTCCTCGAGGTCGAGAGCATCAATTCGCCCGGTGAGTTCGTCACCGATCTCGTTACGGCGCTCGTCGAGTGCGGGGGAGCAGGCCATAAGACCCGGATTTTCTCGGCGCTCGAGAAGGCGTTTACCCGGCTGCAGGAGAACATCGACGAGATTGAGACCCCGGTCTTCAGGGCAAAACTCCGGAGCCGTCTCCGGGCGGAGTTCTCGAACGACTGGCTCGGGAAGGCGAAGAGGCTGGATACGATCTTTGCCGGGATCGACTGCCCGGTCTGCATCATCCTCGACGAGTTCCCGGTTGCCATACAGAACATGGAGGCCGACGACGCGAGAAAGTTCCTGCACTGGTTCCGGCGGCTGCGACAGGTTTCGCCCAACGTGAGGTTCATCGTCGGGGGCTCGGTCAGCATCGACCACGTCGTCTACGGCGTCGGCGGAACCCCGGTTATCAACGACTTCCGGAGGGTCGGCATCGGCGGGTTCGAAGAGAGCGTCGCGCAGTCCGTCATCGAACGGGTCTTCCGGGGAGAGGAGTGGGAGTACTCCCCGGAGATCGGGCGGGCCGTCCTCGACTGCGTGGGCGACCCCTGCATCCCCTACTTCCTCATGATCGTCCTCTCCGGCCTGAAGGAGGAGGTCGAGATCTCCGGTGCGCCACCCTCCTCGGCGCTGGTCGAGAGAGTCTACAACAAACGAATCCTCGGCAGCGAGGGGCGCCACTACTTCGAGCATTATTCGCGCCGTCTCCGGATCACCTACTCCGATGAGGAAGCGAAAGCCGCACGCGCCATCTTAAGCCGGGTGAGCGCCGCAGAACCCCTGCCTGCAGCCATCGCCTACGATATCTTCAGGCGGAGCACCGGCTCGGAGAGCGAAGATGCATTTAGAGCGCTGCTCGCGCAGCTGAACCACGATTTTTACGTCACCATGGAGACTCCCGGCGAGTTGCGGTTCTACTCGAAGATGCTCCGGGACTGGTGGAGGATCTACCATGCCGGCACCGGGTAGTGCGGCCGCCTACCGCTACTCCCCCGGGGCGCTGGATAACGAGACGCTCCAATACCTCCTCGTCGGCCGGGAGAACCTCCTTTGGGAGATGCTGGAAGACCTGGATCGGGCGTCTGGAAGCGGAGCGCCGCGGTTCTTCCTCCTGACCGGTTCCCACGGCACCGGGAAGTCCCACATGCTGAGCTTGCTCTATCACCGGGTTCGCGACGAGCTCTGTGGGCGGATTATCCCCGTGAGGCTCGCGGAGGAGGATTACTCGATATTCAGGGCGTCCGACTTCTTCCTCCGGGTGCTCACGGAGATGGGGATCGATACTTCAACGATCGCCGCGCTCGGCGACGACCCCCTGGTTCGGGACGCCGCGGTCGATACCCTCGCCGAAGCGGCCGCCGGAAAGCAGATCATGATATTCGCCGACAACGTCCACGAACTCTTCACCCAGATGGACAAAAGCGAGGTCCGGGCGCTGCGGTCGATATTCCAGCGGACGGATCTCATCTCGGTGGTCGCGTCGGCACCGTCGCTCTTCCCCGGGATTGCGGACCACGACGAGCCGTTCTACAACTTCTTCCGGGTCTTTCACCTCCGAGAACTCGAAATTGACGACGCAAAGGAACTCATGAAGAGGGTCGCACGCCTTGACGGCAACACCGCCTTCATCGAGAACTTCCCCGATTACGAGCCCGGCATCGAGGGGCTGCTTCGCCTCGCCGGCGGCAGCCCGCGGCTGGCCGTCCAGACGTACGAGACCGTCTCTCGATGCGGAACCGGAGATATGGCGACAGTCTTCTTCAGGATGATGGACGAGCAGACGCCCTACTACCGGGAGGTGTTCGGGAGGCTTCCCGGGCAGCGGAGGCTCATCTTCGACACCATCCTCAGCGCAGATACCCCCCTTACGCCGAAGGATATCGCGGAGCGTGCCCGGCTGAACCCGGCGACGGTGACCGCGCAGCTCCGGAGGCTGGAGGCGGACGGCTACGTAGTCTCCCGCCCGATGAGGAAGAGGACTTCGTATGAGGTCCGGGATCGCCTCTTCTGGCTCTGGCGGGCGATGCGCAGACCGGCCGGCCGGGACCGCGTGGGTGCTCTTATCGAGTTTCTGGAGGCCTGGCACGAGCGGGAACGCGAGCCCCGGGAGCCTTCGCATGCCGCCGGGAAGCGGGCGCAAATGGCGCGGCTCTCGCTTGATCTCGCACGGGAAGAACTCCTGAACGGAAACGAGGCGAACGGCCTCTCCCTCATCGGTGAGGCATACGGGCACGCGGAAGGCCTGGACCCGGGCACGATGCGGCGGATCACGGCGGATTTCCTGAAAGGGATCGTCGGGGAGGCGCGGGTCTCCGTGATCAAAAGCGCCGTTCGCGGGGTCGTCGCGTCCGGGGGCGCCGGGTTCGAGCGGTTCTTAAAACCGGTCGCGGATGCTGTGGAGATCGTCGAGGCGAACGACACGCGGCTGTATTACACGAAACTGCAGCCGGAAGAGAGAGCGGTCGTCGCCGGGATTGTCCGGGCGATCACGGGATCGGGGGAACTGGTGCCGGGGCTCCAGGCCCGGTTGTCGGCGTGAGGGTGTTTGGGGGCCGGCGCGGTGACGGTGTCGAGGCAGATCATTCGAGAGAGGGCCCCGAGGGTCGCCCGTTTCGTCTGGCTTAACCCAACAAAAACAGACATTTATGCTGGAGTATATTCCAACAAACCGTTTGCCTTTGACCTCCCCACCGCCCTCAATCCCTGGTGGAGCGGCAGACTCTTCAAAGCAGGTATCCGGCGGGAGAAGCACTTCACGAAGATATGGAAGTGGCTGCCCACGCCCCCGGCTGCGGCCGAAGCCGCACGGTTCGTGCACCCGGAATTGCTAGCTGCCCGCCTGTTTGAACCCTGCAGAATCGGTTAAGTCGTTCCCGATCAATACCACGTATGGCTATCTTCGACTCGGCCTACCGGGGCGCACCTCCCTGGGAGATCGGCCGGCCCCAGAAGGCGTTCGTCGAGCTCGCCCGGGCGGGAGAGGTTATCGGCTCCGTCCTGGACGTGGGATGCGGAACGGGGGACCATGCCCTCTTTCTTGCGGAGGAAGGACATGAGGTGCTCGGGATCGACACCGCCGCTCTTGCGATCAGGAAAGCCGAGGAGAAAGCCGCCGGAAGAGGGCTGCAGGCACAATTTCTCGTCTGGAATGCGCTGGACCTCTTCGGGCTCGACAGGACGTTCGACACCGTCATCGACTCCGGGTTCTTCCATACCCTCTCCGACGAAGACCGGCCGGTCTTCGTGGATAACCTCGCAGCCGTTCTCGCGCCCGGCGGGAACTACTTCATGCTCTGCTTTGGCGACCAGAACCCCGGCGAGTACCCTCTGCCGAGGAGGATCGCGAAGAGTGAGATACGGGATACCTTCCGGAACGGGTGGCAGATCAACTCCGTCCGGCCGGCGTTCTTCGAGAACAGCATCCAGGCCGGAGGCCACCATGCCTGGCTCACGTCGATATCAAGAACGGTGTAGAGCCGACAGGTCCATGGCTGTTGACGAGTTCCACCCCAACTCACGCCCCTTTACCACCACTGTTCCAGGGCGAACATCTTCACTGCGTTTCGGGGAACGGCTGTCCGCAGATACGATGGTCCGGAGGGTGCGACGTCCTGAAGCGTGATGGTTCGTAAGTGCGACTGGCGACGGGCCGAACGCGACCGGCTGAAGGGTGCGATGGTCCGAAGGACCGGAGCTTGAGAAAACGCGAAGCGTTTTCGGGCGGGAGCGTGAGCACCGGTAGGAACGACGTTCCATGGGAACGGAGTTCGAGCACCGGAGGTGCGAGGTGCGACGGGCCGGAGCTGGAGCACCGGAGGTGCGAGGTGCGACGGGCCGGAGCTGGAGCACCGGAGGTGCGA
>DAOSER010000103.1:0-7383 GCA_035363235.1 Methanoculleus sp.
GCTCTATTACCTCATGAAGAAGGCGATGACGCTCGTCATCAACGCCGTCGCCGGCCTCATCACGCTCTGGCTCCTGAACTACTTCAATGTCCTCGCCTGGTTCGGTGCACCCGACATCCAGATCAACCTGGTGACGATCCTCATCTGCGCCCTCGGCGGACTCCCCGGCGCCCTGGTCCTGGTCCTGCTCCACCTTGTGGGGATCGCGATCTGAGGGATTTTTCGACCACTTCCTGTTTTTCGATGGGTGGGGTTTCTTCCAGTCCGGCCTTTTATCTGGTCTCACGCGAGAGCGACAGACGGTACGTCAGGAACATAAATCACGGTTGCCATCCCACCTGGACCCGGCCGGCCCGCTCCCGTGACGCACCCCGGACCGAAACCCTTATCTTCCGCCGTGAGTCTTCGGGACCATGGCTCTTCCCCGGGCAGGCATGCTCGTTGCAGTTGTCATTTTGGCCCTGTATGCGATCACCGCCGCAGTCGTGCTGACCACACCTTACGAGAGCCCGTTCCGCGTCGTAGCCCGCCTCCTCGCCCTGTGGGGGTTTCTTTCTCTCAGCATCGCGGTCATCCTGACGCCGTTCCTCCGGGAGATCATGAAGATCTTCGGCAGACCGTTTCTTGCGGTGCACCATACCTTCGCCGCCGTCGGCCTCCTCCTCCCGACGTTGCACCCCGTGACCCTCGCCATAACGTCGTTAAACCCCGCCATCTTCATCCCGGTCTTCTTCCCCTGGGAGCGGTTCTGGCTGAACGGAGGGCGGCCTGCCCTCTACCTCCTGTATATCGCGTTCGCAGCCGTGGTGCTTCGGAAATACATACCGAAATACTGGCGATGGGTACACGGCCTGATGTACGTCGTCCTCCTCTTAGCCATCGTGCATGGGAACCTGATCGGGACCGACTTCGAGAACCCGGTCATATGGGCGCTCTTCAACACGCTCTTCGCCCTCGCCGTCGCGGCGTTCATCCTCAAGCGGTGGCAGAGGATGCGGAAGAAGCAGGCACCCGGTCGGAGCGATGCCTCGAGGGTGTAAAGCCTGCCCGGAAGGGCATGCGTCGCACTCGCACCTATCGGTGCTCCAGCTCCTGCCCTTCGGAACGTCGCTGCTCGAAAATTGCTGCGCAATTTTCTCAAGCTCCGTTCCTGTCGGAACGTCGCTTTTAAAACAAACTTGCCTCTGAGTAGACCATGATCTGGTCCTGGAATATCTCAAACGGTTTGATCTCCCGAGAATGGGCCGAACGGCGCATCTTCACGACCTCAAGGGCCAGGTGTACTTCGGTGAGCCCCGGTGAGCGGATGTAGCGAAGGAGGATCACCGTATCCGCCAGATACTCGACAAGACCGTACTTGCTTCCGTCTGCATTTGCCGTGTCGGTCTCGCTCGTCAGCGCCAGGGTGCAGTCCTCATCTCGCATCACTTCAATGAGCCTGAACATCTCCCGCCGCCGATCGGACGCGTCCTCAAAGAGTCCTTCGAAGAGGGATATTGGGTCGATGATCACCCTTGAGGCTCCGGTGCTCTTGATGAGGGCGGGGAGCTCGCTCTTGATGCTGCTGATTGCGAGGTTGAAGTCGGTTGGATCCAGCTTGAGCAGGTAGAACCGGTCGCCGAACGCCTCCGTATCCCAGCCTTTCTGTGCCATGGTAGCACGGAGGAGTTCCTCCCGTTCTTCGAGACTGATATAGATCACCGTCTCCCCCTGGCGGAGTCCCTCGTATGCAAACTGGAGGCCGAACGTTGTCTTCCCGGTGCCGTAGGTGCCGACGAGCGCGCAGATGCTCCTCTCAAGAAGCCCCCCGGAGAGCATCGCATCCAGCCCTTCGACTCCGAACTTCACCCGACGCACCATCATACTACCACCCGTATGTTGCGCACCTCGAACCCGCCTGTTGCTGAAATTGAGAGCGCGAACTTCACCAGATCCTTATCCTCGAGGCGAGGCATTACACCCCGGAACTTCTCAAAATACATGACCCGTTGCCGGCGCTGTGCACCCCCCTCCTCCCAGCGGAAGGAGATCGTGGCATCGACGCAGTCGACAATTTCGAGTTCCCATGACTGATCCAGGATGCCGGAGGTGAGCAGGAGATAGATCGTGGTATTCCGGTGCTTTGCTGTTCGTTGCAGCCCGCGCAGGAAGGCGATAAATGCGTGCCGCTGATCCCCTTCCATCAGCGGCGGTGCAATATCGGTCAGCGAATCCAGGACGATCAGGCTGTTCTTCGAGCATCCACCAATCACCCGGGCAAGTTCCGCAAGGATTTCGCTGTTCTCCTTGCGTTGCTTCTTCTGCAGACGTTCGACGATGCTTCCTTCCCCGTACCAGTCCGGAGGGACGATGCTGGCATCGAAGTAGAGTTCCGAGAGGTCGTGAAAGACTATCTCCTCTCCGAGTTGATCGTAAAGACCCGGGTTGAATGAAAGCGCTATCTCTCTCAGGATATCCTCCCGCATGCGGGTGAACGTCACGTATGAGATGCTCTCCGGGAGCAGAAGGTGCTCCCTGCCCGCCCCGCTCCGCTTCATCAGGGAGAGTTGCATGAGGGAGGTCTGCACAAATTCGACGTTGCCGGCACCATGCTCTCCGAGGAGCAGCACCGCTGACCCCGGTGGGATGCCCCCCTCCAGCACGGGATCGAGGGAGGTGATGCCCGTCGGCATCCGTAACTGGAGGCGGTCGTGCATAGATACACATCGTATATAGAGAGAATGATTAAAATATTCTGGTTCTGTGCAGTATTCGATGATTTCACAGCTGCAGCGGTCATCCCCGCTAAAAGCAGATTTTATAAGCAAGCCCTCCACATCTCCTATTGACTCAAGCAACTCCCGGGAATTGCGGCCCGTCTTCGAATCCCGGGTTCAAGGGCGTTGGTCACGGTGAGTATGAGGAATATCGTCAGGAATCCCGTCATGCAGACAGTGTGCACGGCGGGCATGTTTCCAGTGCGGGTGCAGCAATGACACCGGGCGGCGACCGCCCGGCAGATCATATCCCTCCCGCCGGGAAGCGATCAGGCCTGCCCGGCTTTCTAGACCGTGTTCTCCACTCATGGAAGGGCAGCGGGACTGCAGGGGAGTACGATCCCGCAATGCATGGTCCCCTGGTGGAAGCAAAGGTCCCTCCGGGTTACGAGGAGCTCGATCGCTACTGGATCGCCGAGGGCCTCTCGCTTGCCGTAATCGCCCGGAATATGCAAACGAACCAGCCAGAACATCTTCTCTTCGAGCCGGTGCTTTCGGATTTCGAGTATGAACTCCTGGAACGGCTCTTTGAAGACCTCCGCGACGCCCTGATCCTTGAAGATCACGACCTGGCATCCGATCGCCGGATGGTTCTCGCCAGGAAGATGCAGGAGTTGCTCGTGGAGTACGGCCTCACACTCACCGATGCCTCGATCTATCGGCTCCGCTATTACCTCGAGCGCAACTTCCTCGGCTGGTCGCGCATCGATGCGCTGATGAACGATCCCCGGATCGAGGATATCTCCTGTGACGGGACAAACGTTCCCCTTTTCCTGTATCACCGGGAGCACCAGAACATCAGGACAAACATTCTCTTTGACGAGGAGGCGTTAAACTCATTTGCGATCACGCTCGCTCAGCGTTCGGGTAAGCACGTCTCTATTGGAAGCCCGCTCGTGGACGCGACCCTTCCTGACGGTTCGAGGCTGCAACTGACGTTCGGCAGCGAAGTCACCACCCGGGGCACCTCGTTCACGATCAGGAAGTTCCGGGAAGAGCCGTTCACGCCCGTCGAACTGATGGAGACGAACACCTTCGACGTCGACCAGCTCGTCTACTTCTGGATGGCGATCGAGAACAACAAAAGCCTGCTCTTTATCGGCGGCACCGCGTCGGGGAAGACTACATCCCTCAACGCCGTCGCCCTTTTCATCCCGCCGCTCTCAAAGATCGTCTCCATCGAGGACACCCGGGAGATCACGCTCTACCACGAGAACTGGGTCGCGACCGTCACGCGCGAGACAGTAACCGAGGGGCCCGGCACCAATACCATCGGGATGTTTGATCTCCTCAAAGCCGCCATGCGGCAGCGCCCTGAGTACATCCTGGTCGGTGAGGTCCGGGGAAGCGAGGCCCAGACGCTCTTCCAGGCGATGAGCACCGGGCATACGACGTTCTCCACCATGCATGCCGGCGGGGTCGACGCGGCGATCCACCGTCTGGAGAACGAACCGCTCAACGTGCCGAGGAACATGCTCCAGGCGCTGGACATCATATCCGTTCAGTCGCTTACTCACCGGGGGCGCGACCACGTGAGACGGTGCCGGGAGATCGTCGAACTTGCCGGGATCGACTCGCTTACCGGCAACATCCAGGTGAACACGGTCTACGAGTACAACCCCGTGCCCGACACCTTCACCTTCTCGGGGCGTTCCCGGATCTTCGCTGAGATCATGGCGTATCGCGGGTGGAGCCGGGTCCAGTTCGATGAAGAGTTGCGGATCCGGCAAAGCGTCCTTCTTGCGATGCGCGAGCAGGGTATCAGGGACTACAGGGCGGTCGCCCGGATCATCCAGGCCTTCACTACCGAGCGGGATCGGGTGCTTGCTTCCCTCGACGATCTCGGCAGGTTGATCCGGTGATGCTGCCCGCCCGTGCACACGCTTACCGTCTCGTCCATCGGCTGGTGCAGCGCGACCCCGTACGCTACCGGCATCTCCGCGAAGATCTCGTTGCGGCGAACCTGGGAGTCACCCTTGACGGCTACCTCCTGCGGGCGTTCATCGTCTCCGGGCTCTTCGGCACCTTCTGGGCGGTTGCGGCGTTCCTCGCAATGCGCCTTTTCGTTCTCCCACAGGTGGGCATCAGGGTCTACAACGTCTTCTCCCTCCACCTGCCGGCATCCATGCTGACGGACCCGGTACTCGGCATCCTGCAGGGTATTGTAAGCATATTCATCTTCATCCTTGCCGCCTACGTGATCTATGTCTTCTTCCTGTGGTACCCGTCCCTGGTGAAGAAGAACCGGGCCACCCGGATTAATCTCCTGATCCACCACGCCGTCGCCTACATGTATGCCATGCGCCAGGGCGGCGCGGAGATCATGGCGGTCATCCGCTCAATAAGCGCCAACCCGGCGGTCTACGGGGAAGCCGCCCTGGAGTTCCGGCGTGCCGTCCGGGACGCCGACTACTTCGGCTACGATGTGCTCACGGCGCTTCGGCACCTGCAGGAGACAACCCCATCAGACAAACTACGCGAGTTCGTGCAGGATCTCGTCTCCGTGGTCGAGAGCGGGGGAGATCTGCTTGCCTTTCTCGATACCCGGGTGCGTACCTACCAGGAGGAAGCCCGGTTTGAGCAGATGACCTTCCTCTCCACACTCCAGCTGGTGGCCGAAGCCTATGTAACGCTCTTCGTCGCCGGACCGCTCTTCCTCATCATTGTCATGATCGTCATGGGGTTCGTGAGCAGCACGCCCGTTATGCAACTCTCGGTCGTCATCTACCTCCTGGTCCCGGTTGGCTCGCTCTTCTTCATCCTCTTCGTCGACGCAATCTCGATCAAGACCGAGGGGATCGAACGATGCATCGAGGAACGCTGGCTTCACGAGTTTGGCGACGTCCGGGTTGAGGAGCGGCCCGGCGATGAGCCGCTCGTCCGGCAGCTTGCGCACTACGACAGGATCCGCAACCTTCGGGCCTTTCTGCGCCACCCATTTCAAGCGTTTCTCATCGAACCGAACCGGACGCTCTATGTGACGGTGCCGGTCGCGCTCGCTTACGTCACCCTCGCCTTTCTCAGTACCCCGCCCTACTCCGACATCGAGGTGATGATCGACGTCATCGACGACCACCTCATCATAGCGTTGCTGATCATCCTTGCCCCCTTCGGCATATTCCACCTGTTCTGGCAGAAGAAGGCGATGGATATTGAGGCATCTATCCCTGAGTTCCTGAACCGCTTTTCCGGGATAAATCAGGTGGGCCTGACGCTCGCGCAGGCGATAACGATTCTCGTGAAGGCTGATCTCGGGGTGCTGTCCTACGAGATCAAAAAGATCAAGCGTGACATCGAGTGGGGCGCGACTGTGCAGGATGCGCTGGTACGGTTCGAGGAACGGGTACAGACCCCCACCATTGCCCGGGCCGTCACCCTGATCACGACAGCGAGCCGGATGACCGGAAGCATCGGCGATGTTCTGAATATCGCGGCCCGCGACGTCGCGATGTCGGAGACGCTCAAACGCGAGAGGCGGGGCGAGATGTTCATCTACGTCATCATCGTCTACCTTGTCTGCACCGTCTTTATATTTGTCGTGGCGGTCATCGACGCCCAGTTCCTCTCCGCGCTGGCCACGGTCGACGTTACGACGACAGGCTACATGTCCGGCTCGATGTCGTTTGGGAACACAGCCATCGTGACGTTCGAGCGCCTTCTCTTCCACGCCTGCCTCATCCAGGCGCTCTTCTCCGGCCTGATCGCCGGGGAGATGGGAGAGGGCTCGATCCGGGCGGGGGTCAAACACGCGGCTGTGATGGTCTTTATCGCGTTTGTGATCTTCACTATACTCCTGTAACTCTGTCTTTCGAATGTGCCGCGATAGGATTTTATTCTCTGCCCGCCATCTCTTTCCTGGTGATGCCAGATGTGCACAGTCGGTGGACCGGTCGATATCGAGTTCAATGAGCGCGTGAAGGGCACAAACTACCGCTGCAAGGAATGCGGCGAGAAGTTCAAGGGTGTCGGCAAGCGGCCCATGTGCCCGAGCTGCCAGTCGGAAGATGTCGAAGAAGTCTGAAGGCGGCGCTTCCGGGGTTTCCTCTGCCGGGCCGGGCGTTGCGACCGTACCCCTCGGCGATGAACCCCTCCTCATCCGGGGAGAACGCTCTTTTCTACTTGTTGCAAAAGCCGCCTCGCGGTTTACACTTTGCATTGAGACCCCTGACGACGAGTACTGCCAGGCGGTCGACCCCGACGACCTGGTCGCTGTCTCTATGCCGGAAGGCGGCCCCATCGAGCAGGCACGCATGATGCTCGAGCTGGTCCGGCGCTACCACATCCCGCTCGTAGTCCTTCCTAAAGATCATCCCGGCTCGAAACGGTTATCGATGGTCGTCTCGGTCGCCCCGGAGATCCTCCTCGCCTGCGATATCCGTCGGGGAACCCATCCCGAACAGCACCTGCTCTGCTCATCGGTGGAGTTTTCGGGGCTCTCGCTTTCCGGGGTTCCGGGGGGCATCGCGATGAAAAATCTTCCTCTCGGCGTGGAAGTGACATATCTGGAAGCGGAAAAAACCTCAGCAGACAAACAACAATAAATATATGCTCAATTTCATCAAATATTCATACGCCGTGAGAAGGAGGGTTTGATGAAGACCGATGTCCTGAAAAGCATCAGGGAAAC
>DAOSER010000104.1:0-7343 GCA_035363235.1 Methanoculleus sp.
TGGGCTGGGATGCTGCCGTGGCTGCGGCCAGCCCGAAGATCGAGAGGCCGTTCGGGGAGTACGCCTCAAAGACCATCATCCCGTCGGCATCGGTGCCGACGAGCGTCGTCGTGAGCACTTCCCTGGTGCCGTCCTCGGCGGACCTTATGATCCGGATCGCGTCAGCGCCGCCGTGGGCGGCGACCCAGGCGGGGCTGACGGTCATCCGGATGGTGGCGCCGGCGATGTCCTGGCCGTTCGTCAGGTTCGTCTTCACGATGTTCATCGTGTAGGCGACATCGCCGAGGGTGAGCCCGTCGGCGCTGGCGGCGAGCTGGAAGGCGCTCTGTGCATCGGCGGAGACGTTCTGCGAGACGGTCGTCGTGAGGCCGGCTCCCGCCGGGAGGCCGGTCAGGTTCGCCGAGACGGAAGCGCTGACCGTGCCGACCGAATCGAGTTCCGTGACGACCGGCTGCGTGTCGAGCGTGATGTTCGCGATTGTCCCATTCAAGGTGCCGCTCTCATTGGTGGGAGCGCCCTCGGTCTCGATGGTGAGGGTGAAGTTGCCCTCAACGATCCGGATGGTGTTCCCGGAGACGGTTGCGTTGGTTGCGGTGGTGTTGATCGTGACCTCGGTCGTGCCGTTGCCGGTTGGCGTGACGTTGCAGCCGGGGATGTCCAGGGAGGCATCCTGCTTCCGGTCGCCCTTGGGCGGGGTCACGGTGACGACGGCGGTGCCCGTCACGTTGCCGCACGCGGCGGTGACGGTCGACGTGCCGACCTTGCGGGCGGTGAAGAGACCGATCTCTGCATCCACCGTGCCGACGGTCTCGTTCGAACTGGTCCAGGTGACGGTGACGTCATCTATCACGCCCCCGTCGGTGTCGTAGACGGCCGCGGCAAACGCCTGCGTTGCCCCGACTAGGAGTTCCGCTGTCGGCGGGGTGACGACGATGCTGGCGGGCTGCGGGGTATACGGTTCGGTGACGACGATGTAGCCGGTCTTCACGGCGGAGTCGCTTCCGCCTGCATTGACAACCGTGAGGTTGACCGTGTAGGTGCCTGCGGTTGCGTAGACGTGGACCGGATTCTGTTCTGTGGAGTCGACGACGCCATCGTTCTCAAAGTCCCAGGTCCAGGAGGTCGGGGTGCCCGTGGAGGCATCAGTGAAGGCGACCGCGAGGGGGGCCTCACCACTGGTGACGTTTGCTGTGAAGTTGGCAACCGGGGCATCGCCGCCCGAACCGCCGCTGCTGACGGAGATGTAGTCGGTCTTCACGGTGGTGTTACTCCCGGCGTCGTTTGCGACCGTCAGGTTGACCGTGTAGGTGCCAACGGTGTCGTAGACGTGGACCGGGTTCTGTTCGGTTGAGTCGACGATGCCGTCGTTCTCAAAGTCCCAGGCCCAGGATGCCGGGGTGCCGGTCGAGGCGTCGGTGAAGGCGACCGCGAGCGGAGCGTCCCCGCTGGTGGCGTTTGCCGTGAAGTCGGCGATCGGTGCATATGGCGGGGTATACGGCACTCCGGCCACGGAGTATCCGCTCATCGCCTTGTCGGAGGTGAGGGCGTTCGTCCAGGCGACCATGTCGTCGCCGTTGTTCGAGATCTTACAGTAGCCGTAGACGCTGAAGGCGGCAAACGACTCCAGGTTCTCGAAGGCGTAGTTGATCCTGACCGCACCCCGGTTTTCAAGGGCTTCGTTCGGCCGGAGGACGCCGGCATTGAGGTCGATGAACATGATCTGGAAGGTGTTCTCCGTGTCGGTCATGTTCTGGCCCGCGTAGATGGGGTAGTCGGCCTCGTTGCCGGTCGGCTTCCAGATCTGGGGGCCGTAGATGAAGTCCTCCTTCGTGAAGACCTCGTCGAGAGAACCGGCCTGGTAGGTCACGTTGTCGAGGGAGGGTGCCTGGTTGCTTGCCGGGTTCGGCGTCCAGGTATACCCGTCCGCCGTGATGCGGAGCCTGAAGTCGTCGGGGATCGTTCCGTTGACGGCGACCATCAGGATGATCTCGTCCTCGTACCCCTTCCCGCCGGAGTCGGTCGCATAGAAGGTGCCGCTCTGGTTTTCGGAGACCGTCACCTGGCCGAAGTTCACGGCCGGGTCGGTGGAGATGTGGAGGGCGTTGAGACCACGATTGATGCCCTCGAACCTGATGTTGTAGGTGTTGTTGTCGAATGCGTTGTACTTCACGCCGAGGTCGTTTGCAACGTTCACGAAGATGTAGTTGTACCCGGGCAGAACGGACGGTCCCGTTGGTTCGGTCACGGTGATGCAGTCCGTCTTCACGGTGGTGTTGCTCCCGGCCTCGTTCGCGACCGTGAGGTTCACGGAGTAGGTGCCGGCCGTCGTGTAGGTGTGCGACGGGCTCTGCTCGGTCGAGTCGACGACGCCGTCGTTCTCGAAGTCCCAGGCCCAGGCGGTCGGGCTGCCGGTCGAGAGATCGGTGAAGTTGACCGCGAGCGGTGCGTCACCCGAGGTCGGGGCCGCGGTGAAGTCCGCGGCCGGGGCTTCCGGACCGGACGAGCCGCTCGCTCCGACGACCGTATACCCGCTGTTATCCACGTTGTTCGTCATGATGATGCCGGTGCCGTGGTTGCACTGCATGTACCAGCCGTAGACGTTGAACACCGCCGTGCTCGACAGGTTGGTGAATGCGTATTCGACCTTGATCATGCCGTTGTCGGGCAGGCTCGAATTCTGGAGCGCCCCAACTTTGAGGTCGATGAACATCAACTGATACTGGTTCGCCGGATCGGTCTGGTCCTCGCCGCTGAAGATCGGATATCCCTCGCTGCTGCACGGTCTCCAACTCTGCGGGCCGTAGATGAAATCATCTTTGTCGAAGGTCTCGTTCACCGCCCCATCGAGGTGGGTGGATTCGGCAGGCAGGCCCTGGTTCCCCGTGCCCGGAGTACCGACGTCGAAGTCGTTCCCGCTCGACCGGATATGAACCTTGAAGTCGTCGGGGATGGTGCCGTTGACCGCAAGCAGGAGGATCGCGTCGGGCATCGAGGGCTGGCCGCCGCTGAACGTTACCCAGAACGAACCGGACTGGTTCGTTGTCGACGTAATGTCCTGTGCGGTGAACGAGTTGTCGCTCGCGGAGAGGTGGATCGGGTTCAGCCCGCCGCCGGCCTGCCGGAACATGACCCAGTAGGTGTTGTTGACATACGTGTAGGTGCCGCCCGATGCCGCCGCACCGTCCGGAACGTCGTACTTCACGCCGTCGTCGTTAGCGACATACACGTTGATGAAGCGATAGTTCGAGAGCGGGACCGCTTCGGTGTCACGGACGTCAATGTAACCATTCTTTGTGGCGGTGGTGCTGCCATCGGCGTTCGTGGCGGTCAGGCTGACATTGTACGTCCCGACCACTGTGTAGACATGCTGCGGGTTCTGCTCGGTCGCATTCGTGCCGTCGCCGAAGTCCCAGAGCCACGAGGTCGGATAACCTGTCGAGAGATCGGTGAAGTTAACGGTCAACGGGGCTTTGCCGCTCGTCACGTCCGCCGTGAAGTTTGCGACCGGCGCTTCGCCGCCCGAACCGCCGCCGGTGACCGTGATGTAGTCGGTCTTCACCTCGGCATCGCTGCCGGCGGCGTTGCTGACCGTGAGGTTCACGGTGTAGGTGCCCGCAGTGGTGTAAGTGTGGGTCGGGTTCTGTTCGGTCGAATCGACGACGCCGTCGTTCTCGAAGTCCCACGCCCAGGAGGTCGGGGAGACGGTTGAGAGGTCGGTGAATGTGACGGCGAGCGGTACGTCGCCCGAGGTCGGCGTCGCGGTGAAATCGGCCGTCGGTGCCGCCATGGTGGCGCCGATGTAGTATTCGACCGGCGCCATCAGCGGGGCGGAGTCGACCTGGTTCGTCACCAGCGAGTACGGGGTGTCCCCGATGCCGTCTCCGTCCGCATCCGTGCCCGTGTAGGTATTCCAGTAGTTGCCGAGGACTTTCGTGTAGGCATTACCCTGATACGTGTAGGAGTACTCTATCGGGGTGTTCCAGGGGAACGCCGATGGTGCGCTTGATCCCTGGACCTGCACGGGTGCGATCCCGTCGGGAACGTTGAAGTTGTTGAGATAAACGGTCGCCGCTGCTCGTTGGAGGAGAAGACACGGCATCTGGTTGTCCGTAAACGTATTGTCCCGGATGACGTGCCCGGAACCCAGGGCAAGGCGGATCACTCCTTTCAGGGTTGCCGAATGCGTGGTGTTCGTAAAGGTATTGTTCTCGATCAGTTGTGCCGTTCCGGCAACGTAAACCAGGTTGTAGACAGTGTTGTTCCGGAATTCGTTCCCTCTGAGGGTATTATTCGTCCCGTAGAGGACGACCGATCCGCTCGCCGTGCCGGGATTCTTCATGCTCTCGAAGATGCAGTCCCGGACGATCATGTCCGTCGCCCCGCCGCTGGTCGAGGGGAACCTCAGCACGCCGTTGGTGAACCTGAACCCTTCGATGATCGTCCCGGTCCCGGTGATGGTCACGCCGCCATTGTTGAGATCAAACGTGACGAGGTCGTGGCCCTCGCCGGTCAGGATGACGGACTTCGCAAGGCCGGTGATGGCGTAGGTGCCGTTGTAGACAGAGATGGTGTCGCCGTCGACTACCGAGGCGCTGTTGATCGCGTCCGTCACGGTCGTGAAGTCGCAGCCTGTTGCGCCGACTGTCCATGTCCGGGCTATGTGCGGAGTTACCGTGATATAATCCTCCTTCACGCTCGAAGAAGAGCCGTCGGCGTTTGAGGTGGTCAGGTTCACCGTGTAGTTACCGGCAGAGGTGTAGATGTGGGACGGGTTCTGCTCGATTGAGCTCGTGCCGTCGCCGAAGTCCCAGGACCACGAAGTCGGGGACCCCGTCGAGAGGTCGGTAAACTGGACGTTCAGCGGGGCGTCACCGGAGGTCGGCGCTGCCGAGAAGTTCGCGACCGGGGTGTCGCCGCCGGAGCCGCCGGAGGTTACGGTGATGCAGTCCGTCTTCACGGTGATGTTGCTCCCGGCCTCGTTCGCGACCGTGAGGTTGACGGTGTAGGTGCCGGCCGCGGTGTAGGTGTGCGACGGGCTCTGTTCGGTGCTGTCGACGATGCCGTCGTTCTCGAAGTCCCAGGCCCAGGAGGTCGGGCTTCCGCTGGAAGCATCGGTGAACTGGATGTTCAGGGGGGCGTCACCGGAGAGAGGCGTTGCCGTGAAGTCCGCAGTCAGCGCGGATGGCACTCCGATGACGGCATAGCTGCTCGTGCCGATGGTGGTCTCGCCTGCGGCGTTCACCCGGTTCGTCCAGGAGATGCCCTGAGCCTGGTTGGCGGCGAGACACCAGCCGTAGGCGTTGAATGTCGCGAAGGTCTCCAGGTTCTCGAAGGAGTACTCGACCTTGGCTGCGCCCAGTCCCTCATCCGTCAGGTCCGGGAAGTTTGATGTCTTCATGTTTCCTGCGTAGAGGTCAATGAACATCAGGCTGAAGGTGTTGCTGGTGTCGCCCACGTCCTGGTACTCATAGAGCGGGAGACCGACCGCGCCGATGGCTCCCGGGCCGGGTTTCCAGGTCTGCGGGCCGTAGGTGAAATCCTCCTTGGTGAAGGTCTCGTCCACCGCACCCTCGACGTAGGTGTAGTCGGTCGGCGCCTGGCCGTTTACGGATGAGGGCGTCCAGTTGTAGCCGCTCGTCTTGATGTGGACGGCGAAGTCGTCGGGCACCGTGCCGTTCACGGCAAGGAGGATGATGATAGTGTCGTCAAAGCCCCTGCCTCCGGTGTTCGAGACGTAGAAGGTGCCCGACTGATTTTCGCTCGTCGTCACCTGTCCGTAGGGAGCAGCCGGATCGGCGGTGATGTGGAGTTCGTTCAAACCCCCGCCGTCTGCTTTGATGTAGTAGGTGTTGTTGTTCCCCTCGGTCCCGTAGGCCGAGCCGTCGAAGTCGTACTTCACGCCGGCGTCGTTTGCCACCGTGAAGAAGATATGACGATTCTGCGACAACGGCTCGACCGTCGCCGATACGGTGCTGACTGCGATCAGCAGCAGGATTATCGCCACAACAGCCCACTGGATGGGCGCGTGACGGGTGTCTTTCTGGCGTTGTTTCATGACGATCTCCTTTCCAAACCGGTGAAACCGGGGTTTGACCCGGCTAGCAACGATTAACTTGTGCTAAAAATTAACCAGTATCCGTTCTGGGGGCTGATTATATAGTGGTTGCCCTTTCGCGTCGATTAAATGCAGTTAATTTAACAAATCTTATCTGTGTGCCGGGATCTCATGTCAAAAACTTTATTTAATGTCGCTAAAATCCATGGTACTGTAAAATTTCAGTGTTATTGGATCGTGGGCCTATTGGAAAACTTATTAACAAAGTCCCGGTGTTATCCAGGGTCACACCGGATCGGGCAATCGCCTGATCCCGGCATTTCGATCATCTTTAACACGAAGCCGTTCAAAACCCGCCGCTGAGAGGAAAATATCAACTGCGCGCTGCTCTTTATCGAATTTGGAAGGTTCCATCTGCGTAACCTGCCACCCCCCGGATCTCCGTACTCCTTTTGGTGCAGAGTTGACATGACGAAACCTGTGTTTGTCTCTCGCGTTCACCGCGTTTACGGCACCTGCCCTCCGGTAGCCGCATTCCCGGCAGACTACCGGTCGTTCTGTGACGGGGCTCGCCCTGCATCATCACCTGTCGGGCTATGGCCGATACAGTCTCATCGGTACTTCTGGACACCATCCCGTACTCCGGGACTATCTGCGGAGCCCTTGAAGACCCCGTCAATGATGTCCCTTTACCCCGCCCCCAACTGGCAAGCGTCATATAGCATCCCCACCCACCTTTCCCCGGGAACCAGCATGGCAGGCACGGATACGGAGATTGCAGCACTCAACAGCCGGGCACGGGAGCATGCGGCCGCTCTCGGTGCGGTTCGCTCTGGCATGGAGACGGTGATCATCGGACAGCAGGCGGTCATCGACCAGGTGCTCGCGGCGGTGCTTGCCGGCGGCCACGCCCTCCTCGAAGGGGTGCCGGGGATAGCAAAGACGCTCACGATCAGCACCCTCGCGCACTGCCTCGACTGCACCTTCGCCCGGATCCAGTTCACCCCCGACCTCCTCCCCGCCGACATCACCGGGACCCGGATCTACGACCGGAACACGGCCGCCTTCCGGACGATCCAGGGGCCGATCTTCCACCAGATCATCCTTGCCGATGAGATCAACCGTGCCCCCCCGAAGGTGCAGTCCGCCCTCCTCGAGGCGATGCAGGAGCGGCAGGTCACCATCCAGGGCGAGACCTACCCGCTGCCGCACCCGTTCTTCGTCCTCGCCACCCAGAACCCGCTCGAATCCGAGGGCACCTACCCGCTCCCCGAGGCGCAGCTTGACC
>DAOSER010000105.1:0-7288 GCA_035363235.1 Methanoculleus sp.
TCGTGCTGATCGATGGTTCGAAGTGGAGCCAGAAAGCGGCTCTGCACGCAATTGAACTGGCAAAGCGGAAAGATGCCGAGGTGGTCCTCTTCTCGGTGCTGGATATCGCGGAGGCCAAAGCGATGGCGTTCAACTTCTGCGCCCAGAGTGGCATCTGCGAGCAGTTGAAAGACTATGAGGGCCGGATCTGGAAAGACATGCGAAAGAGCATCGAGGACGACCAGAACAGCATCCTCTCCCGCTACCGGGGGGAGAAGGTCCAGTGCTCGGGAAAGATCGTCGAGGGGAGCATCAAAGATGAGGTCGTCAGGGAGGCGAACTCAGGCGGATACGGGCTGGTCGTCATGGGTGCCTTCGGCAGGAGCGGGAAGGCCCGGATCAGCTCCCTGCTCGAAGAGATCGGCGGCGCGGTCAGGCCGCCGCTGCTCGTCGTCCGGTGAACTACCCCCCGCTTGCGCAGGGGGTCTTCTCGCTCCGCCCCCTTCACCCCCGCGGAGATAAAAAAAACTTTTTTGCCGCAAGGAGGGATCAGCTCCCGGGCAGGACTGCCGGAGATCCGGCCTATTCAACCGCTTCCAGATCCTGTGAGAGGTCATCCGAGAGGTCGACCGTTAAGAAGTCACCGCTCGTCGGGAGTAACATAGTAGAGTTCGTCGTGGTATCGACCTGCACGATGCTGCCCGCAGGCACCATGATGTCAAGCAGGTGCCCACCGGCGGTGCGGTCGGCAGTGATGAAGTGGAGATGGTAGCCCGGAACGTTGATCCCTTCTGCGAGCTCCGGCGTCCAGAAACCGACGGCGGTCCCGGTGATGTTCTCAAACGTAAAGACCGTCTGGTTCGCCGTCACATCGACGAGCCGCGGGTAGGGCTTCTCCTGGGCGGGCACGCTCCGGGTCACCACACGCGGGAAGGTACCGTCCATCCGGATCGCATAGAAGAGGTTCTCCGAGGGGAGCTCCGCCTCCAGGTAGCGCCCGAACTCGGTCAGGTTCACCTGCTTATCGATCATGACGGAGAGATCCGGGTCAAAGAATGTCGCGGCCGCAAACGGCGTCGTCGCGTTCCCCGAGACCGGGTAGGCCCGCCCGTCGACCCGGACCAGGTACCATTCGCCGTCGACGCCGATCAGTTCCCCATCGAGCCGGTCGCCGCACCCGATCCCGAAGTCCCCGTGCTTTGAGAGTTCATTGAACGTCATGCTGCCGTCGTAGACTCCCTGGAGGAGCGCGTCGATGGTCGAGACCTGGTAAACTGTCTCGTGGTCGGTATCCTCCTCGCCGGGGGGAGAGCCGGCAAGCAGGGGTGCACCCACAAGGGCGACCAGGGCACCGATGAGGAAGAAGACGACGGCAACGACGGAGTAGCGAAACACCGCGCTATCGGACATGGACCCTCACTCACAACGCCCCGACATCCTCATACCAGAGGTCGGGATGTTCCTCGATGAATGCGTGCATCATCGTTTTGCAGACCTCGAGGTCCAGGTCGAGCACCTCGACACCGTGCGACTCAAGGAACTCCCGTGCTCCCGGGAAGTTTGCCGACTCCCCTGCCACGACCTTCCCGATCCCGAACTGGACCACAGCCCCCGCGCAGAGGTAGCAGGGCATCAGCGTAGAGTAGAGCGCACACTCCGCGTAGTTCCGGATCCTTCCGGCGTTCCTCAGGCAGTCAATCTCGGCGTGGAGTACGGGATCGTCGCACTGCACACGGCGGTTCCGACCCCGCCCGATGATACGGCCACCGCGCACCAGCACCGACCCGATGGGAATTCCACCTTCCTGGAGGCCCGCCTCCGCCTCCTCGATAGCGCATTTCATGAATAAGTCCATAACATTCTCCCGGACGCTCGATTCATATTATAAGCTGATTGCAACACTCAATTAAATATATGAGGTCTTTCCTGGATTATAAACGCATACATCATGAAACAGCAGCCCCGGACCCCGGCAGACGCTCTCTCCGAAACGAGACCGGCCGGGCTGCAATACTCCAAAAAAAGGTGTCCGGGCAACAGGAACCGGTACCTCATCAGATGCTCGGGATCTCCCGTTCGGTCCCGATCTCGTCGAGCGCCTGCCGGCCGGCAAGCCTGACGTCACGGTCGGCGTCGCCGAGGAGGCGCACCAGGGGCCCCCTGGCACGCGGGTTGCCGATCTTCCCGAGCGCCCATGCCGCCATCCTCCGGACGCGGGGTTTTGCATCGTCAAGCAACCGGATCAGCGGTTCGACGGCCCGGGGATCGCCGATCTTGCCGAGCGCCCATGCTGCGCCTGCCCGGACCCAGGGGCTGTCGTCCTCCAGGCTCTGTATCAGCGGAAGGACCGGTTCGCGCCCATCGAGGAGCCCGAGCGCTTTCGCCGCCTTCCACCGGACATCGACGTACTCGTCGTCCAGCGCCCCGATAAGCGGTTGCACCGCACGACTGTCACCCAACTCTCCGAGTGCATCCGCGGCCCGCCACCGGGTATTCAGGTCCTCCGACTCCAGCATCGAGAGATACTGGTGGAGTTTCTTCTCCCTTTCGAGACCTTCAATCTCTCTTCCCGGTACCGGCGAATCCTCTCCTGCCATAGGCCACCCCAGGCCCACTTTGGGGCACCCGAGTATAAGGTTTTGCCCGGGCCGGACGCCTCCGGGAGGTGCATTTTTCTACTCTCCCTCCCTTCACCATACTATGGAGAGTCCGACCGGCATACTGGAGGGTACAGCGTTCCCCCCGGAACTGGAACGCCTCGGGATCACCCCGGGAGCAAAGATCGATATCAGGGACCTCGATATGATGGGTGAGCGCCACAACTTCCATGTCATCCTCTACTTTGAGGAAGACCTGGCAAGGTCTTCCACGCTCCAGAAAGACCTGCAGGAGTACAGCGACGTCCCGGACCTGGAGCGCCCGTTCGTCAGCCTGAATGAGTTCCTCCGGTTCGCCACCGAACAGGATCCCCTCTTCACCCGGCGCCTGGACGAGCTCCCGCTGGTCATTGAGGTCGTAGCCTACGGGGAACTCAGGACACAGGACGGGAAACTCATGCCGTATGTCAAAGGGGTTATGCCGTTCCTGGACGAACTCCCGATGGAGGACACGGTCGGCGTATCCTGATCCCCTGCAGACAGTTCATCCAGCTGTTTCGGGAAATGGTATGGACCGATGTCCTGTACCGGTCGGGCAAGGATCTTTCCTGTGCCACAGGAATATAAGAAACCTATTTTACCCGGACGTTCAACTCCCCCTATCGCGAGTAGCCGGGAATAACGTCCGCTCTCCCGTACGGGCGGGGTGCAGGGTGGCCGAACCCGGGAGCGAAACCTTATATCCACGGGAGTGTTGCCGCATTGACAGACAGTGACTGCATCAAGGACGAAACAACGGCCCTCTCCAGGCCATCCTGGGGCACCCATGCCTGCCTTGTGTACCGGAGCCGGCACGACCTCATCGATGCCCTTGTGCCATACTTCCAATCAGGACTGGAGCAGGATGCCTGCTGCGTCTGGATCACCGCAGAGCCTCTGCAGGCAGATGAAGCAAAGAAGGTCCTCGCAAGAAGTGTCAAAGGCCTGGACCGGCACCTCAGGCGGGGCCGGATCGAGATCCTGGACGCACGCGACTGGTACCTCCGTGACGGCGGCTTTTCGTGCTCCGCTGCACTGCACAGATGCGTCAGGAAAGGAGTTGAGGCACAGGAGAGGGGTTATGAAGGCCTGTTTCTCTCCGGGAACGTCTCCTGGCTGGGAGGATCGGAGTGGGATGCTTTCATGGAGTACGAGGCCATGGTCAACCGGGCCATCGGGAACAGCCGGATCGCCGCTGTCTGTGCCTACCCGCTTGATGCCTGCGGGGCACGCGAACTGCTGGAGATTGCCTCCGCGCACCGGCAGGCCGTCATCCGTCAGGACGGGGTATGGCGGCGAATCGCCCTGGCAGAGGAGGCGTCATCCCCCGATGAGGAGAAGAGGTGGGCTGCCAGGCAGATCGAGGCGAACATCGAACAATTCGCAACCCTTGCCGACCGGATCCGCCACCCTCTTCAGGTGCTCATGGCGATCGCGGATCTGATTGAGAACGAACACTCGGACACGATCCGGCAGCAGGCAAGTAAGATCGATGCGGTCGTCAGGCAGCTCGACTCCGGCTGGGCGGGATCGAGGGCCGTCAGGGATTACCTCATGAAACACGACCTTGCCGGTCACGGGCCGGCACCGGTCACGGAACCCGGGCCGTGCCCGCACCCTTCAGGATATCCAGACTCACGTCGAAATTCCTGACCGTATGGGTGAGCGCGCCCATGCTGATGACATCGACCCCGGTCGCGGCATACCCGGCAAGACCGTCGCCACCGGCAACGCCTCCCGAGACCTCGAGGATCACCCGCTCCCGGAGGCCCCGCTCGGTAAGCATCCTGACGGCTTCATGGACAGCGTCCGGCGCCATGTTGTCAAGCAGAATGATATCGGCCCCGGCAACTGCAGCCGTGATCGCATCCTGTGCAGTCTCGACCTCCACCTCGACCACCCGGTAGAGGCTCCGCTCCTTCGCTCTCCGTATCGCTTCCGGGAGGGGCACCAGAGCGAGGTGATTGTCCTTGATCAGGACCATATCCGAGAGCGAGTAGCGGTGCGGGTCGCCCCCGCCGAGGACCACCGCCTTTTTATCGAGCATCCGGAGTCCCGGAGCCGTCTTCCGGGTCGCGGCAACCCGGACGTCCGGTGAGACCGCCCGGACCGCATCGACGGACTCCCGGGTCCGGGTTGCGATCCCGCTCATGCGCCCGATGATGTTGAGCGCCGTCCGCTCCAAAAGAAGGATCGCCCTCGCGGGCCCGTCGAGTTCGAGGAGGGTCGTTCCCGCGGCAACCGCTCTGCCGTCGGCGGAATGCTGGTGAACCGTAACCCCGAAGTGCTCGAAGAGCGCCCGTGCCTCCGCGAGGCCCGCAATGGTCCCCGGATCTTTTGCCCGGATCACCGCCCGGCAGGCGGCGTCGGGAACGACCGTTTCAGAGGTGACGTCGCCCCACGGCGCATCCTCCCGGATGAACCGGAGGAGATCCTCGATCGGGATCATCCGCGATCACGTCCCGACGGCGAGCATCCGCTCGATAGCCCGCCGTGCCCGGTCCATGACCTCGGGGGATAGGACGATCTCGTGCTCCTCGCGCTCAAGCGCCCACCGGAGGTCTTCGAGAGAGATCTTCTTCATATCCGCGCAGACGGCCTCCGGCTTCTCGTAAAAAACCCTCCCGGGGTAGAGCACCCGGAGGCGGGAGACCATCTCCCGTTCGGTGAAGACCCACCAGGGCTCATCGCCGGCGGCGGCACCCCGGACCATGCCCCCGGTGGATGCGATCCGGTCGGCCCGTTCCTGGACTTCGGGCGGGCATTCGGGGTGACAGACGATCGTGCCGCCCTTTTTCCGGGCCGCTTCTATGTCGGCA
Source organism: Methanoculleus sp. (assembly GCA_035363235.1). GTDB lineage: Archaea > Halobacteriota > Methanomicrobia > Methanomicrobiales > Methanoculleaceae > Methanoculleus. The sequence goes on from DAOSER010000105.1 coordinate 5,435, forward strand.
AGGGTGAAGCCCGCGTGGACGTAGCAGTGGCCGCCGGGCGGCAGGGGAATGATCGTCTTCTCGGGGAGTTCCCGCTGGACGTATGCCGCGAGGTTTGCATCCGGCCCGAAGAGGATCGTCTCGTTTGAGAGCGACGCTACGACCTGAACTGCGTTTGCCGAGGTGCAGGTGATGTCGGCGAGCGCCTTGCTCTCAGCCGAACTGTTGACGTAGACCACCACGGCCGCGTCGGGATACCGCTCCTTTGTCTCCCGGATCATCTCCGGGGTCATGAAGTCGGCGAGGGGGCACCCCGCGTCCTCTACCGGGATGATCACCTTCCGTCCGGGATTGAGGATCTTTGCCGTCTCGGCCATGAACCGGACACCGCATACAACAATCAGGTCCGCACTGGTCTCCTTCGCCTTCATGGAGAGCTCGAGGCTGTCGCCCACCACGTCGGCAAGCGCCTGGATCTCCATGGGCTGGTAGTTATGCGCCAGGATAACTGCGTTCTTTCTGGCTTTGAGTGCACGAATCTCCGTCTCCATTGCTACGTCCCCACCACCAGAGGGTTCTCAAGGTTCTTTAAGAGCGTCAGGATGGAGAGAGCCGCCATATAACTCGTGGCGGGATTATCAGGGCTCGGAACGTTCCTTACCCGGACATAGATGTCCCCGAAGTCACCCTCGACGAATATCTCGTGGATGTTTCTCTCTGCCGCAGGGTCGACCCAGAGTTCCACATCAGCATCCCTGCCGGCGGCGAGTCCCAACGCTACCGCGACGTTAATGTTCTTAGGGTACTGTTTAATACAGTCGTGGGCCAGCCCCTTAAATATCTCCATTCGGTTCGCAACAGGTATCCCGAGCGACGTGGGAGGCTTTGTCGTTCGCAGGAGGAGTTTTCTCGGCGGCGAGACCTGGCCGATCTTAAGATTATCGAGTCCGACGATGGCGCCGCTCGGGATCCGGATCTTCCTTCCGGCCTCACGCGCAGCCTCGATGAGACGCTCGCGGAACTCGTCGTCCGCGAGCGCCCCTCCGGAGAGAAGGATGATATCCCGTCCCGACCGAAGGATCGCCTCGCCGTATCCCCTGACGGCGTCGACCGAGGCGGCTTCCACGACGATCGAGAAGTCTTCCCGCATGAAGGCGTCGAAGTCCGTATACGGCCGAGCATGGCAGATTGACGCCAGTTCTTCCGCCCGACCCTGGATGATATCGAAGACCGCGACAACCTGGATGCTCTCGGCGTGCGTGGCGATAATACGCCCGACGTTGCCGCATCCCAGCAACCCTATCTTAATCATAGAATAAAGAAGTTGTAATAACAGCGGTTAAGTATTGTGCTCGGCACAAAGCCGGCCCGAAAAGAGACGAAATTTCCTCGAACAATGGAGGTGAACGCGCTCCCGGGGCCGGGCCGGCCGTAGACCGCGCAAGGAGAGTCGATTGTCATCACCCTCGAAGATCTGCGGGAAAGGCGAATCTACATCGAGAGTTACGGGTGCACCTACAACCATGCCGACACCCGGAGGCTTGAAACGATACTGGAAGACCTCGGCTGCACGCTGACCGGGCCGGAGGAGGCGGACGCTGTGATCGTCAACACCTGTACGGTGATCGACGCGACCGAGCGGAAGATGCTCCGGCGCCTTGCGGCGTTTGCCGACCGCGATCTCTACGTGACGGGGTGCATGCCGCTCGTCCAGATGGATAAGATCCGCTCGATCTGCACGCCGCACGTCATCCACCCGGATGAGATCCACAAGCGCGCCGGCGGTGTCGGCACGCCCGGACCGGGAGCAGTCGGCGTGGTGCAGGTGGCGAGCGGGTGCGTCGGCCGGTGCAGTTACTGCATCACCCGGCTCGC
>DAOSER010000106.1:0-5224 GCA_035363235.1 Methanoculleus sp.
AAACTCGACGAACTCCGGCACCTCGCGACGACCGGGAAGGACTGGATCGCGGAGTTCCAGCAGCAGGAGCGGGAACGGACCGGGATCAAGTCGCTCAAGGTAGGCTACAACCGGGTCTTTGGGTACTACATCGAGGTGACGAAACCGAACCTCTCCCTGGTGCCGCCGGAGTACGAACGCCGGCAGACGACCGCGAACGGCGAGCGCTACACGATCCCCGACCTCCGGGAGAAGGAGGCGATGATCGCGACCGCCGAAGAGCGCCTTACCGCCCTCGAAGCGGAGATCTACGCCGAACTCATCCGGACGCTCGCGGCGGAGGTCGCCGGCCTCCAGGCGACCGCCCGGGCGGTGGGCCAGCTCGACGTCTATGCGGCACTCGCCGAGGTCGCCGCCCGTTACGGCTACACCCGCCCGGTGATCGAGGAGAGCGGTCGTATCGTCATCCGCGACGGCCGGCACCCGGTGGTGGAGCGGCACCTCCCGGTCCCGTTCGTCCCGAACGACACGGAACTTGATTCCGCCGGCGACCAGGTCATGATCATCACCGGGGCGAACATGGCCGGCAAGTCCACCTACATGCGGGCGGTGGCGCTCTGCTGCATCATGGCCCAGATGGGGAGTTTCGTCCCGGCCCGGCACGCCACCGTCGGGATCGTGGACAGGGTCTTCACCCGGGTGGGGGCGTTCGACGACCTCGCCTCCGGGCAGTCGACGTTCATGGTCGAGATGCTGGAACTCGCGAACATCCTGAACAACGCGACGGCGAGAAGCCTTGTTGTCCTCGACGAGATCGGACGGGGGACGAGCACGCTGGACGGGTGTTCCATTGCCCGGGCGGTGGTGGAGTTCCTGCACGGGAAGGCGGTCGCCGGCCCCCGGACGCTCTTTGCGACCCACTTCCACGACCTGATCGATCTCGAAGGATCGCTCAAGCGGGTGAAGAACTTCCACTTCGCGGTGAAGGACACCGGAACCGACGTCGTCTTCCTCCGTAAGATCATCCCCGGCGCGACCGACAGGAGTTACGGCGTCCACGTCGCCCACCTTGCAGGCATCCCGAAGAAGGTGACCGACCGGGCGATGGAACTCCTGAAGGAGGCGTCGACGCGGGAGCTCCCGGCCGGGGTGCGGGCTCCCCGCTACACCCAGATGCTCCTCGTCGACCCCGGTGAAGGGGTCGTGGAGGAGAACCCGGCGGTCAAAGAACTTAAAGGCCTGAATCCCAACGAGATGACTCCGATCGAGGCACTGAATGTCCTCTGCAGGCTCCAGAGGATTGCAAACGGGGAAAGGGGCGAGCGATGACGAAGATCCACGTTCTCGACCCCGATACCGTGAACCAGATCGCCGCCGGCGAGGTCGTGGAGCGGCCCGCCTCGGTGGTGAAGGAACTCCTCGAGAACGCGATCGACGCAGGGTCGACGAGCATCCTGGTCGATGTCGCATCGGATATGGCGGGGATCACGAAGATCCGGGTGACCGACAACGGCGAGGGCATGACCCCGGAAGAGGCGGCTCTCGCGTTCCATCCCCACGCGACGAGCAAGATCCGGGATATCGCCGATCTCTCTGCCATCAGGACCCTCGGGTTCCGGGGAGAGGCGCTCGCGAGCATCGCCGCCGTCGCGGAGGTGACCCTGGTCACCCGCCCGCGGGGAGGGGGAGCGCTCGCCGGCACCCGGCTGGTGGTCCGGGGCGGCGAGGTTGTGGAGAAGAGCGAGGTAGGAGCACCGGAGGGGACGACGGTCATGGTGGAGCGCCTCTTCTACAACACTCCCGCCCGCCGGAAGTTCTTGAAGAGCAGGAACACCGAGCTCGCCCACGTCTACGCGGTCGTGGAGAACCTGGCCCTCGCCCACGGCGAGGTCGCCTTCCGGGTGGTGCACAACGGCAAAGAGCGGATGGCGACCCAGCGGTCGGGAGAGCTCTTAACCACCATCGCGGGCCTCTACGGCGCCGAACTCGCCCGGGCGCTCGTCCCGTTCGAGGGAAGGCTTCCGTTCCTCCGTATCGGCGGCTACATCTCCCGGCCGTCGGAGAGCCGGGGGAATCCCTCGCAGGTATTCATCAGCATCAACGGGAGAAGCATCTCTTCCCGGCAGATCGCCGCCGCCGTCCGGGAGGGCTACGGCACCCTTCTCCCGAAGGACCGCTACCCGGTGGCGTTCCTCGAACTCTCGATCGACACCAATCTTGTGGACGTCAATGTCCACCCGACCAAGCGCGAGGTCCGCCTCTCCCGGGAACGGGAGATCACGGTGGCGATTGCAGCCGCCGTCGAGGAGGCGCTTGCCGGGCACGACCTCGCACGCGAGACCCCGGCCGAGCCGATGCAGCAGCAGATCGTGGCACGGGGGATCGAACCGGTGCCGTCCCCGCCGCCGGTCAGCGAGCCCGGAGCGTCCTACACGGCCGGCCACCGAGAACTCACGCTCTCCGATAAGCAACTCCGCAGAACAGAGACGGAAGGCGGCGAGAACCTCCTCCCCGCAATGGAGCCGATCGGGCAGGTGGCGGCGACCTACATCGTGGCGGAGGGGGCCGACGGCACCCTCTACCTCGTCGACCAGCACGCGGCCCACGAGCGCGTCCTCTACGACCAGGTCACGGAGAGGCGCGACAGGGCGTCCGGGTCGCAGGAACTGATCATGCCCGTCGTCCTCTCACTCCCCCCAAAGGAGTCGGCCGCGCTCCGGGATATGATCCCCCTCCTCGCGGACGAGGGGTTCGTGGTGGAGGAGTTCGGCCGGGACACCTTCGCCGTCCGCGCGGTGCCCGCCGCCCTCGGCGCGGTCGAGGACCCCGGGATGGTCCGGGAGGCGATCGCCGACCTCCTCACCGACGAAGCCCGAACCGCCCCCGACCGGCGTGAGGCAGTCACCTGCATCGTCGCGTGCCGTGGTGCGGTGAAGGCAGGCGCCCGTCTCACGCACGATCAGCAGAAGCGCCTCCTCATGCAACTCGCCCGGACGACGACCCCCTGGACGTGCCCGCACGGGAGGCCGACGGTCGTAGCGTTCGACAAGAGGAGACTCGACGGGATGTTCAGGCGGGGGTGACGGGGCAGGCGGCGCATGCCACAAAACTATGGCAGATAAATGAGCGTTTTTGAGATTCCATCGTAATAACCGGGATTTTGGGCAAAATACCGTATCATAATGGATTTATGCTCAGGAGATCAGAACGGCTATATGTCAGCGGGACTCACCCGCTGCAGACGAAAGGATTGAACCGTGTGACACTACTCCAGCAGATCCGCCTCTGGATGAAGGCCAGGAGTGGAGAGACGCAGTATCACGATTGTGAAAACGACCCGATTATCGAACCCTACTTCGATATCTCCCCCGAAGCGACCCTGTCTCCACATACCACCGATATTCCGCTGGAAGAGAACTGATGACGGGGAACCTCCTCAAACGTCCTGCCGAACGAATCACCTCTAACTCCGAATCCCTTATCAATCATCTCTTTTTTGGGAAACCACCTCTGCCGGAACGAAGCACTGCGGGACAGGGAACCGGTTTTGTGGCCGGTAAAAAAAGGTCAGAGGAACCGGAACGACTCCGCCACCGGAGCCGCATCGACGTTGTAGATATCATACTCCGGAGGGAAGACCGTGTGCATGACCGAGTAGGCGACGTTGCCTCTGACGGCGTAGCGGATGACAAAGGTGTAACGGTCTTCCTCGACGATGGGGACGGAGAAGACCGACTCGTATGCCGGTACCCCGTCGAGGGAGGTGTCCGTTGTAGAGATCCATTCAGCATCGATTCCGGCGCGAAGGTCCTCGACGTAGGTCGCGTTCAGGGTCTCAAGGACCTCTTTTTCGTTGGCGTTCTCATCCAGCGGAATTGTATTCACGCGGACCTCCTCGTGCTTATCCGGTGAGGAGAACCATACACTCTCGCCGGACTCGGTGAAGAACCATCCCTCCGGGCAGGTGACAGCATAGCCGTAGGTGGTGTTGACATAGGTGCCGTTCCCGGGAACAGGCACCGGGCCCGGAGCAGGAACCGTTGTCGGGGTCGGAGTCGGGGCCGGGCCGGGCGGCTGCGGCGAGAAGAGTCCCGGCAGCAGAACCGCCACGATGACGGCCAGAGCAACCCCAAGAACCCCGACGATCAGCAGTCTCTCTGATCTCATACTATCCGGATATTTGGCCCGGGAGAGAATAAATATCCTTCATCCGGGTTACCGTCAGGATACCCCGACGGTCGGGCCAGGTGCGGGAGCGCGAATGTCGGCGAGCAGGTCATCGAGGGTATCCACGTATCTCACCCGGATGCCGAGGTTCTCCTCGATGTACTCTCTGGTATCCATGACGACCGGCTGTTGCCACGCTATCTTCAGCCCGCCGAACGACTGAATATCTTCACGGTAGTCGATCGTCCGGTTGTTCTCGTCTGAAATGATCAGGAGCGTCTTTCCGCTCGCTGCGGCAGCTTCGGCTTTCTCCAGGATCCCTCCGACCGGGCCGACATTCCCGCTCTCATCGATGGTTCCCGTCACGGTCACGCTCTCGTTGAGCGCAAAATCCTCTATCACCGAGAGAAGGAGCGCGGCCATCAGCGCCCCCGCACTGGGGCCATCGATCTCAGAGACATCTTGCGGCCCCTGGATGCTGAAGATGATGTCGCTTCCCGAAAGGTCCACGTGGGAGTGGTTGGCGGCGACAACGACCGCAAGGTTCGCGGCATCCTGGAAGGCAATCCCCATCAGGGGTGTCGTCTGGACAAGCACCCTTCCTTTTCCGGGCACGACCTCGACCGAGACGTTCACCATCGCACCCTCTTCGATCACCTCCTCGTAGATGAACGGGCCGCCTCGGTCGACCTCGGCCTTCTGGATGATGACCGGCGCCTGCATCGATGCAGCACTCCCGTTCTCCGCCCCTCTCACCGGGGAGAGAGGGATCAGGGTCGCCATCGGGAGGGGTTCGGCCTCCCCCGGTTTGGAGAGGGCCGGAGAAAGGTCGGGTTGCGGCATGAGGGCGACTGCCAGGAGAGAGAGATTTGCAACAAGCGATAGAACGAGCAGAACCGCCAGAGTCTTCTCCCGTATGTGCATATGGTGCCCGAATACCATGCATCCGGATATATATTTTTCTGACGCGATGGGCGCGAGCATCGCGAGCGGCCGGAGCGGGAGCACCGCCAGGTGCGACTGGCGATGGGCGCGAGCATCGCGAGCGGCCGGAGCGGGAGCACCGCCAGGTGCGACT
>DAOSER010000106.1:5324-7279 GCA_035363235.1 Methanoculleus sp.
GGCGATGGGCGCGAGCATCGCGAGCGGCCGGAGCGGGAGCACCGCCAGTGCCCATGAGCGCCCCCGGCAGGTCACAGGATCGGGTTCAACTATCGGCTGCGGTATGGGGGGGCAGTTCATCCCGCCCCGCGATGCTCTGACCCACGCGACCAGGACATCGCCCCCGCGAGGAGGAGGAGGAAGAGAGAGACCATGAGCGCCGCATCGATACCCTGGATGAATGCCCCGGTCACGTTCCCCACCAGGTGGGATGTGCCTGCGTAGATCTCGAACGCGAGAGAGCGGGGGATCGATGCCGAGGCCACCGTTATGGCAAGGACGAAACTGCCGAGAATCCCGATGTTCTGCACCATCCGGAGTGCGCCGGATATGCTCCCGTAATCCCCTACCCGTGCGTTTGCCATGATGGCACTGTTGTTTGCCGGATAGAACATCGCGGTGCCGACCCCGGAGACGAACGATGCCAGGAGGACGATCGAGAGAGGGGAATCTATCCGGAGCATCATGTAGATGAGGATCGCCAGCGCAATCACGAGCGTTCCGGCGGTGGCGAGGACCCGCGCCCCGAGACGGTCGGAGAGCCGTCCCATGTACGGGCCGAGCACGCTCCCCACGACATAGCCTGGCGTGAGGAGGATTGCGGCATCGAGCGGAGAGAGCCCGCGGATCCCCTGGAGATACATGGTGATGAGGAATACGACCGCGAGATAGCCCAGGCTCTGGAGGAATGCGGCAAGAAGGCTGTATTTAAGGATCGGCCTCTTCAGGCTCTCGAAGTCGATCATGGGTGTCCGGGTATGCAGTTCGTGATAGGTAAACACCAGGATGAGCACGAGGCCGAGGAGTGCCGGGACTGCCGACTGCATGGTGAGGCCGTTCCCGGCAAAGTCGATCGCGGCGTAGGAGATGAACGAGAGGGCCGCGGTAAGGAGCACCATCCCGGGGAGGTCGAGGGATGCCCGGGTCCGGGCCGTGCCCTTCACGTAGCGCAGGCCGAGGTAGAGGGCAGCGATGCCGATGGGTACGTTGATGAAGAAGATGTACTCCCACCCTGCAAAGGTGGTGAGGACTCCCCCGAGAACGATGCCGAGCGTTGCACCGACCGTCCAGCCCATGGAGTTGTAGCCGTATGCCGCCCCGCGCGAGTCGGGAGGGAAGATATCGGCGATGATGGCGCCCGAGTTCGACTCCAGAAGGGCGCCTCCAAGAGCCTGGACGCCGCGAAAGAGGATCAACATGGTGATCGTCGGGGAGATCGCGCAGAAGAACGAACTGACCGTGAAGATGCCGAACCCGAGGTTGAACATCCGGGGCCGGCCGAAGAGGTCTCCGAGCCTCCCGAGCGGGACGGTCAGGGACGCCATGATCAGGAGGTAGACGAGGATGATCCACATGGTGGTGAGAAGATCTGCGCGGAGCCCGTCCGCGATGGCGGGGAAGGCCAGGACGACGATGGTGCTGTCGAGAGCCCCCATCAGGGTGCCGAGCACGAGAACAGAGAGCACGATCTTCTGCTGCCGCTCCATGTAGAGAAATTGTGCCTTTTTTCTATAATATGTGCCGGTATCCCTGAGGGAACCTCGCCGATCTGAAAACCGGCGTGTCTTCTGCTGGATCACAAATCCGCAGAACAGCGGACGGCTGCTATGGTGGGGGCATGGGCCGGCACCACCACCGGGAGCCGCCCGGTGCCCAATGCGGGCCCGACCGATCAGTTCTCCCCGCCGAGATCCAGCTTCTTCGTCTTCCAGGCTCCCTGCCTGTAGAAGAAGAGATCACACAGGAAGACAATCACGGTGCCGCAGACCACCGCGAACCAGATGAACTGCAGCGGCATGCCCATCGTCACAAGGATCGCAGCAAGGCCCACCTGCACGATCAGCTGCCCCGCGATCGCCGCGTACATGCCGGGTCTCGTCATCCCCGCACCGTTCATCGCAAACCCCATCGTCATC
>DAOSER010000107.1:0-7238 GCA_035363235.1 Methanoculleus sp.
CGAGTGCAAGGGCCTGATCTTAAAAGACGGCATCATCCACGCCATCCCCGAGATTGAAGGAACCCTGACCGGCACCGAACTCTCCCACGAGGCCGCTGTAGGGAAGATTGCCCGCCACGAGATCGAGTACCTCATGGCCCGGGGACTCTCCGAGGAGGAGGCCACCGCAACCATTATACGCGGGTTTTTGGATGTGAAGATCAGCGGCCTGCCTGCAGTCCTGCAGGAGCAGATCGACAACGCGATCGACAAAGCGGAATCAGGCTTCTGATGCGCACGAGGCAATATGGCGGAGACCGACCCCTACCGGAACGAACGCGAAGATATGGTGGAGTTTCAGATCCGGAGCCGGGGGGTCAGGGACGAGAGAGTCCTTGCCGCGATGCGGAAAGTCCCGCGCCACGTTTTTGTACCGGAGAACTGGGAACGGGCGGCCTACGAGGACCGGCCGCTCCCCATCGGGGAAGGGCAGACCATCTCCCAGCCCTACATCGTCGCCGTCATGACCGAACAACTCGATCTTTCGCCGCAGGACCGGGTTCTTGAGATCGGGACCGGCAGCGGCTACCAGGCGGCGCTCCTCGCTGAACTCGCCGCGAGGGTCATCTCCATCGAACGCCTCCCGGAGATCGCCGACCGGGCGCGAGGGAACCTCGCCCGGGCGGGGGTCACCGGTGTCAGGGTGGTCGTCGGCGACGGCACACAGGGCTATCCACCGGAAGCGCCCTACGATGCTATCATCGTCACGGCGGCATCGCCCGAGATCCCCCAGCCCCTGGTAAAGCAGCTCGCGGAAGGCGGCCGGTTGATCGCCCCCATCGGGCCGCGGGAGTGCCAGGACCTCGTCAAACTCGTCAAACGCGAAGGCAGGGTGGAAAAGATCCCGCTCGGCGGCGTCTGCTTCGTGCCGTTGATCGGGCAGTTCGGATGGAAGGGAGAAGGTTCCCCGTGAAGGTCTACGATATCACCCGGGACCTCTCCGAGAATGCCGTCCTCTATCCCGGGGATGTCCGGCCCCGGTTTCGCGAGATCGACAACGGGCAGTACCGCGTGACCGAGATGACCCTCGGGAGCCATACCGGGACGCATATCGATGCTCCGTCGCACTACCTGAAGGGAGGGATGACGGTCGACGAGATCCCGCCCACGGTGCTTGTGGGGCCCGCACGGGTGCTCGACTGCAGCGACGCGGGGGAGGTCATCGGTCCCGGCAGCCTCGCCGGCCGCATCGACGGTCCGAGGACAGTTCTCCTCAAGACCCGGTTTTCGGGACAGCAGAAGTTCGAACCCGGCTACCCGGCGCTCTCCCTTGAAGCGGCAGACCTCATCGCTGAAGCCGGGATCACCTGCCTCGGGACCGACACCCCGTCTATCGAAGCATTCAGCGGTGACGGTTCGGTCCACCGCCGGCTGCTCGGGAGTGGAATGGTCATCCTCGAACTGCTCGACCTCTCAGCCGTGCCGGAGGGAAACTATTTCATGGCGGCACTGCCGTTGCGGCTCAGAGGTGCGGACGGATCGCCTGTACGGGCGATCCTCTGCGACAGGGAGGAATCAATGTGAGTTTCTGGCACGATGCAATCGGGAAACTGGAGACGATCCTCGCGGACAGCGGGTGCGAGGACGGTATTGTGACGCTCGGTGTGAATTATGATGCAGACACCTGCCAGTATCCAAGAGGGGTCTCTCTGGAAGGGCAGTTCGGCGGGCGAACCGGGCAGTTCATCACGAACGAGCCCCTCCGGGCCAACACCCGCGTCTCGTTCATGTTCGGTGCGCCGCTCGGCAATCAGAAGCAGCGGGCGGCGGCAGGCGCGATCATCAACGCGGTCTCGGCGTTTCTCTGCCTGGGACGGAAACTCCGTCCCTGCACCCCCGACTGCTATGGCCCCTGCCTTGCAAACCTCTCCCGCGAGGTCGCCGGGAAACGGGTCTACCTCATCGGCCCGATGCCGGTGCTCGAGCGTGCTCTCGGCAAGCAGATCGTTGATACGCCGGAGACGGCCGATCTCTTCCTGGTCGCCGGGGACGGCATGACGACCGATGCAGGGATCGCCTGCATCGACGAGTACCGGGACAAGAAGCAGATGATATTTCTCGGGCCGTCGACCGCCGGGGTCAGCGGCCTTATAAATCTCGAGCACTGGTGTCCCTACGGACGATGAATACCTTTTTTTAGGAAAGAAAGGATTATACAAGAGTATGCTTTTCGGCTCTTCCGGAATCCGGCAGGAGTTCGGTCCCGACCTCGTCGATCTCGCGCTCCGTATCGGAGCAGCTGCTGCAGACGGTGTGTCGGAGGTCGTCATCGGCCGGGACACCCGCATGACCAGCGAACTGCTGGAACACGGCGTCATCGCCGGGATGCTCTCGGCAGGTGCAACCGTTTATACCTGCGGCATCGCGCCCACGCCGACAGTCGCCCACGCGACAGGATGCGTCGACGCAGGATGCATGATCACCGCCTCGCATAATCCCGAGTCCTACAACGGGGTCAAACTGCTCAATCCCGACGGATCGTCGTTCACCCTCCGGCAGCAGGCGGCGATCGAGGAGGCGCTCCGCGCCACACACTGGAAGAACTGGGATGAGCAGGGGCACGTCTTTCCCGTCGACGCGGTGGACGCACACCGGGAGACGATCCTCGATCGGGTCAGCCTGGAGAAGCCTGTTGCGGCCGTGCTGGACTGCGGCAACGGGGCGGGAAGCGTCATCACCCCCGATCTTCTTGCCGGTGCAGGGGCAACCGTAATCGGCCTGAACTGCAATGTGGCAGGACGGTTTGCCCGCCCATCGGAGCCGCTTGAAGCAAATCTCCCCTATATCGGCGAGATCGTCCGGCGACGGGAGGCCGCATGCGCGGTGATCCACGACGGCGATGCCGACCGGATGATGGCATTCGATGAGCGGGGCCGTTATATCGATGGAGACCACCTCCTCATGCTCTTTGCGAAATACCTCGACCGCAAGCGCGTGGTCACCACCGTCGACGCATCCATGGCGATCGAAGAGGTCGCAGAGGTCCGCCGCACGCCGGTCGGCGACAGTTTCGTCTCCGAAGAACTCCTCTCCTGGGGAGACTTCGGCGGGGAGGCATCGGGGAGCTGGATCTTTCCCGAACACTCCTACTGCCCGGACGGGGTCTACGCGGCGGCCCTGCTCTGCGAGATCGCGTCGGAGTGGTCGATCGCCGAAGAACTCGACCGGATGCCCCGGTATACCCTTCTGCGGGAGTCATATCGCATCGAATCGCCACGGGAGGTCATGGCGGCAATGGGGACAGACGAACCGACGCATGGAATCCGGTTCGAGGACGAAGACGGCTGGTATCTGATCCGGGCAAGCGGCACCGAACCGAAGGTCAGGATCACAGCCGAGGGGAGGACGCCCGCAAAGGCAAAAGAGATGCTTGCCCTGGGGCAGGGCGCCCTTGAGCGAGCAAAACGTATTCTGGAGTGAGTGTATGCAGTGTGTCGTACTGGCAGCAGGAGAGGGAAAACGGATGCGGCCTCTGACCGCCCGGCGTCCGAAGGTGATGCTCCCCATAGCCAACCGCCCGATGATGGAACACCTGGTCCTCGCGGCTCACGGCGCGGGGATAACCGACTTCATCTTCGTCGTCGGTTACTTCGAACGCGAGATCCGGAACCACTTCGGTGACGGGAGCAACTTCGGCGTGAATATCACCTACGTAACCCAGCGGCATCAGCTCGGCACCGCCGATGCCCTGCGAGCGACGGCGGGGATGGTCACCGGCCGGTTCCTCCTCTTAAACGGGGATATGGTCCTTAAAAGGGATGACATCGGGAAATTTTGCCGGATGGACGCCCCCTGTATGGGCATACACGAGACGGACCACCCGCAGGATTACGGCGTGGTGACCGTGGAAGGGAACCGCATCATCGGCCTTGAGGAGAAATCCGAAGCTCCGAAGAGCAACCTGATCAATGCAGGTGCCTACCTCTTCGAGCCCGACATCTTTGATCTCCTATCAGGGCTCAAGATATCGGGACGGGGCGAGTTCGAACTGACCGATGCCCTCGACTCTTACATCAGGGAAGGGGCGCTCAGGGCATATCCGCTGGAATACTGGCTCGACGTCGGACAGCCGTGGGATCTTCTCGACGCAAACGAGGCGCTCATCTCCTCGCTCTCCCACGAACGGCACGGCACTATCGAGGACGGGTGCACCGTCCCGGAGACGGTCAGCGTCGGGAAAGGAACGGTTATCCGGTCCGGGACCTACATCGAAGGCTCCTGCGTCATCGGCGAGAACTGCACCATCGGCCCCCACGCCTATATTCGGGGCTCCGCCGCCATCGGGGACAACTGCCACATCGGGCACGCGACCGAGATCAAGAACTCTATCGTCATGTCGGGGACAAAGATCCCGCACTTCAACTACGTGGGTGACAGCATCGTCGGGAGCGGGTGCAACTTCGGGGCAGGCACCAAGGTCGCAAACCTCAGGCACGACAACGGAGCGGTGAAGGTCTGCGGAAAGACCACGGGGCGGAGGAAGTTCGGCGCCATCATCGGTGACGGCGTCCTCTTCGGGATCAACTGTTCGGTGAACGTCGGAAGCATCGTCGGCAGCAACGCAAAGATTGCTCCCCACTCCCTTGTGGAAGGGTGCATCGATGACGGTTCTACCATCAGGTGATATGATGCAGGCAGTTATTTTAGCAGCTGGAGAAGGAAGCCGCCTGCGGCCGCTCACCCGGAGCAAGCCCAAAGCCATGATCCCGGTCGCAAACCGGCCGATCATCGAGTACGTCATCGACGCCCTGCTGGAGAACGGGATCCGCGACATCGTGGTGGTGGTCGGATACCGTAAAGAGGACGTCATTCGGTATCTCAACAGGCTCGACGCCCCGATCCAGGTCGTCGTGCAGGAACGGCAACTCGGGACCGCAGATGCTCTCCGGGCAGCCAGATCAGAGATCACGAAAGACTTTCTGGTCCTTCCCGGCGATAACTACGTCAACGCGGAATCGATCGCCCGGATCAAGAAGGAGCAGAACGCCATGCTCGTGGCCGAGCATCCGAACCCCTCGAACTTCGGCGTCGTCGTGATCCGGAACGGTCTCGTCCGCGAGATCATCGAAAAACCCGAAGACGCCCCGACGTTCACGGTATCGACCGGGATATACTCGTTCACCCCCGACGTCTTCTCCTACCTCCAGACGAACGAGATCCCCGACGCTCTCGCCGCCATGATCGCGTCGGGCCGCCGGATCCGGGCTATCCCGGCAGATGACTGGCAGGATGCTGTTTATTCCTGGGACCTCCTGAAACTGAACAGCCGGATGCTCCGGGGGATCACACCCGGGATCGGGGGAACAGTCGACGCATCAGTCATCCGCCGGGGTACCGTACGCATCGGCACCGGGACGACCATTGGCCCGAATACCGTGATCTACGGCCCCGTCACCATCGGGAGCAACTGCAACATCGGCCCGGGTTGCATGATCATGCCCAACACGAGTATCGGTGACCGTGTGGTGCTCGAGCCGTTCACCTATGTCGCCGACTCGCTCATCATGAGCGACGTCACGATCGGATCCCACTCGAGGATCGTCTCGGCGGTCTTCGGCCAGGGGTGCATCCTTGCCGACCATACCACCACCTACCCCTCCGCGAGTTTCATCGAGGTCGGAGGCCGGGTCCATAAGGAAGAATTCGGCGCAGTCCTCGGTGACGGGGTCCGTGCGGCACCATTCACAACATTTAAAAACTGCATAGCAGGTAACAGTGTTACTATTGAGGAGGGGAAGACAGTGGTCGGCCTCATCGAAGATGGCACCCGGGTGATGTAGATGTGCGGCATCGTCGGCTATGTCGGAAGGCGAGACGCAACGCCGGTCCTCATCCAGGGTTTGAAACGGCTTGAATACCGGGGATACGACTCATTCGGCATTGCAACGGTCGGAAGTGCGATCGAGATCTATAAGAAGACCGGCCGTATCTCGGACGGCGAGGCCGGCGCGGCTGATCTGTGCGGGTGTACCGGGATCGGGCATACCCGGTGGGCCACACACGGCGAACCGAACGACATCAACGCACACCCGCATATCGACTGCAGCGGCAACATTGCCGTGGTGCATAACGGGGTCATCGAGAACTACAGCGAGTTGAAGCGGCAGCTCGAGGGGCGCGGCCATACGTTCCGGTCGGAGACCGACACCGAGGTGATCGCCCACCTCATCGAGGAGCACTACGGCGGCGATCTCCTCGCAGCGGTCAACGCGACCCTTCCCCTGCTCGAAGGCTCATACGCCGTCCTCGCGATCGCGGGAGACACCCAGCGGATCGTCGCCGCCCGCGACGCGAGTCCGCTCGTCCTCGGCGTCGGGGATGCAGAAGTCTTTGCCGCCTCGGATATGACGCCGCTTCTCGAGTACACCGAACGTGTGATCTTCCTCGAAGACGGCGACGTCGCCGACCTTACGCCCGATCACCTCACTATCTACCACGGCGGCCGGACAGTGGAGCGCCCGGTCGAGCTGATCGCCTGGTGCGTCGAGGATACCCGGAAGGGCGGGTTCGCCCACTACATGTTAAAGGAGATCTACGAGCAGCCCCAATCGTTCTACGAGACCATCAGGGCGGGTATCAGCGATCGCGTGCGGGAGATGGTCCGGGAGGCAGACGAGATCACCCTGGTCGCATGCGGGACATCCTACCACACCGCCCTGGCCTTTAAATACCTGGCAGAATCGCTCTGCAGCATTCCTGTACGGGTCGAGGTCGGGTCGGAGTTCAAGTACTTCACCCCACCCCTCCACGGCCTCGTGGTTGCGGTCTCGCAGTCGGGAGAGACGGCGGATACGATAGCCGCATTAAAGAAGGCGAAGGCCCGCAACTGCCCCACGCTCGCCATAACCAATATGCAGGGAAGCACGGTCACCCGGATTGCTGACGAGACCCTCTTGATGCGGGCCGGCCCCGAGATCGGCGTTGCCGCAACCAAATCCTACATGGCACAGCTTGCGGCGCTGATGCAGATTGTCAACCTGCGCTGTGAGGGGGCGTTCGACGACGTCCTGTCGCACGCGCACCTGGCCATCGGGGATGTCCTCCTCCAGGATGTCAGGGAGGCGGTCAACCTTTGTTCAAAGGCCGAGCACGTCTTCTTCGTGGGACGGGGGCCGTTTTACCCGGTCTCAATGGAAGGCGCCCTCAAGATGAAGGAGATCAGTTACGTCCACGCCGAGGGGTATGCGGCGGGAGAACTC
>DAOSER010000108.1:0-3753 GCA_035363235.1 Methanoculleus sp.
CGCGCCTGTGGGTCGAGCCCGATGGTGGGCTCGTCGAGGATGAGCAGTTCCGGTTCGTTGACGAGCGCCCGGGCGATGATCAGCCGCCGTTTCATCCCGCCCGAGAGTTTGTCGATCAGGACGTCCCGTTTCTCCTCGAGCTGCATGAACGCGAGGAGGTCTTTTGCCCGCTTCTCCGCCTCCGGCTTCGGGATGCCGAAGTAGCGGGAGTAGACCAGCAGGTTCCGATAGGCCGAGAAGTCCGGGTCGAGATTGGTCTCCTGCGGCACCACCCCGAGACGGCTCTTGATCTGGCGCTGGTGGGTCTCGACGTCCATGCCGAGGACCTCCAGGGTGCCGCCAGTCTTTGGGGAGATGCACTGGATTATCTTCATGGTCGTCGTTTTCCCCGCCCCGTTTGGTCCGAGAAACCCGAAAACCTCTCCTTTCCGGACCCGGAAGGTGATACGGTCGACCGCGACGAGGTCCTCGAACCGCTTCTCTAGGCCGTGCGCTACGATGACATCTCCGATTATTTCTTCCTCCTGATGAGTGAGTGAGGTCGTGAGAATACAACATCCTTTCGCTTGCTCCTCCCGCTTTGGGAGGGGCGGAACTCTTCCTCCGCGCAGGTGGCCGCATGCCGTATCTTATGGAGGATTCGGCCGGGATTCCGGTCTGCCCGGATAGGGGGCCCGTATCCTTTTTGCCTGGATAGATTCCACCATTGTAAATTGCAGCGATACCATGACCGATAGTGCTGTGGAGACAGGGAGGGTCGTCTACCCTCCAGAGACCGTGTATGTCGGCTCATCGAACAGTCGTGGGCGGGGGGTCTTCGCCCGCAGGGACCTTGCGGCCGGCGAGGTGATCGAGGTCTGCCCGGTGATCGTGCTCGGGGGAGCGGACGAGCAGGAACTCCTCGATAAGACGCGCCTCTTCGACTACTACTTCGAATGGGGGGACCTCGCCGCCGTGGCGCTCGGCTATGGGTCGCTCTACAACCACTCCTGCCACGCGAACGCGGACCACGTCTGCGACGTTCTCCGGGGCGAGATCCGCATCTCTGCGCACCGTGCCATCCGGCAGGGCGAGGAGATCACGATCAACTACGGCGGCCGGCCCGACTGTCCTGACTCCGTCTGGTTCGATGCGGTGGAGGGGTGAGTTCTCACCACCCGCAAAACCTCTTTTTCTTACTTGGACGGCATGCCCGTCGCCGTAGCGCCCGGATTCACGAGAGTTCGCTCTTTCTGTACCACACGGGCACGGTTGCTGCCGGAGAAGCAGCGGGGTTTATCGGTACCGGGAGCCGGGGACGGTGGCCTCGCCCCCGACCTCCCGGACCGCTGCAATGTGCGCGCCCGGATCTCCAGTGGAAAGCAAGGGGTTTGCGATAATCTCTTCAGATCATAGAGATTCTCTCGATCGCCCGTAATGCCTGCCGACCTCTGTAATCGTCCTGGAGGCTTTGAGAGTGGCTCAGAAACGCCCTTTAATTTGAACATTTTTTAAAGATTCAAGAGCAATTTGGGGAGATCTTAGCGGGGCGACCTGATTGCGGGAGCACGAAACCTGTGATATGGCCCGAATAATCCGTGAGATGCTTGCACGAGCCACGCTGGCCGGTATCCGGCGCATCCTGGTGGAGGTCTAGCGCCGGATGACCAGCTGCACCTGCTCTGTCCGCACGATGCCCCCTCCAGTCGCGGTCACCGTGGCGTCCACGGTCGCGGTGGAGACGAGGGGCGGGAGGTCGGGCGCCGTGACCTCGTACGTGAGCGGCGGGTAGGGTGGGAAGATGGTGCCGAGGTCGTGGTTGTCGCGGAACACCCCCCCGAGCGCCGTGGCGGAGACCTTGACCTCGATGGGTGCGGAGAATCCGCCTTCGGGGTGCACCGTGAGCGTGAACCTGACGGTATCGCCGGGCCGGACCGTGGCGGCCGTGGGGGTGACGCTGATGGAGAACGAGCGGGACGCGAGTTGTACCGGAGTTCCGATCGCGACGGGCGTTCCCGGCGCTGCTGTCGGGACTGGAGGTGGGCGGGGCTGTCCGGGAGAGGATGCGCCCCCGTCCATGAGGAGGCCGTAGACGAAGGCGGTACTGGTGAGCATGATGCAGATGAGGACTGCGATCAGCAGGGGAGGATATTCGCGTACCATGGTGCCGGTACTCCCACGGTGGGTATGCCGGCAGAACGGTTGCCGGCGTATTTAAGCGTTGCCGGCCTGCCCGGGATAAAAAAGGGTGGGTGTTCTTCAGTCGGTGGCGACCATGACCTCGGTCGACTTGACCACGGCGTAAACCTTCTTGCCGACGGTAAGCCCGAGGTTCTCCACGGACTTTTTCGTGATGACCGCGATGAGCTCGCCGCCGCCGTCCAGCTCGATGACGACCTCTGCGGTGACCACGCCCACATTGACCGCGTTTACTTTCCCGGGAAGTTGGTTTCTTGCACTTAACTTCATGATGCACCGCGGCGGTAATCCGGCTCCCTACGACATATAGGTTTCGATGCCCGAAACCCCGGCGTGGTCGTGTGCATTCTCCCGTGCGAACGGGAGTGCCGCGATGCCGCTGCGGGTTCCGGGGGTGAGGAGGAGCGGCGCCGCCGCCGTGCCCCCGGCCTGCACGAATGCTAAAAATGGGCTCTGTTGAATGCCTTCCCCTGAGGCCATGGCACCCGCTGTCACCATCGACGTTGCTGCACTGCACGCGAAGACACGAAGACGCGAAAGGGACTGCCAGCAACTCTCCGAATTTCACGTTCTTTGCACCTGCGGTGCTCATGCCCTGGACATCCCGTCCATCGCACCCTGGCGGGGCACGCGTCGCCACTCGCACCTTCGGTGCTCGCGCTCCCGCCCGAAAACGCTTCGCGTTTTCTCAAGCTCCGGTCCTTCGGACCATCGCACCCTTCGGCCGGTCGCGTTCCGGCAGTCGCACTTCACGTGAGACTCCGGAGTTATGTGAAACATCTCTCCGGGGCGCAAAAAAGTAGACTCGCCTGCCCCAGGTCAGGGTGCCGCATCGATCGTGCGTATGAACTCCCGCACGGCCGCGAGGTAGGCGTCGGTCTCTTCGAGGTGGTGCTCGTGCGAGGCGCCTTCGAAGATCTTGAGTTCCGAGTCCGGCACCAGGCCCTGGAAGTAAGCCATGGTCGCGGGCGGCGCTTCGTCGTACTCTCCGCAGGTGAAGAGCACCGGGACCGGGACCTCGGCGAGCCGGCCGGTGACGCTGAACGTCCGGAGGGTCCCCGTGCAGGTGAACTCGCTCGGCCCCCACATCCCGAGATAGACCGGGAGGGAGATCTTCTCGAACGTCCGGTTCAGGCATTCGGGCCAGGGGTCCGTCCGGCAGACGTGCCGGGCGTAGTACGCCGCCATGGCTTCCTGGTACTCGGGCGAGTCGAAGTTTCCGCTCGCCTCCGCTTCCCGGACAGCCTCCTGCATCTCGTCGGGGAACGCCGCAAGGTTCGCCCGCTGGTCGGCCACCCACCGGTCCGCGTCCAGCAGCGGCGCGGAGAGGATCAGGCTCTCGACGCCGGCGGGGTTTTCAGAGAGCACGTATTCGACCGCGAGCGCGCCCCCCCAGGACTGGCCGAGGAGGTGCACCCGGGTAAGTCCGAGCGCGCTCCGGACCTCGCTGACCTCTCCGACGTAGCGCTCCACCGTCCAGAGGGCGGGGTCGTCAGGTCGGTCGGAGTTCCCGCACCCTAGCTGGTCGTAGAAGACGACCGGCCGCTCGTCCGCGAGGGCCTCGAGCGGCTCGAG
>DAOSER010000108.1:3763-7229 GCA_035363235.1 Methanoculleus sp.
CGTCATCCCCGGACCCCCGTGGAGGACCAGGAGGGGCGTTCCCGCGCTGTCCGCACCGACGATCCGGAACCAGACCCGGCCGCCGGTGACGTCGACGTAGCCCTCGTGGATGTCGCCGTCGGTTCTGGTTATGGTAACATTTGATCTATCGGCCGTTCCGTCTGTCGTGATGCAGAGCGCGAGCAGCACCGCTGCAACCGTGAGAACAATGAGTAACATAAGATATCCCCCGGATCTGCTTTCCAGCATGATTGAACCCTGGAGCGAACGGCCGGAGGAGTTGTCGGGCGCCGCCGGCGGTGCATTCCTGGTTTGGTGTTTGTTCGGGGATATTTTGAATATTATGAAATAGAATGGAGACTGCCTTACGTGGCTTGCAATACAATTAAAATCGCAGAATACGGGATCGATGGGCCTGCCCGGATTCGAACCGGGGATCTTCGCCGTGTAAGGGCGACGTCATGACCGGCTAGACCACAAGCCCCGTGGATGCCTTATAGTGTTTTGCACCGTGACGGATAAACGTGTTGCCTGCTCCTGATTTCGGGGGCATCGTGCACGGCATCTCCCGTCCATCATGGCTTGCGCTCATAGAGACCTCCGCCGGAGTATGCACGATCGGAGATTGACGAAATTATCCTCTAAAAAAAAGAGTTCAGATGAACCCGAAGGACTTCAGCGTCACTTCGGGATTGACGGCTCCCACGTGGTAGACCTTGCCCTCGGAGAGCTCGTTGATGACCACCTCAGCCGGTGAGAAGAGCGAGGTGTCGATCTGGTAGAAGTCGAAGTTGGCTTCCTTGAAGATCTCATAGAATGGTTTTCCGTACCCCTTGGACTTGTTGCTCGGAATCCTGTCAAGGTAGTCCTTGATCTCCGGAGCGTTCATCGTCAGCATGATGCTGCCGTGGTAGATCGTCGCGTCGTTGGTGCTGCCCATCGCCTTCGTGCCGTCCTTCTTGACGGGCGCGATCGGGGCGTGGCCGATGCCCGCGGTGATCTTTTTGGTGTCAAAGCCGAGCTCGTTCAGCTTGTAGACCGCGGTCTCGACGCAGCGGCCCGCGACCTGGATCGAGCCGACGAGCGAAGCCGTGGGGGCGACGACCGCGCAGGTGTTCGCCACGTCGACGTTGCAGGCCTCGGCGATATGCTCCATCACCGCGGCGTTCGGGAGGTGGTCGCTCTCAAGGCAGATGACCGCGTAGTCGAACTCATCCTCGTAGTCGATGACCTCGTAGGTGTGCTTGGGCTTTAAGGAGAGCGCCCGTGCAGGGCCGCTTCCCATGGCGAAGTACTTGTTGATGCTGACCGTCCAGCCCGCCTTCTGGGCGCCAAGACATGCAATGGACGGGAAATCGGTGCTGACCTCGATGAACGGGATCGGGACGTCCTTGATCCGGCCCATGGTGATGTCGACCTCGCCGAGCCCGCCCATGCAGATCTCGGTGAACCGCTGTCCTGTCGTGTACCCGCCGGAGGTGCTGACGCCGCAGTCAACGATGCGTGCGCCATTGTCGAACTCGTGCGGGACGGCATGAAGCTCCTCGGCGTATTCGAAGAGCTCGTCAAAAATATCCAGTGCCAGTTCGTTCACGCTGAGCATGTGGAAAACCTCATCAGAATACAAACGGTGAGGAAACAGATAAGGATTATGAAAACGTCTGCTCCGAGCGCAGGTGCTCCAGCACGCGTCCGGGATCGTACCGGAGGCTGATCAGCCTCGTCCGCCCCCTTCCCTGGCGGTAGTGGAGGTTCAAGAGCCGCATCGAATCAAACTTCTGGATCATCTCGTAGAACTTGGTGTAGCTGACGCCAACATGCTCTTTGACGAAACGGTAGACGTCGCCGGCGTTCATCTCCCGATCGTCGCTGGCCGACATCTCCGCGATCCCCGCCAGTACCTCGCGCTCCTCGGCCTTGAGTGCCCGAAGCGAGAACGCAAGGTGCAGATAGCGGGAAACCTCGTAAGCCTTGCAGATGTCCTCCCGCTCGACAGATCGGCGTGCCTCCCTCTCGGCGTTCAGGGCCGCACGCTTCAGGAGGTCGATACCGACACGGAGGTCGCCGCTCTTCATCGTCTGCTCCACCACGAGGTCCAGTGTCTCGGGCCGGAGGACGTTCGGGTAGAGGCCCTGCAGGACCCGCTCCTCGAGAATGCCGTGAACTTCCTCCTCCGAGTAGGGGGGGAAGTAGATCTCGGTGGGCCGGAAGACCGATGCCACCCGGGCGTCGACCTCGCTCTGCAGGGTGACGGACATATCGCTGACGATGGCGATAACGCCGATCCGGACGCCCGGATAGGCTTCGTGCGAACGAAGCAGGGGATAAAGAACCTGGTTTATCTCGTTCTCGTAGAGGAGGTAGTTTGCATCGTCGAGCGCCACAAGGAGGACCTGCTCTTCCCGCTGCAGAACCTTGGCTATGGCGTCGAAGACCTGCTTGAACGACGTGCCTGACCCCGGCGGCGGGCGTCCGGTGACACGGCGGTAGATCTGGGAGAAGATAGCGAACCTGGTGTTGTCGATCTGGCAGTTGATATAGACGGGAACGAGCTTCTTCGTGGCTTCCTCGATATCCGCGAGGATTTTCCTGACGCTCGTTGTCTTCCCCGTCCCCGGGAGGCCCCGGCAGATGGTGTTAAGGGGCCTCGCGCCCCGCATACCCGGCCTGACCTGGAACGCAAGCTCCCGGATCTGTGCGTCACGATGGTTGAACTGCTCGGGGACGTAATCGATCTCGAAGACTTCGGGGTCTCGAAAAAGCGTCTCGTCCCACATAAGCAGGTTCTTCTTCATTATAGAATCCTCGGATACGGTAGTATTTATACCCTCCAGGTTTTTGTTTCCTCATCGCGCGGGCCCTGCAGGACTTATGGCTGTTCCATGCATTTCTTGCAGAGGGTTTTGTTCATGAAGAGCCGCGAGAGCTTTGCCTGGGACTTCGTCACTTCTGCTCCGCACATCTCGCAGACGTCCTCGGCCGGAGCAGCGGGCGGCTTTGCTGCGGCCGGCTCCTGCACCGGTGGACCCTGCTCCGGGGCCGCCTTCGGCTGTGCCGTAGCCTTCTCCTCGGATCTGGCGGGCGGTTCCGGGATCCGGTGCGGCTCCGAATGTTCCGGCGCAGCCGGAATTGCTCTCTCGATGACTGCGGGCGCAGGGCAGGCTCCCTCAACCTTCTGCTGTGCCGGCTCTGCCTCCGGGGTTGCCGGCGACGCCGGTTCGAGTGCCTTCTCCTCCCCGGCGGGTGCCTGCGGCTTTGCAGGCCTGGCCGCGAGAACGCGCCGCCGGTACGCATCCACGCGCTCGGCGGTCGCCGGATCGCCGCGCCCGAGCCGGGAAAGGATCCCGTCGAGGAACGTGATAAGGTCGTCCACATCCTCGTGGGTCTCTGCATCCCCCTCGACCTCGAGGCGGAGGTTTTCGTAGTTCTCGAGGTTGATGGTGATCCCGATGGTGACTTCCTTCTT
>DAOSER010000109.1:0-7145 GCA_035363235.1 Methanoculleus sp.
AGAGCGCGTCCTTGGTAAGGACGAGGTCGCGAGTTCGAATCTCGCCTGAGGCTTTCTTTGTTCTGGTTCCAGCCTTTTAGTAAATGTTTATATCCCTGTTCTCCGGTTCCTTGAACGTGAGGGCGATCCCCTGCCCGCCTGTTCCACCAATGACTGCTGCTTTCATGATGTCGCCTCTGGTCCCCGCTGCCACATACGCCTGGTCTTCTGTCGATCAGTAAGGTTCTCCTCACATCCTGCCTGGATGCGCTCGTGCAGGCCGATTGTTCGGCGACTCTCTGCGTTGAGAAAGAGGAGATGAGAGGTCCGGACTCTTTCCTCTTAAACGACAACTGTCTACCCTCGCTTCTTCACGAACGTCCCCTCGTTGAGCTCGCGGAATGCCTCGCGGAGCTCCTCGTCCGTGTTCATCACGACCGGCCCGCGCCAGGCCACCGGCTCGCCGATAGGCCGGCCCGCGACGAGTAGAAATCGCACGCCGTCCGGCCCCGCTTCTGCCCGGACCACATCTCCGGGGCCGAGCCTGACCGCGTGGGCGTTGTCGGGGGCAGTCCCGCCTTCACCAAAGGCCGCCGCTCCCGCGAAAACGTAGGCGAATGCCGTCATCGCCCGGTCTGTCGGGTGCTCAAAGACCATACGGGGTTCAAGTGCCACGTCCAGAAAGGTCGGGTCGGCCACGATCTCGGTCACCGGCCCTTGAGCCCCGCCGTGCTCCCCCGCGACCACGCGGATCGTCGTGCCGTCCCCGCGTACGATCGGGATCGCGTCCCCTGCGATCTCCTGATATCGCGGGTCCATCATCTTCTTCTCGGCCGGCAGGTTCACCCAGAGCTGGAACCCGCCCATCCGCCTGTCGACGGGCTTCGGCATCTCCTGGTGAAGGATCCCCGAGCCGGCCGTCATCCACTGCACCCCGCCGGCCCCGACCGAGCCGGCATGACCCATGCTGTCGCCGTGCTCGACCTTCCCCTCGATCATGTAGGTCACCGTCTCCATCCCCCGGTGCGGGTGCCAGGGGAAACCGGCCAGGTAATCCTCCGGCCGGTCGCCCCGGAAGTCGTCGAGCATCAGGAACGGGTCGAACCGCGGGACCTCAGAGAATCCGAAGGCCCGCCGGAGCCGGACCCCGGCCCCTTCGAGCGTCGGCCGGGCCGCGAGGACCTCGATTGCTTCGCGTATGTCTGCCATGCTCCCCCATCGATTCCGGGTGAGCATAAATTACCACCGGTGGGTGGAGGAAGCGCCCCGCATCGCCGGTGTAAGGCAGAGTTACACCGTTTTCCTTGCCCTGTCGCCCTTAAGCCACGTGGCGTTTTACCCATGCAACATAGCGATCTATCCAGTTCTGCAGGAACGGTTTGCTTGCCTCGCCGATATCTCCCGCTTCATTAAAGAGGCCTTCCCGTACCCGGATGAATGCTTCAGGCTGGCCCTGCGTGGGCACGTCCAGAGCTGCGAGGATGTTGCGCAGGTGTTGCTGGGCCATGGCCGTCCCGGAAGAACCGGGAGAGACGCCCAGGATGCCTGCCGGTTTCCCGGCCCAGACGTTCCGGCCGTAAGGGCGCGAACCGTGGTCGAGGACGTTCTTGAGGACGCCGGGGATCGAGCGGTTGTACTCCGGGGTCACGATCAGGACACCGTCAGCGGCCTGGATCTCGGCCTTCATTCTTCTCACGGATGCCGCCTGGTCCTCATCGTCATCCTGGTTATACGGTGGCAGGTCGCTGATCTGCACCTGGTGAAACGAGAACTCCGGAGGTGCCAGTTTCGCGATGGCGGTCGCAAGTTTCCGGTTGTATGAGTCCTTCCGGAGACTTCCGACGATGACGGCTATCTGGTATTGGCGCATGATCCGTAATCATCCAGCGTGCGCATAAATCTAACTCCGGTGCTCTCCTGCCCGGGATGCGCTCGCGCCTGAAACAACCAGCCCGAGATCGTGGAGGTGAACCCCCGCCCAACCACTCCGCCCGTGACCGTCGGAGACACCCTCCTGCACTTCACCGGCACCCGCCCCGATCGCTGTGCGTCACCGGCGTCGCACGACGGTTTTTGTGCGACACCAGATGGGGTTTCATGTCGCACAAAGATTGTTGTGGGTCATGGATGACCCATAACCCCCGGGGTACGGTTTGTGTATACCAGAGTATACGCAAAGTCCGTTGTGTATATCGGATCGGGGTTTTGATATACACAAAACCGTTTGCAGATATCAGGGTATTCACAACCGGTCCCCCTCGGTGATGGCGAGCAGGCGCGGGAAGGCATACATGCTCGCTCTTCGGCCCGCTCCTCGCTGCAATACCTGGACGAGCTCGTTCTCCTCCAGATCCTTGAGGATCTTTGCCCCGCTTACCTTCGGGATCGCTGCCTGCTCGTAAAACTCGGCCGAACTGAAGACCGGCGTTTTAAAGAGCGCATCGATCGCGGCGATCGCATACTGCGACCGGGTCACCTCCGGCACCGTCCGTTTCATCTCGTTGTAGAGATCGAGGATCGCCGTTGCTCTCCGGCCGTTTGCCCCGGCCTGCTCCTCGATGGCATGGAGGAAGAACGCGATCCAGCCGTTCCAGTCCCCGTCCCGGGAGACCGCGAGCAGCCGCTCGTAGTAGACCGGCCGGTTCCGCTCGAGGTAGGCGCTGATATAGAACATCGGGCTCCCGATCAGCCCTTTCTCGTAGAGGATGAGGGGGACGAGCATCCGCCCGATACGCCCGTTGCCGTCGCAGAACGGGTGGATGAGCTCGAACTGCGCCTTCAGGACCGAGAGCTGGACGAGGACGTCCTTCTCCTCCCGCTGCAGGTAGGCCTCCCAGTCCGCGAGCGCCCCGGAAACATCCTCCGGCGCCGGCGGGACATAGATCGCGTGCTCGATGCGGGCGTCCCGCCCGATGAAGTTCTGGATCGTGCGGATGCACCCCGGCTCCCGGTCCATGCCCCGGCTGCCGGCGAGCAGGATCCGGTGCAGGTCGCAGACGAGGGCCAGATCCAGCCGTCGGGTCTTGAGGGCTTCCACTGCAGTATTCAGCGCCTCACGGTAGTTGATGATCTCCTGAATGTCGGCAAGAGCCGCATCGCCGATCGGCTCCTTCGGGTTCGCCTCGAACCGCAGGACGTCCTCAAGCGACGCCTGCGTCCCCTCGATCCGCGAGGAGAGCACCGCCTCTTGGGTCAGGAGCGGGGAGAGCAGGAGGCCGGGGTTGGGGGTCGCCTGGGGGATGCCGTCATTACCGGGCGAGGGCGCGGTTCGCCGACGCAATTTTGGGGATGTGGGACTCCCAGTCGATGCCGGCCGGGGGCAGAGGCTCCGGGACGTAGGGTTGGACTGTCATGCTGTCCCCTTCCCGCCGGGGCCGGGACGCCTTGCGATATGCCGGAGTTCCTTCATACACTAACCGATCGTGCGAAAGGGTATTAACCTTGATTGTTTGGAATCCTGGCGCCTGCTACAGGCCCGGCGGCGATCAACGGGGCGTAACGTCGCGCCGGAACAGCCCGTCGTCATACGCCTCAATGAGGTCCCGCATCGCGAGACAGGGGGAGGTGTCGTTGGTTCACTCCACGTGTTCGAGGCCGAACGGCCCGTCGCCGACCATCCCGGTGACGGGCTCGAATGTCCCCGGCCGCCGGAACTCAAGCGTCCCGAGGGCGTCGCCGGCGGCGAGACCGAGGAGGGAGCCGCGGTAGCGGTCGATCCTGTCCATGACGTTCCTCTTGCCGTCGGCGGGGAAGAGGGTTTGGGTCTGCATCAGAGGATCTACAGCCACCCTTTTCGCAACCCCTCCTTCACTTGACCCGGACTTGGTGCACGACCACCTCGGCCTTCTGGACCAGTTCATCCGGGAGTTCCTGTGTCCCCATCTCAACCCTCAGTTTGATCTGCTCTGCCAATTCGGTTGCCTGCGCCTGGATCTTTCCGACTGAGTATCCTGCAAGATCGACCGCATATTTGTAGGCAGCCACCAGATCGCCGATCTTCATGCTGATCAGCACGAGGTCTCCACAGTAGTAGGCCGACCGATGGAGATCATTCATGCGGATGCTTTCCTTCAAGGACTCAGAATAGTTCACTTTCAGGTATGCTGTGAGGTCTTTCTGGAGATCGGCCGCCGACTGGTACCGCTGTTCAGGGTTCTTCTCAAGGCACCTGAGGATGATGGACTCCAGGGGCTGTGCATCGGGATGAACCGCACCCGGCCGCTCCGGCACTTTCGTGGCGACCGCCATCCCGATCTCGACCATGCTCTCGCCGTCAAACGGTAACCTGCCGGCGACCAGTTCATACAGGATCACCCCGAGTTGCCAGATGTCCGTCCGCTCATCCTTTCGATCACCCTGGATCTGCTCCGGCGCCGCATAGTGGACGGAATACGAGGGTGAAGCAGACAACGAAGCACTGGAGACAACCTTGCTCAACCCCCAGTCGGTAATCTTCGGTACTCCCTCGTTGAGCATGATGTTCTGCGGCTTGAGGTCTCGATGAACGATGGATCTGGCATGGGCATACTTCAGCCCATCACAAATGTTGAGCATGAGCATGGCTGCTTCATGGGAAGGGATCGGTTTGTCTATAGCCGACAACGAGGTGCTGCAGTATTCCATCTCAATGAATGGGACAGGTAAGATGTTGTAATCGATGACCCTGACGATATTGCGGTGATCGAGATGCACCCAGTTCTGGATCTCAGCAATAAAGGATCTCCCAGTCGATGGATCGAGTGCTATCGGGACTTTAACCGCGACAACGCTCCCGTCTCGTTTCGTAGCCTTGAATACTCGTGCAAACCCACCCTGGCCTATAAGCATGCTCTCCATGTAGTGTGGTGCGAGGCTCGCAGGGATAGCCTGCCTGTCCGGTAGCACCTCTCGATGGGGTAGTGCATCTCTCCCAGTCCTTGGCAGTTTGTATCGAATTGTCAGGCTGGCACCTTTTCCTTTTTCCGGGGCGTTGAGGGTGCGGTCGCCGTCCCGCATCTCTTGATACATGACATCACAGCAGACCGGCATGCGGTGATTCGGGCCGGGATACCCTCCCAGTGAGCGGTGGAGTTCACCGGAGTTAAGTTCAATCGAAGTTCTTCCAGCGCCCTGCGCGTTTGAAAAGAGATCTGCAAGTTCTTGCCGGAAGTTGTTCGCGGTAAGCGGTATGGGCTGCGCACCAGGCTCGCTCTTCCAACCGCGCTGCGATCCGTCAGGTTTCACGTTTGCAGATATCCGGTTCAACCGGGTCTCTGCTACGCGAAGTTCGGGATCGATCTTCAGAGCAGTTCCGTAGCAGCGAGCGGCTTCCTGAAGCCTTCCGAGTTCTTCGAGTGCCCTGCCTTTCCCGTACCATGGCCAGACAAACGTTGGTGAGGTGCTGATCACTCTGTCAAAACAGCTCAATGCATCTTCAAATCTCCCCATTTCAATGAGTGCCATCCCTTTCCCGTTCCATGGCCAGGAGAACGATTTGATCTTCAATGCACGATCGTAACAGGCAATTGCCTGACTATACTGTCCAAGTTCCCTGAGAGCATCGCCTTTCCCGTTCCAGGGATATGCATAATCCCGTTTGAGCGAAATTGCCTTCTCATAACTCTTTACCGCTTCCGCATGGCGTCCCAGGTGTTTCAATGCGTTTCCACGTGCATTCCAGGCGTAGGAATAACCGGGGCTGAGCTCGACTGCTTTTGAACAGCATTCAAGAGCCTCGTCATAACTCCCAAGACCGAGCAGAACGTTGCCTTTGTTATTCCATCCCGGCGCGTAGTTTGGATCGGCATGGATGGCTCTGTCAAAGCAGGCCAACTTCTGCCGGGGATCGAGTGCCCTCTTCCCCTCCTCGATCAGGCGTTTTGCTTCCCCCGTATCTGATTTCTTCCAGAATAATCCCATTTTATCCCCGGTTTCCGTACCCCGCGCATCAGCAGAGTTTATTATTGTCATTGCAGCGAGAGATGGCGATCAACAAACCGATGTAGGCGATATAGCATGAACATTTCGGTTTCTCATTCAGGGCTCCCGCAGGGTACTGATGATTCCCGCTCTGTTAACAAAGCCTAGTAGGAATACTCGACTGGGTGACAGGCGTTCTGTAAACCCTCTGTAACGCAATCTCCTAAGACCATCATGGAGCAGCTGGGCCTCCGATCCGACGCAACGAGGAGGAGAGCACCAGGAGAAAGTATTTGGAGGTGGAAACGGAATGATCAACCAGGGGGACAGGGCTCAGGCGAACTGCAGAACATGCAGAAGGTCTCTCGGTTGTCCGTCGTTACGATACGGTCGTCCGGGAGATACGATGCTTCCGGCGCGTCTATCAGGATAGGCACTGTCTCGTCGATGCAGGCAATCCGGCCGTAAGGTAATAGGATCATTATGTGGTGGTAGCCATGGCAGAAAGCGCCTATCACTGGAGAAAGAAGGGTGATGCATATAAGAGACAGGGACACTTAGAGGAGGCGATCCGTTGCTACGATGCGGGCCTCTTGATGAATTCGTCGGATCCGTTCCTGTGGTACGGCAAAGGGAATGCCCTATACAAAATGGGAGATTATACAGCGGCTATTGAGTGCCAGGATCGGGCACTGGCCCTGAATCCCCGCCTTGATCGTCCGTGGTATGATAAGGGGAACATCTTCAGGGATATGGGGGATTATGCTGAGGCCCTCCATTGTTACGACAGCGCAATTACGATGGCTCCAAAGCCGGCTTACCCCTGGTACGGCAAAGGGACCACGTACCATCGTATGGGCAATTATGATGAGGCCCTTCTCTGTTGTGACCGCGCAATCGCCCTTGACTCACATCTTGGAAAACCCTGGCTCACGAAAGGAGATGTCTATGCCGACACAGGGGCATCTGCTCAGGCAATGGAGTGCTATCAGAAGGCAGTCGCCATAGAGCCGGGACTCTATGAAGCAGAAGGCCGGATCAGAGAATTGAAGGCAAAACTTCTGGAAACTCCTTTCCCCCGAAAACTGTACGGCCCGACTCCGGCAAGGGTGCGCCTCCGTCACTTGCATCACGGTATGAGCAGATGCATCTGATCGGCGAGGGAGGATCTGCCGCCGTGTATCAGGCACGGCGCCGCTCCGATGGAAAGATGGTAGCCGTTAAAATTCCGCGCATCGATGAAAAGAACAGCAGTCTGTTCATCAAGG
>DAOSER010000110.1:0-7000 GCA_035363235.1 Methanoculleus sp.
AGCAGAGGTATAACAGGCATGCGCGGCGGGATATCGGCATTGCCGAGCGCAACCATGTCGAGATCGTCAACAAGGACGGCTTCGCGCAGTTTCAGCAGTACTACGCCCTCTACGAGACGAGGACACGGGAATGGGGATACCAGGAGCCGCCTTATCCCCGGGAGGTCTACGATCTCCTCCACCGCTACGGCCGCCCGTATGTCAGGGTGCGCCTGGCGGAGATGCACGGCGCGGCGATCGGGGGCCTCGTGACGTTCGAGTACGGGGATACGGTGTTTGCGTGGAGCAACGCAGTCCCGGCGGCATCCCGTCCTTTCTGCCCGGTGCACCTTCTCCTCGACGATGCTCTGCGGTCTGCGCAGGAGAAGGGATTTTCGCTCGTGAACCTCGGGGGAAGCGGAAACCTCCACGGGGTTCGGAAGTTTAAAGAGAGTTTCGGGGCCGTGCGGGTCGACCTTGAGACCTACCGGATCGCGTCCCGGCTGGCGTCGCTCGCGCAGGCGGGCTGGTGGTCGGGATACCTCCGCAAATCTCTGGAGTAGGTGCCGGGCTGTCTTTCTGAGGGACGGCCCGGGTGTGTCTCCGTGCAGTGGGCCGGACACCCCGGGATGCGGATCTTCACCGCCCGTTGAGGCGCCGGAGCGGGATGCGCCCGAACAGGGGCGTGATCGCGCCGAAGATCTCGATTTTATCCTCCGGTGTCAGCAGGAACCGGTAGGCGTAGATGCCGTAGAGACCGGTCAGGACCGTTGCGAGCACGTAGGGGTGCACCGCGTCCCGCAGCAGGAGAAACGCGATGAAGAATACGCTGACGACACAAAACGTCTTCACGATCATCGCGGACTCGACCCGCACGTCAAAGACGCGGTGGAGCACGTAGAGGATCAGTACCGCGAGCAGGGTGCACGATACGGCCGTGCCGGCGGCCGCACCGGCTATCCCGAAGAGGGGGATGAGCGCCAGGTCGAGGACGACGTTGACCGCCGCCACGAGGATGTTCACCTTCGAGGAGAGCCCGGGCCGGTTCATGGCGCTGACAGCCGGACCGACGGAGGATACGGCCCCGAATACGATCATCCCGTAGACGAGGACGATGAAGGTGGGCACGACCGGCAGGTAGGCGGGGCCGAAGAGGACCTCGATGATCGTCCCGGCGAGGTAGATGAGGGCAAGGCCCATCACCGAGAGGAGGGTGAGGCAGTACCTGATCGACCGGTTTATCACGGCCTCGACCGCATCCCGGAGCCCTTTGCTGTAATACTCCGAGATCGCCGGGTAGTTGACCGTGGAGATCGAGCCCGGGAGCGAGAGGAAGGCCACCCGGGCGATCGCGATCGCGACCGCGTACCGGCCGACGTCGGTCTCGGTCAGCAGGTAGCCGATGAGGAGGGTGTCGGTGTAGGTGTTCACCAGGTAGACCGCGCTCGCGATGAAGACCCTGCTCCCGAACGCAAGCATCTTCTTCGATGTCTCCCGGTGGTTGAGGGTCGAGAGCCGGAAGTGCGGGCGGACGATCGTCACGACGAAGGCGAGCGTCCCAACCTCGGTGAAGAGCAGCGCCGCCACCGCTCCCGCCGGGCCGAAGCCCGCGAGGATGAAGACCGCCGCCAGCACGACCAGGAGAAGCGAGCGGATGATGAACCGAAACGAGTAGGACCGCATCTCCCGTAGCCCGTTCAGGAGACCGAGGAGCGTTGTGTTGACGATGGAGAGCGGCACGGCAGCTGCGGCAATCCGGACAAGGCCGGAGAGTTCCGGCATCCCGAAACATCCTGCAATCTCTCCGGCGAAGACGAAGAGAGCGAGACCGGCGGCGGCACCGAGCATGAGCGCATTGATGACCCCCGCGGTGACGATGGTATTCAGCCGCTCCTGGTTGCTCTTGTAGTCGGCCACGTACTTCACGACCGTCTCCGGGATGCCGAGGCCGGCAACCAGCGTGGATATGGTGAAGATGGTCAGCGTCAGGGTATACAGCCCGAAGTCTCCCGGGCCGAGCCAGCGGCTCAGCAGGATATTTAAGAGGAACCCTGAGCCGAGGGTGGCGATCTGGCTGACGAACACCCAGCTGACATCGAATGCGAACTTCGTAGACTCTTTCATGCCTATCAGGCCCGACGCAATGGCGTTATGATGCGCCGCCGGTATTTATACTGTTCTTTGGATTCAGGATGGTGCGGCCGGCACGAAGGCCGCTCCCGGGTATGGCGGCCATGTTCATCCAGCGCTGCCGCTCTCACAGCCTCCGTGCCGCCCCGGCCGCCAGGGCGATGACGGGCACGATCTCGAGCCTCCCCGCCCACATGACGACGATGAAGAGCCATTTCCCTGCAGGGCACAGGCCGGGGTTCACGAACCCGGTGCTGATCCCGACGTTCGATGCCGCGGAGACGACCTCAAAGATAACGTCAGCGGAGTCGAATCCCCCCTGCGGCGCGAGGTGGAGCAGGAGAAGGGTGGCGATCGCCACCATCAGGGCGAAGAGCACGACGACGAGCATGCTCTTCGAGACCTCGTACTCCGGGAGGTGCTCGAGGATCGGCCGCCCGTCGTGCCGGAGCACCGTGATCGCCCGCCAACCGGTATGCAGCCTCCGAAACCACCACCGGAGCATCTCGAGGCCGAGGATGACCCGGCCGACTTTGACGCCGCCGGCGGTGCTCCCCGCAGACCCGCCGACGAACATCAGCGCGGCAAGGACCATCACCGTCGAGCCGTACCAGGTTTTAGGGTCGGCGTTCTGGAACCCGGTGCAGGTGATGCCGCTCACGGTCATGAAGATGCCCTCCCGGAGCGCTTCGGCGGGGGGCAGGGATGAGATGGAGATGAGGTCGAAGGTGACGGCGGCGCACCCGGCAAGGATGAGCGCAAAGAGGAGGATCGCCTGCCGGTCGGAGAAGAAGAGGAACCTCTTCTTGTAATAGAGCAGGAAGTAGAGCTTGAACGGCAGAGCCCCGGCGATCATGACCGGGACGACGAGCATCTCAAGGAGCGGGCTCTCGTAGTAGAGGATGCCGGCCGAATGCACCGCAAACCCGCCGGTCGATATGGCGGTCATGACGATGTTTACCGCATCCCAGAGGGGTATCCCCGAGATGAGGACGAGCCCGATCCCGAGGACCGTGAGCACCAGGTATATCCGCCACATCTCTATGGCCGTGGCCACGACGCTCGGCATGAACGTCTCCGAACGCCCTTCCGAACGGTAGAGCCGGAACCGGGTCAGGCCGGATCTCCCCGCGAGAGCGACGGTGAACGCGACGATCCCGAGTCCGCCCATCCACTGGGTCAGTGAACGCCAGAAGAGGATCATCCGCGGCGCGGTATCGACGGAGGGGAGAAGAGAATATCCGGTGCCCGTCCAGCCCGACATCGCTTCGAAGACGCTGTCGGTGTAGGGGAGGTTGAGGCCGAACGTGTACGGCAGCGCGCCGATCAGGGCGGCGGCGAGCCATATCAGGGCGACCGCCGAGAGGGCGGCGGAGAGGCGGGCCTCTCCCTCCGCCTTCGGGATGCCGGCAAGCCAGATCCCGATGATGCCGAATCCCGCCGGCGCCGAGGCCATGGGGAGGAGGAGGTCGGCCTCGCCATACCAGAGACCGACCAGGAACGGGGTGCATGACACCAGTGCGATAAAGAGGAATATGAGCCCCAATTCCGGAGCGATGATGGCAAACTGGCTGTTCGCCGCAGGCAGCAACTTTTTGCCGGGAAGCGCCGGGAAGGGGTTTTTCCGGTGGTGCATTCTCGCGCCAGATGCGGGCCATACGCCGCATTGCGGACATGCTGCTTATCCGGTATATACGTTGTGATGCCGCAGCGGCCGTGACGGGCGCCGGACCGGCCGGTATGCTGGAGTGCCGGATCCGGGGCCAACCTGTTTTATCTTATCAAATGTATATCTCTACCTGAATATAACTCGGGGATGAATGCTGTCTCAAGGCCGTGTGCCTCCATTCCCGCTGAGGCGGCGGGGAGCTGTCGTTTGTCCGGTGGTCGGGATACCGATGTGCGCCTCCTGGACGGCCGCCGCACGCAATGCAGGCCCGTTGCCCCGGGAAGGCTCCCCTTACAGGATACAGAGGAGAGAACGAAGTGTTGCAGAAACTGGAATAATGGATGAAGAGCCTGTCTGATGTGTCCCCGGCGGTTCTGTTGCGGGCGCTGCAGGATGCCGACCCTGCTCTTGCCCCTCAGTTGAGGGCCTGCATTGAAGCGCTGATTGCCAAGAACCGGGATCTCGACGCCCGGAACTCCAGGGTAGAGCTGGAGCGCGATGCGCTCTTCGCTGCCATCGGCAGGCAGGGGATCGTCTACGGCGCCGACGGGAGGGTGGTCGTGGGGGGTCCCGCTGGCGAGAACCGGATAGCCCGGTCACTCTCAGGGATGCGGGATGCGCCGCTCAACCATCCCGACGGCAGACCGGTCCGTCCCGAGGACCTCCCCGGGCACCGGGCGCTCCGGGGAGAGGAGCTCGAGTCCTGCCGGTATGTCATCGGCCGCGGAGAGGAGGAGATCCATATAGCCGTATCCGCCTCGCCCATCATGACCGGGAAGACTATCTCGGGCGCCGTCGTCACCTGGCAGGACGTCACCGGGGAAGAGAAGACCCGCCGCCGCCTCGCGGAGGCAAACATCCTGCTCGAGGGGCTGTTTGAGAACCTCGGCGATATCGTCGACGTTCAGTTGCCGGACCATACGATCCTGCGCTACAACCGCGCCGGCTACGAGATGCTCGGGATGACGCCGGAGGAGGTGAGAGGACGAAAGTGCTACGACCTCATCGGGCGAACCGGGCCCTGCGCGATCTGCGCGACGGAGCTTGCGGTCGCAAGCAAGAAGCAGGAGACTGTCGAGCGGTTCGTGCCGGAACTCGGGCGGTACCTGGAGTGCCGCTCAAGCCCGATCCTTGACGAGAAGGGTGAGGTGGCGTTCATCGTCGAGCAGCTCTACGATATCACCGACCGGAAGCGCACCGAGCATGCTCTCCGGGAGAGCGAGGCGACGGCCCGCGCCCTCCTCGACGCTCCTGAGGAGATGATCGTTCTCCTCGATCTGGAAGGCCGGGTCATCGACGTCAACGAGATGGCGGCCCGGCGGTTTGCACGGAGCCGGGAGAACCTCATCGGCGCGAGTATATCAGGATTCTTTCCGCCGGATATGGTGGAGGTCCACGCGGCCCGCTTCCATGAGGTTGCCGGGACGGGCAGGCCTGTGCGGTTCCAGGACTGCCGGGACGGACGGCTGTATGACGCCGTCCTCTACCCGGTCAGGGATGCGCACGGCGCCGTCACCCGGATCGCGGTAACCGCAAGGGATGTCACCGAGATGAAGCGGGCGGAGGATGCCCTGCGGAAGCGGACGCATGAACTGAACGAACGGGTGAAAGAACTCTCGACCCTTTATGCGGTATCCCGCGTCATCGAACAGCCGGGGATCTCGCTTGAAGAGATCTTCCGTGGCGTGGCCCGGCTCCTTCCTTCCGGCTGGGGGTACCCGGAGGATACCGTCGCCAGGATCACGGTATACGGGTGCGAGTACGGGACGGAGGGGTTCAGGGAGACGCCCTGGCGGCAGGTGTCTCCGATCGTCGTCCACGCCGAGACGGTCGGGATGGTGGAGGTCTGCTACCTCCGCGAGAGGCCAAAAGAGGACGAAGGGCCGTTCCTCGCCGATGAGCGGGCGCTCATCGACCGGATCGCCGGACGCCTCGGACGGACGATCGAGCTCTTTCAGGCGCGGGAAGATCTCGAAAAGAGCGAATCGCAGTTCCGGGAGATTACGCAGCGGAGTTTCGATATGATCTACACCTGTTATCACGAGGGCGGGATCGCCTACATCTCCCCTGCGGTGATGAGGATCCTCGGCTATACCCCGGATGAACTTATCGGCTGCATGTGCCGGGACTTTGTCGTCCCCTCGTCGCTCCCCGTCTGGGAGGAGGGGCGAAAGAAGATCTCCCGGGGCGAGCCGGTCGAGGGGCTCGAGATTGAGTTTCGCAGGAAAGACGGGTCTACGGCATTCCTCGAGTTGAACGAGTCGCCGATCGTTCGTAATCACTCGGTGATCGGGGTTCACGTGGTCGGCAGGGATATCACCGAGCGCAAGCAGAACGAGCAGCTTCGCCGGCAACTCTTCGAGCAGATTGAGCGCAACATCGAGCAGTTCGCGATCCTCGGGGACCACATCCGCCAGCCGCTCCAGGTTATCCTCGGCATGGCCGAACTGCTTGAGGAAGGGACGGCAACGGAGAGGATCCAGGAGCAGGTCGAGCGGATCAACGGCTACATCCGGGAACTTGACCGGGGCTGGATCGAGTCGAGGCAGATCCGGGAGTTTCTGCGGCGGCATGAGCTGGCGTGAGGGAGAGGGCGGGGGGTCGGGCCACCCCGGAGCGGGTGGCGGCTTTCCGGTTCACGCTGAGGAAACGTCACGCGAACCAGTGGAGCAACGAACGCTGACAGGCATTGAGAGAGCCGTTCCGGGTGCAACGTCTCGAACTAACGGATCGCTTTTTTACAATCGTCTGCCGTTCCCGCCTGAGCGTAGCGGAACGTGCTCCTAAAAAAGGTGATTGGGTTTTTCTTCTCGCTGGTTCACTGCATCAGTCGTAGTTCTGGAAGAGCGCCGGGTTCTGCCGGTGTATCCACCAGCGCCGGACCAGGTAGCCGCCGGCAGCGAGCACCAGGACGACTGTCCCGAGCGGGAACTCGGGCGCCGGCCCGCCGGCCGGTGCGGCCGCGGTCTGCGTCGCGGTGGGCTCTGCTGCCGCCTGCACAGTGGTCTGTGCCGCGGTCGGGGTCGTCACTTCGCCGGCCTGCTCGATCCCGGTGATCGCGAAGAGGGAGAACCCGGGGGTCGTCGCCGTGAAGGTGACCGTCGTCCCGGCGACGCTCTCGATCGTCGTCGGGAGCGCCTCCCACGCGGTGCCGGTCATGGTACAGATAATGCGGGGGAAGGGATTCGAACCCTTGAACTCCTTCGAGACTGGACCCTAAAC
>DAOSER010000111.1:0-6974 GCA_035363235.1 Methanoculleus sp.
CGGGCAAGGTCCTCGTAGCGGCCGTTCGTGCAGGTCCCGACGAAGACCTGGTCGAGGTGCGTGCCCGCGACCTCCTCCGCCTCCCTGACGGTATCCACCCGGTGCGGGACCGCTATGAGAGGAACGATGTCGTCGAGATCGATATCGGCGGTCCGTTCGTAGCAGCAGTCTTCCGGCGCCTGGGGCGCCGCGGCAAGCCCGTACTCTGTGAGATAGCGGATGGTGAGGGCATCAGCATAAAACATGCCTGCCTTCGCCCCCGTCTCGACCGCCATATTGCAGAGGGTCAGCCGCCCGTCCATGGAGATTGTCGCCGCCCCGTCACCCACGAACTCCAGCGCCCGGTAGGTGGCTCCTTCCATCCCGAGGTTCGCGACATAGGCGAGTGCGACATCCTTCGGCTCCGCGGCGCCGGAGAGCCTGCCGGAGAGGTTGATTGCGATCGTCTCCGGGACGCGGAACCACGTGCCGCCGGATGCCCAGATCGCCGCCATATCGGTCGCGCCCACCCCGGTGGCGAACGCCCCGAAGGCGCCGAGGGTGCAGGTATGGGAGTCGGCGCCGACGACGATCATGCCGGGCCGGACGACCCCTTCGCTCATCACCTGGTGGCAGATCCCTCCTCCGGCATCAAAGAATTCTATCCCTGAGGCCCCGGCATACTCGCGGAGCTCGGCCTGGAGCGTCGCCGTTGTCCCCGTGTTCGCCGGGACAATGTGGTCGAAGATGAGGCGCAGTCGCTCAGGGTACGGGAGCCGCTCCACCCCCATCTCCCGGAGCGCCTCCCGGGCGAGGACGCCGGTCCCGTCATGGGCAAAGGCGATATCGACCTCGCGGTCCACATATGCTCCCGCCTGTGCGCCGAGGATCTGCTCCGAGAGCGTACTCACTGGAGGATCCCCTCCTTTGCCCTTCGGATGAGCCCGCAGAGCATCTCCGGGGTGACGCTGCACTTCCCCTCGCTCTTCTGCTTGACCTGCTCGAGCACCCACCGCGCCTCCCCGTCAGAGAGGTCGAACCCGTAGGCCTTCGCAACATGCTCAAGCGCCCGCCTCCCCGTATGCTTCCCGAGGACGAAGCGCCGCTCGCTGCCCACCAGTTCCGGCGGGACATACTCGTAGGTCGACGGATCGCAGAGGATCGCGGCGATGTGGATCCCGCTCTCGTGGGCGAAGGCGTTCTCTCCGACGACCGGCCGGGTGCGCTCCGGGATAATCCCCGAGCACCGGGCGACCAGGCGCGAGATATCCTGCAGGCGGGAGAGGTCGTAGCGGTCGACGCCGCCCTTCATCCGCAGGGCGACGAGCACCTGTTCAAGCGCCGCATTCCCGGCACGCTCGCCGATGCCGTTGACGGTGGTATGGAGCTGGAACGCCCCTGCGGCCGCGGCCGTGATGGTATTGGCGGCCGCGAACCCGAGATCGTTATGGCAGTGGATGCAGAGGGGGAGAGAGGCCGTCTCAAGGAAGCGGGAGACGACCGCGTGGATCTCAAGCGGGGTGAGGCAACCGACGGTATCTGCGAAACTGACGAGGTTCGCGCCGCGCTCGACGCCGCGGGTATACATCTCCGAGAGAAACGCCGGGTCGGTCCGCGAGGCGTCCTCGGCAGCGAACCGGACCTGCACCCCGTGATCGGCGGCGAACTCCACCATATCGAGAGCGCCGTCGAGCACCTCTTCGCGGGGTTTGCGGTACTTGTGGCGGATGTGGAGGTCTGAGGTCGCGAAGAATATGCTGACCATATCCACGTCGCAGTCGAGCGCCGCCTCGATGTCGGGCTTGAGCGCTCGTGCCAGGCAGCAGACCCGTGCGTCGAGATCGCTCCGGGCGATGGCCGCAACGCACTCCTTCTCTGCCGTGGAGACCACCGGGAAACCGGCCTCGATCACCTCCACGCCGATATCGTCGAGCGAGTGGGCGATCGCCATCTTCTCATCAAGGGTAAACGAGACGCCGGGAGTCTGCTCCCCGTCTCGCAGCGTTACATCACAGATCTCGATATTCCATGGTTTCATGGTTCTCACCTTCAGGGCAGGCGCCTTCGATAACCACCGTCCGGGGCCCTCCCCCGGGAGGAACGAGAACCCGGCGAAGCGCCGCGGTGTCATCTGCAACACAGACGACCGGGTCCGCCCAGGCGATGTAGCGAAGGATGTCGGGGACGGGGTGACCTCCGGTCATTCCCATCCGTTTGTTCGCAAAGACGATACAGAGGAGCGGGAGCTTGCGGTCATAGACGTCGATGAGGGCGTTCAGGCCCGAGTGCAGGAGCGCGTAGTCGCCGGTGAGTGCGACGCCCGGACCGGTTGCTGCCACGGCGACCGACGAGCCGAGGCCGTAGGTGGCGATGCCGATGCGGTACGGCGGGTTCATAGCGAGGATCGCGCACCCGGCGTCGCAGACTGCCCGCATCCCGCGTTCGCGGAGGATGGCAAGGGCAGGATGGAACGGGCAGCCGCGGCAGAACGTCCGGCAGTAGCCCCGGGTGGAGAACCGTTCGGGCTCCCCGGCGGGCTCAGGCGGGGCAAGCAGGCGGTGCTCCCGGAGGAAGGGGCGGCCGATTTCAGGGAGAGATGCGAGCAAATCCGGGTCCGCCGCCGGGGGCGGGTAGGCGGTAACGATGCGCGGCGTCCTTGCGGCAACACGGTTCAGCGGCGAGGAGCGCGACCAGGCGAACATCGCGGCGGTCCGCCTGTCCGCGGCCAGCGCCCGGCCGGCCATCGTGAGCCCGGGGTCCGCGAGGCTCCCCTCCAGATCGTTCCGGGGAACGGGGACGTCCGGCACGTCCGCGTCCAGGAGGTCGGGTGTGACCCTGACGATGGCGACCCTTGAGAAGTCCTCCGACGCCTCGAACGCCGCCTCAATTGCCGGTCCGAGCGGCTCGGCATCAGGTTCCAGCACCGGGACCCGGGCCACCTCGCCGTAGTAGCGGGAGTCCTGCACGACGTCTGATCCGGCCGCGCGTACGTCGTCGCCGGCGACGATCACGACGCCCGCCCGGAGGCCCTGGGCGGTGGCGTGCACCAGCGGGTCGGCACAGGCGTTGAGGCCGACGTGCTTGACCACCACGGCAGCCCTCCTCCCGGAGAGCGAGTCGCCGAGGGCGTACTCGAGGGCAACCTTCTCGTTTACGGTGATTATGGCCCCAACCCGGGCGGCAACCTCCGATACCGGGTAGCCGGGGACGGCGTAGCAGCGGTCTGCTGACCGGAGGAGAGCCAGAGCGAGCGCTTCGGTGCCGTTCATGTGTCCCTCCCCGGCACCAGATCGCATCCGGTACATGCCGCACACATCGTCAGCGCCCGGCGGGGGTCGAGCCCCGCCCGCCGGAGGATCTTCTTGTGGACCTCACAGAGCGAGAGCAGCCGTTCGGCGGACGGCCGGGGCATGCCCGCGAGAGACGCCGCCGGGGTGAGCGGGCGGAGAACCGGGATGACCCCGATCGCGGCGAGGTCTTCCATCACCCGCTCGAGGTCATCGTCGGTCTCACCGAGGCCGACAATGACGTTCGAGTAGACCCTGCCCCGCCCGAAGAGCGCGACGGAGGACGAGAGTGATTCCCGGATCCCCTCCCAGGAGAGGCCGGGGCACACCTCCGAAAAGAGTTCGGGCGTCGCCGCCTCGATGTTGAACTTCACCTCGGCAACGCCGAGAGCGTGGAGTCGGGCCGGGGTTTCGGGGCAGGGGTAGATCGAGACCCCGATAGGTAGACCAAAGGGGCGGAGCGCTGCGACGACCTCGAGGACGTAAGCCTCCTCCTCCTCGATCGAGGAGGCGACACCGCTCGTTATCGAGATAGCATCGATCCGGTCGGCGACGCTCTCGACCATCCGGACGATCTCAGCGATCTCCTTCCGCCGCCCGGGAAGACCCGGCACCGGGCAGTAGCGGCAGTGGAAGATGCACATCCCGCTGACCGTGATGTAGGCCTGGCGGGGGCAGTGGAGGGCAGCGGGCTCAAGGCGGCCGGAAACCACATCGCCGTCGATGAGGAGGTCGGCCGCGCCGCCTCCCCGGTGGACGATCTCGAGGGGGCTTCGCCCGTCGATACCAGTCCGGACCCTTCGACCGCCGCCAATGGAGAAGAAGAGCGAGCCGGATGTCCCGGCCGAAGGGCCGGCGGCGGAACGGGATACGTATTCATCTGCGGGTTCGCCGGAGAGGCGGGCAGAGCCAGTCTCGAGCACCCGGGCTTTCAGCCGGACCCATTCCATAGCGCCAGCGCCTCCTCATACCGCGTGTAAAACGGGATCGCTGCAACCGCCCCGATCGCGCCCCGGCCGTTCATGACGATGGAGAGCCGAGGATCGTCGAGGGCAGCAAGGTCGCCGGGCCAGACTTCGCCCCGCTTTACGCGTCCGCCGAACTCTTCGAGCGGCGAAGGATCGAACCCTCGCCAGACCGCCATTCCGGTCTCGTCCGAGAGCGTGTACTCCTCCAGGTAGTCGTGGTAGTGCCGGGCCAGTCCGACGGGATCGGAGGTGGCGAACTC
Organism: Methanoculleus sp.; assembly: GCA_035363235.1. Lineage (GTDB taxonomy): Archaea > Halobacteriota > Methanomicrobia > Methanomicrobiales > Methanoculleaceae > Methanoculleus. The sequence continues at coordinate 4,495 of DAOSER010000111.1, forward strand.
GCAGGCGATGGCGACGCAGTTCTTGGTCCGGTAGGGAACAGGATAGAGCTGCACAATGGTGTGGGAGAGGTAGCGCGAACGGTCGTCCTCGACGGCACGGGCGATGTTGTGCGCCAGCGTCCAGGTGGCGCCCTCCTCGGGGGTGTCGGTGTCGTCGATTCCGATGACCACCCGCTCGCGCCGGGGGAGCCAGATTGTCGAGCCCGAAAGACGGCCGCCGCCGGCAGGGTCGCTCTCGCACCGGACGACGCCGCGAGCGGTGGCGCGGCAGATGGACGCCCCCACGCCACCGCCTCCGAGCCCCCGGTAGGTGACCGCGATCTCGTCTTCTTCGACGGCGACGGCGGAAATCCCCGCCGGAAAGACCGAGCCCTCGAGCGCGAGGTCGGCGCTCCCGGCCGAAAGGAGGTAGCGGTTGGTCGCGCCCACGGTGCGGACAGAGCGGACGAGCGGGCTCTGTGCATAGTGACGCTTCACCCACATCGCACCGCCGGTGCAGTCGAAGAACTCGATGAGCTCAACCTGCCCGGCGCTCTCGTCGGCCACCGCCACGATTTGTGGATACCGTATTGTGTAAGGATCAGAGAGTTTCTCCATAGAGGCCTGCCGCTTCAGCGCCCTTGTTCCCCCAGAGAACAGCGCCCAATGCTCCTATCCGGCCTTTCCGTGCATTTGAGTCGATGAACCGGACGCCCATCCGCGCGGCCTCCGCCTCCGCGTCGTCGACCATCAGGATCTCGGTCTTGACCCGTTTCATGTAGGGTGATTCCTCGGCAAATGCAATCCCGCGGTAGACGGCGATGCCGGTATCGTTGCTGACCGCTTCCGACTCGATGAAGTCGCGGACGTATTCGAGGAGTTCTTCCACCTTTCCGGGACGGACGGCGAAGTTCAGGGCGGAGCCGACGCAGTTGGTGGTCTTCTTCGGGACCGCGGGGTTGAGCTGCACAAGGCGCATGTCCAGGTACTCGACCCCGGGGATCGTGCAGGCCTCGGCACACTTGAGTGCGAGAACCCACGTGGCACCCTCTTCACGGGTGTCGGTGTCGTCGATCCCGATCGTCACCTTCTCGTAGAGGGGTGATGCGATCCGCACCCGGCAGACCCGGGCGCCGCCGATCTTGAGGTCGTCTTCGGCAGGATACTCCGCCCGGATCACGCCCGGCGCCTGGGGCAGACAGGCGGCGACGCCGACACCCGCCCCCGCGATGCCCGACCAGGTCGTCACCACTTCGTCCCCGACAACCTCGACCCCTTCGAGCGCCTGGCCGCCGATCTCCTGGCCGGCAGCCCCGAACTTCGCCGGGGATACACCCAGACGGGCGAGCATCGTCATCGTCGTGCCCTCGACGTGGCAGGAATGGATTGCACCTCTCGCCCGCACCCGGTTCGCCGCATCCCACTCGATGGTCCCCCGGGCCCGGCAATGCTCGCGGATCTCCGCAAGACCGGCGTTCTGGTCGACCATGGTGAGGAACTTCATCGAGAACAGCGGGCCGAACCGGGCCCTGACTTCATCAGGCGTGAGTGTAATCATGATGTCACCGAAATAATCGTTAACAAGAATGTCGTTGATAACTGTATTTAAGAGGATCGATCGGGTGGGGCAGGTGAGCCCGAGCGGGCTTTGGCGGGGTGGCGAGAGGGGAAGGGGGGTTAATCAAGGCGGGTGAGGGGGGCCGGGGCGGGGGGCGGTTCTTTCATAGTGAGGATCGACTGGGTGGTGGAACTGCCGGGAGGCCAAGCGAATTCGAATTTCGGACGGTTAGTCTATCATGCCTTCGGCCAACTATCACTACGCTCTCGGGACTCAAGCTCCTGCCCTGCAGCCAGTCGTACTCACATATCATTCCTGGAACATCGCTTACCCCGATGCACGGATTTCGTGGGCTGCGCACCTTCGGTGCTCGTGCTCCTGCCCTTCGGCCAGTCGCATATCGCCACGCACTGCCCGCCCCCCATGGGGGGGGCGGAACGACTTCCCCGCAGGGGAAGGAGTTTGAGCACCGAAGGTGCGAGTGAGGAGCGCGAAGCGCGGGTGGTGGGGGGCTGTAGGTAAAACTTTACGGGGTAGAGACAGGGGAGGGGGCTGCACCCCCTCAAAGCCTAACGGCTTCTCGTGCTCCGTTCCTGTCGGAACATCGCACTCCCCGTCAGCCCCTCCCCGCGTGGCGATAAGCAACGTTCCGGCAGGAACGGAGCTGGAGCACCGAAGGGGCGATATCCGATGGAAAGCCGTTGAAGGGCAAGTGAGGTACAGAATATTCCAGGTTCTAGACAGTTGAAGGAGTTCGAAGCGTGATTGATGGAAGTCTTCACCAGCCCATACCCTCAACAGCATGAGCAAACACCCACCAGCCCCAAAGAGCCACAAAAAAAAAAGAGATTCAGAGATAGTCCGCAAGGACGTCCTTCAGGTCGAACTTGAACGGCCCGAGGCTGCCGCCGAAGTTCCCGGCGCTGATGAACTTCACGCCCGG
>DAOSER010000112.1:0-6946 GCA_035363235.1 Methanoculleus sp.
TCGCAGATGCCGTCGGGGAAGCCCCAGGCGTCGGCGAACTTCTTGTGGGCGGCCTCGTCGATGACCTTCTGGTAGCCGGTGAAGACGACCGGGAGCGCGCCCATGTCGCAGGCGCCCTGAACGTTGTTCTGGCCACGAAGCGCGTTCACGCCGCCCCCGCGCTTGCCCAGATTGCCGGTGAGCATCTGGAGGTTGGCAGTCGACCGGACGTTGTCCACGCCGACGGTGTGCTGGGTGATACCCATCGAGTAGAGGAGCGCGGAGGATTCGGCGGTGCCGAACCACCTGGCGGCGGTCTTGAGGCTCTCGGCGGGAATACCGGAGATCTTCGAGACGTTCTCAAGGCTGTAGGTGTCCTTCATGACGACTTCCTTGAGTTTCTCGTAATCCTTCGTGCGGTTGGCGATGAACTCCTTGTCTTCCCAGCCGTTCTTGATGATCTCCTGCATCATGCAGTTGAGGATGGCCACATCACTGCCGGACACAAACGGCATGTAGAGGTCGGCCTGCTTTGCGGTCGCGGTGTAGCGCGGGTCGGCATAGATGATCTTCGCACCGTTCTTCTTCGCCTGCATCACCCTGCGCCCGATGAGCGGGTGCTGCTCGAATGTGTTGGACCCGAGGATGAAGACACACTTCGAGTCGGCGATGTCGCCGATGGAGTTGGTCATCGCACCGGAACCGAACGACGCGGCAAGACCCGCGACGGTGGACGCATGGCAGAGCCGGGCGCAGTGGTCGATGTGGCGGGACTTCATGACACCGCGGGCGAACTTCATCAGCAGGTAGTTTTCTTCGTTCGAGACACGGGCCGATGCAAGCGCCGCAAACTCATCGGGCTTGTACGACTTGAACTTCTGCGCGATCAGGTCATACGCCTCGTCCCAGGTTGCTTCCTCGAATTTACCGTTCTTCTTGATGAGCGGCTTTGTGAGACGGTCCGGGCTGTTCACGAATTCGTGAGCGTAGGTCCCCTTGGGGCAGACCTTTCCCTCGTTCACCGGTGAACGGCGGTACGGTGCCGTTCCAACCACCTTCCCGTCCTGAACGACGAGGTTGAAACTGCATCCCGTACCGCAGTAGGGGCACGTTGTGGCAACATACTTCAACGTCATATTTTTATCGCCTCTATGGCGAACCGAATATCTGATGTTAAGCTACTTAAATTATGTTAGTTAACCAGATCCGTCACCACCGTCGCCGGAAGCAGATGCTGCCGAACACCAATCTGCGCACCCCGTTTGATATTTTGTGTGGTTAAAGCTCATCAAGGGTACCTGCCCGTCCGGCACCGCGAGTATACATAAGTGATGAACCAGGCCCGATCTGCGGCCCCCCGGCCGCTCAGGAGGCGGAACGACTGCACCGGACCGGAGTGGGGGCGGCAGAGCCGACGGTCTCCGGAGCACCCTTCCGGCGGGGTGAAACGGCCCCTGCGCCCCCCGTCCCATTTGAGGGGGAGGCGTTATTATCGGTGGAGACCCAACTCTCTCGTACAGTTGCACAGGGAGAGAACCACCACCGTGAAGAAGACACTGCCCGTTCCGCCGATGCTCGTCGATCTGGTGGCAAACGCTCTGGCGTCGATGGACGGCGTGAAGTTCACCGACCTCGATGCCTGCCCGTCGTGCGGCGGCCCGGTGACCGGGCACGACCTGCGGCCGAAACGGTTTGCCGTCGTGCTCCAGAACGGAGAGGAACGTACGATCCGGGTCTCCGTGAAACGTTTCTACTGCCAGCAGTGCGGCGCTCTCTGCTACGCAGATGCACCGTTCTACCCCGATACCCGGCTTGCGTCGCCCATCGTCGACCTCTGCCTCGTCCTTTCGCAGCAGATGCCCTTCAACCAGGTGGCACAACACCTCCGGGCGATGGGGATCGTCGTCGATAGGGGAACGATCCGGAACTATGCCTCCCGCGATTTCGGCACCGTTCCGGCAACCGAACTCTTCGGTTTCCTTCTACCGCTCTCCCTCTTAAACCTCGCCACCTTCACCCTCGACCGTGAGCGCCGTCCCATCGCGGGGGCAGAAGTTCTCGTCGCCTGCGGTTTCCCACCCGCAGGCCGGGCAGCGCTTCACGACAGGGGGTCGCCCGAAGAACGGGATCAGCGGAATGAATAGGAAGAGAAAGAAGAACGGGAAGCCGAGCATCAGCGATACGGCCGTGACGGCGACCGATACCGCGATCAGAAGAAGGGTCAGCGCCCACCGGTTTGCCGTAGCGCCACCTCCCTGACCGCGTACGCCGGCAGTGCATCCGAGACCTCCCCGATCTCCCCATCAAGTGTGGCGCCGCCAAGTTCACGGGCAAAGAGATCCGCTCCAATCCCGGCCGTGACCACCCGTCCGGCACCGCACCGGGAGCGTGCGTGCTCCACCGCACGGGCGACCAGCGTCCGCTGGACCTCCCAGAACTGCCGGGCGACCTCCAGGGCCCCTTCCCTCCCGATCTCATCGAGATCGGCGCAGACCACCCGGGCGAGCCTGCGGAGCGCAGCATCAACAGTCTTCTCGCCGTTGTCCGGTGCCGGAGAGGTGTAGTCCGCCGGGGCGATGTGGCCGAGCACGAGATGCACGTCGGCGCTTGCGGCGAAGTACTCGGTGCTGACCGGGGTCACCGTGCCGTCGAGCGTCACCGAGGATACCAGCGTTGCGACGTTCGTCCGGAGCATGCCGGTGTAGACGAGGTACTGCTCCTGCAGCCGCCGGGTGTCGGTCAGCCCCTTGAGGCTCTCGAAGCAGTTTAAGGGGATGATGTCGGCGGTGGTGCTCCCCACGTCGAGGAGGACCGCATCGGCATACTCCTCCCGCAGGTAGTCGGCCGACGCCAGCCAGTTCGCGGCGGCAAGTTCGGGGACCGGCCGGGTATGGAACGCCGCGTCGGTGCCGTAGAAGACGGCGTCGGGGATGACCTCCCGGACGGCCCCGACGATCCACCGGATCCCCTCCATCTTGCTCGTAAAGCAGTCCGCGAGTTCCCCGCTCATCACCACGGCAGCGGGCCCCGCATAGGGTTTGAGGAGATCGGCAAGCGGTGCGCCCTGCCAGAGCGGGCAGTAATGGATGTGCACGCCGGCATCGTCGACGACCTTGAGGTTCGCACCGCCGATGTCGATCCCGATCATACTCGCTCGATCCTCCCGTCCTTATCGAACCGCACCCTCCCGGAGAGGTGCACCTCCGCCGGCGCTTCGCCGTGCGAGGCTTTGATGAGGATCTCGGCGATCTCCTCCTCCATGACGGCCGCGATCCCGACCAGGCTGGTCGTGGGCCGCGGGTTGACGTCCACGACGTAGATCTCGTCCCCGGCGACGACGTCGATCCCGGCATACCCCTGGCACCCGAGGACGTTCATCGCCCGGACGGCGACATCGACGATCTCGTCCTCGCGGTCGGGGTGAACAGGCGTCTCTCCCCCGAGGTAGAGGAACCTCCCGTCGTCCGCGACGGCGATCTCCTGCCGGTTGACGGCGAGCAGGAGCGGGGGGGCGCCCGTGTAGAACTCGCAGACGTTGCCGGTCACCCGGCTCCCCACCAGGCTCACGCTCAGCGCCTCCCCTTCGACGTATGCCTGTGAAAACTCGCCGGCGCCCGGCTCCTCATCCGTCAGCCGGACGCCGAGGGCGCCGCAGCCCATGATCGGCTTGACGACCCTCGTTCCCTCTCCGGCGGCGGGAGGGACGGCTATACCGTTCCGGGAGAGGATCGCCGCCGTCCGCTGTTTGTTCGCGCAGACAGCCGCGTTCATGCTCCCGCACCCGATGTTGTGGGTGAGCCCTTCGAGGAGATGCGTGTACCGGAAGAGGAGGTGGTCGGGCGCGATGACCAGGCCTGCGTCGCACCCCGGCGCGAGCCGCCGGATCTCGCCCTCAAAGTCGGGGCTCTCGGGCGTCACCACATCGTAGCCGCACCGCTCAAAACTCCCGCTTATCGCGGCGAGCATGGCGGCACCCTCGGGCGCAAGCTCGGGGTCGTTGCAGACGGAGTATTCAGCGAGAAAAACCTTCATTGCAGTAGAGGTCATCTGCAAAAGACTTGACCCTGACGATCGGGCAGGTTTTTGATACGCGGGAACCATCCCTATACAAGGATGAAACCGAAGATTCTGCTCACCAATGATGATGGGATCACGTCCACGGGCCTCTGGGCGGCATACGACGCGCTCGCGCCGGTAGCCGACGTCACTGTGGTCGCGCCTGCCACCCAGCAGAGCGCCGTAGGGCGGTCGATCTCCATCTTTGAGCCTATCCGCGCAAACCGGGTGACGATGAACGGGGTGCCGGCCTACTCGGTCGGCGGGAAACCGACCGATTCCGTGATCATCGGGCTGTTCGCGCTGCGCCTGAACCCGGATCTCGTGGTCAGCGGCATCAACATCGGTGAGAACCTCTCCTATGAGTCCATCATGACCTCGGGGACCGTCGGGGCCGCGCTCGAGGCGTCAAACCAGGGTGTGCCGTCCCTCGCCTTCTCGCTCCAGGTGGAGGACCAGGGCGATAAGTTCGACGACCCCTCAAACATCACGGACCGGTTCTTCGATGCAAAACGGATTGTCCGCGAGGTCTGCGAGCGGGTTCTTGCAAGCGGGTTCCCGGAGAACGCCCACGTCATCAACGTGAACATCCCGGCGGCGGTGCGCGGCGGCTACGAGATCACCCGTCTTGCGGAGAAACTCTTCTACACCGGCGTCGAGGAGCGCCTCGACCCCCGCGGGCGCCCCTACTACTGGATCGACGGGCCGCTGTACGAGGACGCGGAGGAGGGGACCGACGTGCATGCGGTGCAGAGGGGCAACGTCTCCATCACCCCGATCACGCTTGACTGCACGGCGTTTGGTGCCGCGGACAGGCTCAGAAGCATCTTTGACGGCATGGATATCTGAGTGGAAGGAGAAGAGTACACCATGCATGCAGCAGAGCAGGCAGAAGCGAAGCGGAACGCAGGTTACCGGGCGGCCGAAGAGGTCAGGGACGGGATGGTCGTCGGTCTCGGCACCGGGTCCACGGTCTTTTTTGCGATGGAGCGGTTGGGCGAACGGATTGCGCGGGAAGGCCTCTGTGTCGCCGGCGTTCCCACCTCCTACCAGGCGGCCATCCGGGCACGCCGGTACGGCATCCCCCTCACGAGCCTCGACGAGCACCCCGAACTCGATATCGCCATCGACGGGGCCGACCAGGTCGACCCGGCGCTCCGCCTGATCAAGGGGCGCGGAGCGGCGCTTCTGCGGGAGAAGTGCGTCTGTGACGCAACCCGAAGTGTGTTCATCGTCGTCGACCGCTCAAAGGTGGTCGATACCCTGAATGCGCCCGTGCCGGTCGAAGTGCTCCCGTTCGCCGTGGAGGCGGTCTCCCGGCGGCTTGCAGCGCTCGGCGCCGATCCGGCCCTCCGGGAAGGCGTGAAGAAAGACGGCCCGGTCGTCACCGATAACGGCAACTTCATCATCGACTGCGGCTTTAAGGAGATCGCGGAACCCGAACGCCTGGAAGCAGCGATCGCTTCGATACCCGGTGCGCTGGAGTGCGGCCTGTTCTGCGGTTACCCAGAAAAAATAACGGTTATTGTCGGTGAAGAGAAGGGTTGCAGCGTTGTGTCATTGCATTGATATGCATTCCCGCATCTTCTGGATCAGGTCTAACTGATGGCGGGCTTCTCTCTTCTTTTCTTTCTCGATTGTATCCATGATCTCGGTTATCGAACGGGATAGCGTGTAGATCTTCACCGGCCTCCCTTTGCTCTCCGACTTGCTCTCACGGGTATCGATCCAGTCGCATTCCTTGAGGTAGCGCATGGCGATGCTGACTTCAGGCTGACGGAGATCGGTGCCCCGCTCGATGTCCCGGGACGTTGCTTCATCGATGTTCGCAAGATATACAAGCACTTTGGAGACATTCCTCTTGATTCCGATGCCGATTAAGAGTTCGGCAAGTTCTTCATCGCGTGGCGTAAAATACCGTACCTTGTCTGACCTCATCCATCCACCAACAGATAGTATCTATTGTTTTAAATCTGACTATAAAAATATTATTATTTCCATGGGAGATTTGACGATTGTGATAGTTTTAAGAGAATGAATGAAGCATCAAACCGATATGATAGAACTTTTTTTTCACCTGACGGCATTTCCTTCGGCAATGCAAGGGATAATCTCCGTGGAGAAAAACCGGCGGTCGGGGTAGTGCGGGAGCCGGGAGGGGGACGGCGAATGGGCGCTACATGCATAAGCCTCCCCTGTCGGTCCGTTACCGTTCACGATGCGGCTGCGACGGACCATGAATTCCCGGGAGAGATTCGAGACGATCCTTACAGAAAGCCGATGGCCCTAAGGCCCTTACAATTCTAAAAAACTCTGTTGAAACCCTGTTCCGATCTTTACTCTTTCCTGATGAGGCCGGTGCCAGACCTGGCCGGTCCCTGGGACGACCCTTTTTTCTCGGGCATGTCCTCATGCAGTGGACCGTGGTGGCCTGCGCACCTAGCGGTGCTCGCGCTCCTGCCCCGCACCTGACGGTGCTCCAGCTCCGTTCCGTTGGAACGTCGCACCCTTCGGCCAGTCGCGTATCGCCATTGGGGGAACGACGCTCCGCAGGAGCGTCGTTCGAGCACCGAAGGTGCGAGGTGGGGCTGACGGGGAGGGGGGCGAGCCCCCCTCCCCTGTCTCTAACTCGCGAAGATCCGCATATCTCATCGACCCCACCCCGCCCGGCCTCCGGCCTCCTCAGTCGCACCTGCGGTGCTCAAACTCCTGTCGTCCGCTACGCTCCCGGCAGTCGTTATTCGCACCTGCGGTGCTCATGCTCCGGCTCTACGACCCGTCGCACCCCTCCCCAGGGGCGGGGGCAGTCATGGCGATATGCGATGGACGGAACGTCCGGAGCACGAGCACCGTAGGTGCGCAGTAGGATGCTCCTCAGGGAGCGTCCTTCGAGCATCGTTAGATGCGCAGT
>DAOSER010000113.1:0-3847 GCA_035363235.1 Methanoculleus sp.
CGACCGAGGAGCCGCTCACCCGGGAAGAGGCCGGGTTGTGCCGCTTCATCTCGATGTAGAGGGGGTTCCGGACGATCTTTTTGATCTCGGGGACGATCGGGTTGAACCGCTCGATATGCCCGACGCCGACGACGAGACCTTCGGGGACCTTCTCGATAAGCCGCCGGCTCTCTTCCGCCGTCGCACATATGGGTTTCTCGATGAGGAGCGGCACCCCGGCGCCGAGGACCGTCTCCGCAACCCCGAAATGATAGGGTGTCGGGACGCAGACGCTCACCGCGTCGACGTTTCTGAGCAGGTCCTCGACGGTCGGGGAGGCCGTTGCCCCGAAGGCTCCGGCAAGTTCGCCGGCAGCCTTCATGTTGAGGTCAAAGAGGTGAAGCGAGTCCACCGCTTTCAGTTCTGAGTATACACGGGCATGGTTCCTGCCCATCATTCCGACGCCGATCACCCCTACGTCCAAGTTTTTTCACCACCAGTAATTTCGTACATACTCTCTTCTGGAGTACTGAATAGCGCTACTGTACATTGACGCTATTCTATACATTAGCACTGCTCTGCCATGACGTTACCGCGGCTCTCGTTCCGGTCGACACGTCCGCCCTGCCAGTTCCTGCCGGATTATAGCCGCTTCCTCTCCGGTTCAACCACCCAGACGAGAACTATCGACACGATAGAGTCTCAAGCCCCTCCCTTCAGGGAGGGGTAGTTGACAACCAATAAGGCTTCTCAAGACGAAACCACTGCTTGTGTTCCGCCCCTCAGGGTATCTTGCCCGCGTCATGCGCATCGACCCCGTCCAGCGCCAGAGCGTCATCAGCCTCGCCTCGACGCTGGCCCTCACCGCGGTCGGGTTTCTCTCCACGATGTTCTTCACTCATACCGTCGGTCTATCGATACTAGGCGCATACTTCATCTTCGTTGCCTACTTTAGCGTATTCAACCTGATCGGGGACGGCGGGTTCGGGGGCGCTGCCGTCAAGCGGATCAGTGAGGGTGAGGACCCGAACGCATTCTTTACCGCGTTCGTCTTCCTCCGGGTGATGTTGCTGGCCGTCTCGGTCGGCTTTCTCTTTATCGCGCGGCCGTACCTCACTGATCTCAGCGCGTCGGGGGTCTTTCCCTGGCTGGTCATCGCGCTTGTCGTCAGCGTCTTCACGAACATCGCCTCAAACAGCGTCTACGGCACCGGGAAGGTCGGTGTCAACCAGATCGGCGGCCTGATCGATACGCTGATCAGGATAGTGAGCCAGGTCGCCGCGGTTCTCCTCGGCTACGGCGTTGCGGGCCTCGCAGGCGGGTTCGTCGCCGGGATCCTCGCATCAGGACTCTTCAACTTCCGTTTCCTCGAACTCTCGCCGGCACGATTTCGCCGGTCGCACATCCAGAGCCTCTTTACCTTCTCGTTCTGGACGTTCCTCAGCGCGAGTGGGTACCTCGTCTTCTCGTACGCTGACACCATCATGATCGGCTACTTCCTGACCGATGCCGACGTCGGGCTCTACCGCGTGGCGCTCCAGCTCACTTCGGTTGCGACGTTCATCACCGTAGCGCTCCACACCACTCTCTATCCGAAGGTCAGTTACTGGGGGAAGCAGCATGACCTCTCTTCGGTGGAGAACGCACTCGCCCGTGCCTTCACCTATTCGCTCCTGCTCGCGGTCCCTGTCCTTGTCGGAGGCTGGCTCCTCGGCGAACGGCTCCTTTACTTCTTCTACACAGCGTCAGCCACCGCCGGGACGGCAGCTCTCTCAATACTCCTGCTCGTTCAGGTGGCCCACGTCTTCATGTTCCTCCAGACAATGTGCTTAAACGCCCTCGACCGGCCGAAAGACTCGTTCAGGGTAACGGCAATCGCGGTTGCGGCGAACATCGGTTTGAACCTCCTCCTCATCCCGGCGTTCGGTATCGCCGGGGCATCGGCGGCCACGCTCGTCACCATGGTGCTGAACGCGGCACTCGCCAACCGCGCCCTTTCCCGGAGGATCCGCGTGCGGATTGAGCCCGGAGCCGTGGGACACATCGTCCTCGCCGCGCTCGTGATGAGCGCCGTCGTCGTGGCCTACTCGTTCGTCATCCCGCTCACGAACGTCCTTGTTGTCCTCGGGGCGGTCGCGCTCGGCGGACTGGTCTATATCCTGGTTCTTCTCAAGATCGACCGGGGCATCCACGACGAACTGAAGGAACTGACTGTGAACCTTGGCGTTCCCTGGCCCGACGCGCTCTGATTCCCGACGAAACGCTCACCTGTTCGCCGGGCAGAGGTGTCCTCTCCCCCTGAACGCCGGGGATGCCCTGCCCATTCGGTTAAAATAGCAGGTGCGGCAATGTGTGGCTACACCCGGAGAAGATGATGAAGAAAGAGGTTCGTGAACTGCAGCCGGGAGAGTTTCCGCTTGCAGAGAGAGTCTGGACGCACTACCGCGGCCAGAAGGCCGACCCGGCGCGGGAGAGGATCTTCGGCGTCGTTATCGATGGAACCCTTGCGGCGACGGCCCGCTGCACCCGACATCCGGGCGGCCTGGAGATGGACTGCGTCTTCACCCTGGACGAGCACCGCGGACACGGATACGCAAAGGAGGCCGTGCAGATGCTCCTCGACGAATGCGGCTCCGAGACAATCTACATCCACTCGACCCTCCCCCTGATCGGGTTCTACGGGAAACTCGGGTTCGAACCCATCCCGGAGGCGAAACTGCCGACGAGCATCAGGGAGCGGTTCCTCTTCTGCTTTGGGGAGATGGCGGGGTGCAACGTCGCACCCATGATGCGGAGCCCAGGAGGCCGGGCACAGTAGCAAAAGAGAGGTTTAGTGCTCGATCTTCTTGATGTGCTCGATGGCATTCTCCGCCAGTTTCTCCCGCTCCTGCAGCTCCGCGACGTCCCGTATCGCCTCAAGCATGTGGACGGAGTCTTCGAGGAAACTCAGGATATCGGCGGGATAGAGATCGATCCCGTATTCATCGAGGAGGTGGGCGCTGATCTGGCGGTGATCGAGCCCCAACTCCCGGAACTCGATGATGGTGAGGGTGAATTTGCGTTCCGGGCACCCGCAGAAGGGTGCGTTCTTGCATTTGCAGTCCATGAAGTCGCGGAAAAAGGCGAGGAGCTGCTCCCGCATCCGGCGGTCGAGGTTCTCGAAGTTGATCGCCTTCCCGAGCGACTCAAGAAACGCGCCCGAGAAGACATGGTCCGGGAGCCGGAACCCTGCAGCCCGCTCCAGTTTCCGTGCCGCCCGAAACCGGGCCTTATTCGCAATCACGACGCCTCGCCGGGCTCCTCGTCGAACTTCGCGAGTGATTTCATGGCGTTGCTCATGGTCTCAATCTCGATGAGCCACTCATCGAAGAGGCTTGGGTTCTCCGCGTCGTCCTTGATGTACTTCGCGCAGCAGGTGGCGCCGTCGACCACGGCGGCCCCAATGTTCGCCGCAACCTCAAGAGCCTCCTCGAGGTTCTCCTCGTCGATACCCTTGCCCTTCTTCACGAGCGTCTTGATGTCCTTGTCGAACCCGCCCTCGAGGTACTTCCGGCAGGCGGTGAAGAGCACCAGCAGGGAGAGCTGGAGCGACCCGATGATCTCCTCGAGTTCGCCCTCGGGAAGCCCTGTCATGACGATTAATTCTACGTCGTCAAGTTTTTCCGTGGCTTCCTCCTTCGTGAACCGGCCGTTCTGGTAGAGGCGGATGATCTTCAGGACAGAGAGGGTGATGTCCTCGGTGAAGCTGAAGAGCATCTGCTCGCCTTCCGAGACCTCTTCGCCTTCGGCGGGTTCGAAACCTGCTTCCTCCAGCGTCTTGATCCAGTTGTCCCAGCGCTCCTGATTGTAAAAAATATAGAAGAGTTTC
>DAOSER010000113.1:3857-6807 GCA_035363235.1 Methanoculleus sp.
GGCACTCGCTTTCTTCGCCATATCAGTACACATTCGGAGTGCCTCTGTTAAAAATCATTTGCTCTTCGTGCAGAAACCGGGAATAGGCGCGATTCGCGAACATTCATCTAGGACGAACGAGCATATGAAGAGCAGATGACGAGAGTTCACGGGCTTAAAGCACTCCTGAAATCGTATGAACCCGTTGCGGTCGCGCTCTCCGGCGGAACGGATAGTTCGGTTCTGCTGGCCCTCGCACAGCGACATGGGATTCGGGCGATCAGCATCAGCGTCGATACCAGCCTCACCCCGCCGGGGGAACTCGCGGCGGCGCGGGAACTCTCGGAACGCCTGGGGGTCCCGCACGTCGTGATACAGCTCGATATGCTTGATATCCCCGCGGTCAGGGAGAACCGGCCGGACCGGTGCTACGCCTGCAAGCGGGCGATGATGGAGGCGGTCGTGGCGGAGGCAGAGCGGCAGGGATGCCGGACGGTGGTCGACGGGACTCACACCGACGACCGGGCGGATACCCGGCCCGGGATGCGGGCGCTCAAGGAGCTCGGCATCAGGAGCCCGTTTGCGGAGTGTGGGATGGGAAAGGCGAAGATCGAGGCCCTTGCGGGGGAACTCGGGGTGCCCACCCGCCCGCCGTCGGCATGCCTCGCGACCCGCATCCCCACCGGTGAGGCGGTCACCCGTGAGTGCCTCGCGCTCGTCGCGGCGGCGGAAGCCATCCTCGCGCGGGAGATCCCGGGAACCCTGCGGGTCCGGTGCATCGGCGGCGGCCGGGCCTCGATCGAGGCCGACCCGGCACACCACCGGAGGCTTGAGGAACTACTCGGTACAGTGAAGGACCTCGGCTTTAAGGAGGCCGTGATCGCTCCCGGGGGCTACCGGGAAGGGGGTGCTGACTCGTGGAAGCGGTGATGGTCAGGTACGGCGAGATCTTCCTCAAGAGCGAGAAGGTGAAGCGGCGATACATATCGATAATGACCGAAAATATCAGCCTTGCGCTGGAGAGTGAAGGGCTTACCCGCCGCATCGAGACTCACCGGGGCCGGATCATGATCTACGGCGACGAACCCCGGCGGATCGCCATGGCGGCCGCAAAGACCTTCGGGGTGGTGAGCACCAGCGTCTGCACGGTGACCTCGGCGGATCTCGAGGGGCTCGCGGCCACGGCGGTCGAGCATGCGGAGAGGAATCTCCGGCCGGGGATGTCGTTTGCGGTCAGGGCGCGGCGATCGGTTGTCGAGGGCCTCAACAGCCAGGAGCTCGCTGCAGCGGTCGGTTCCGCCGTCCTCGACCGGATACCGGAAGCGCGGGTCGACCTCACGGCGCCCGACTACGAGGTATTTGTGGAAGCCCGGGAGTTCGGCGGCCTCGTCTACGACGAGAGGATCGCGGGGCCGGGCGGGCTCCCCTACGGGACACAGGGCGAGGTGATGGCCCTGCTCTCGGAAGGAATAGACTCGCCTGTCGCGTCGTGGCTGATGATGCGCCGGGGGTGCCTGATGGTGCACGTCAACATGCACGGCGGGCGGTTCGGGGGTGCGGACGCGGAAAAGAACGTCCTGCGGAACCATGCCCGGCTCTCTCTCTGGGTTCCGGGGCACTCTCTCGACCTCCTGGTCGTGGATATGGAGCCGTTTTTTGAAGCGATCACGGGACTGAAAGAGCCGCGCTACCGGTGCGTCCTCTGCAAGCGGTTCATGCTCCGGGTGGCGAGTATCCTTGCAAAGGAGCGGGGAGCCGCCGCTCTGGTCAGCGGCGACAACCTAGGGCAGGTGGCGTCCCAGACGCTCGCGAACATGGCGGTGATCTCCCCGGCGGCGACCGTTCCGGTGCTCCGGCCGCTGATTGGGTTCGACAAGGAAGAGGTCGTCGACCGCGCACGCGCCATCGGGACGTTCGAGGCGCGGCCGGGAGACGTCGGGTGCACGGTTGCCCCCCGCTACCCCTCGACGGCGGCGCCGGGGGAGACGATCGCGAAACTCGAAGGGGAGATCGGTGCGGAGGGTCTCGTGGAGCAGGCTGTGGCGACGGTGCGGCGGTATCGGGCGAAGAACGGGGTGGTTGAGGAGGTCGGGGAGGTCCGGTGAGGGGCCGGCTGCAACAGGTGTGGCACCTTGAGCCTTAGAGACCTGCAGGCAGGTGCTTAAATCCCCTCGCCAGTCCCTTTTTCTCTGGGGTTCCCTTATGCATCTTTTGCTGGTCTAGGTCCATTGCACGGATTTTGAGGGATTATCGCCACGCACTGCCCCCTTCCTGCGGGGCGGGGAACGACGCTCCGCAGGTGCGGAGTGCGACGGCTCCTCTGAGCCGGAGCAGGAGCACCGCAGGTGCGATTGAGGAGGCCGGGTGGGGTGGGGGTACGGATCTTTATGAGACAGAGACAGGGGAGGGGAAGACCCCCTCCCCGTCAGCCCCGGCCCCCCGGGGCGATACTCCCACGGTCCACTGCATCGGGTCTTGATCGATTACAGCAGTTCTAACTGGTTCGCTCAAGATCTTTACGACAATAGCACCCCGGCCCGCACCCGCTCAAAAAAAGAATTTTCGGGTCTTTTTCAGAGAATATTCAGCCCGTTCTCCCGTGCAATCTCGACAAACGACTCCCCGATGTGCCGGATCTGTTTCTCCGTCAGCCCGAAGGTGTTGAACTTCCAGACCCTGGTGGAGCCCGGGATAACACCGGTGATGCCCCGCTTCTTTAAGTCGCTTGAAAGGAAGAAGCCGCGCTTCTTGTGCTGCTCTGCCACCTTATCGAAGGACTCGCGGGTATCGATCCGGGTCAGGGTGTGCTGCCGCGGGTAGTCGGAGAGAACCTTCGTCCCCTCGATGGAGATGAGGGCGTCTGTGACCGCCTGCGAATGCGCCACCTCGGTCTCCCAGTTCTGCACCCGCTCCTTTACGCGGGGGAACGAGGCCATCATCCCGACGACGGTGACGCCCATCAGGGTGCAGC
>DAOSER010000114.1:0-6740 GCA_035363235.1 Methanoculleus sp.
GGTCGGGATCTCCGGCAACGACGGCAACCTCCTCATCGCCCGGAAGATGGAGCCGCAGCGGGTGAAGGTCGGGGAGGTCATGCAGGAGGTGGATCTCGGCCAGGTCGGCGAGATCGAAGAGGTCGACCCCGAGGTGCTCCACTGCCTTCTCGCCCAGAACTACATCCCCGTCGTGGCCCCGATCGCCATCGACCGGCAGGGCCGGAGCCTGAATATCAACGCCGACACCGCCGCCGCCGAGATCGCGATCGCTCTTCGAGCGTTCAAGCTGGTCAACCTCACCGACGTCGACGGCGTAATGGACGCTGATCGGACGATGGTCTACCACCGGCTCGGACTCTCCGAGGCGGAGGCGATGATCGGTGCGGGGATCATCGCCGGCGGGATGATCCCGAAGCTCGAGGGCTGCATGAAGGCGGTTCGGAACGGCGTTACGAGCGCCCACGTCGTGAACGGCAACAAGGAGCACAACCTGCTCCTCGAACTCTTCACCGACGAGGGCGTCGGGACGATGCTCGTCCCGTAACTCTCTTTTTACGGCAGGTTGCCGTCTCCGCTGCACTCCCGTTGCCGCTCTTCGTTCATCTCGATCAGGATCTCAAAGATTCTCCGCACAGCGACCGGGTCAATCCGGCTCTCGACGGCGTAGGTAAAGACCCGGTCGAGGACCACTCTCCGCTGCTCTTCATCGCGTATGGGAAGACCGTTCTCCTGCTTGAAGCGGGCGATTCTCGCTGCCAGTCTCTGCCGCTCTGCAACCAGGTCGATGATCCGCTCATCTATCTCCCGGACTCCGCTCCTGACGGCATCAAGGGACATACTACATGATTGACCGCGGCCGGGGAATAAACCTGATGGCCCGACTCCCGGGAAGCGAAGGATATTATGATGCCGGGACAAACCTGGTACCGAATATGCTCGAACGAATACCGCTGCGCGAACGCCGGGACCTCCTGATCGCGTGGCTCGCCATCTCGATCGCCTTCACCCTGATCTACATCCGGGGCGGGATAGACCTCACCGGGTTTGTCTTCTTCTTCGCGATGTCCCTCGTCACGGTGGGCGTCGCCTTCGTCCTGCACGAACTGGCGCACAAGTTTGCCGCGATGCGCTATGGCTACTGGGCCGAATTCCAGAAGGACAACCAGATGCTCCTCGTCGCCGTGGTGATGGCGGCGCTGGTCGGGGTCGTCTTTGCGGCGCCGGGAGCGACCTATGTCTACGGGAACGCGACACGAACGGAGAACGGGCGGATATCGGCGGCAGGGCCGATCACGAACCTCGTCCTCTGCATACCCTTCGCGGCACTGATGCTCTTCGGGGGCGGCGGGCTGCTCGCTCTTGTCGGACTCGTCGGGCTCCGGATCAACGCAATGATCGCGACCTTCAACATGTTCCCGATCAGCGTCCTCGACGGGCGCAAGGTACTCGCCTGGAACCCGGCCGTCTTTGCCGTGCTTATCGTCGCTTCCGTCGGGCTCCTCTTCTGGTCGCTCCTCCTCTGAGCGACTACCCCTCTTTCACGCCTTTTTCAGGGTGAACCGGAACGCGGCACCGCACTCCGGGCGGCCCGGCACCCGGTCGTCGACCCGGATACGGCCGCCGTAGCGTGATACAAGCATCCGGGTGATATAGAGCCCGAGACCCTGGCCGCTCTTTTGGTTCCTGTTCTGTCCGAACCGCATGAACACGGCGTCTTTCATCCCGTCGGGAATCCCCGGCCCGGTATCCTCGACAAAGACCACGACCTCGCCGTCGCTCTCCTCCATCCTGATGGTGACATCGACCGCTGGCCCCCCGAACTTGATGGCGTTCCCGATGAGGTTCGTGAAGACCTCAGGGAGGAGCGCATCGGCCATGGCTGAGAGGTTCGTGCCGTCGTAATGAATCCGGCTCCCGGAGAAGACCGCGATCTCTTCGCGGATCACCCTATCGAGGTCGACCGGCACGAGCACGGTTGATTCGTGGTGGATCCGGCGGATCGTCGAGACGTTCCTCAAGATCTCGACGCTCTTCCTGAGGCTGCTCCTGAGTTTCTCTGCGTAGACTCTTGCCTCGCCCTCGAGCATATCGATGAGGAGGTCGGTGTAGAGGCCCGAGACGTTCTCAGCGTTCCTGATATCGTGGCTGAGGATATCGAGGTAGAGGTTTGCCTCCCGTTCGGCTGTCTCCAGCTGCCGGATCAGCATGCTGTGCTCGACGGAGGTGCCGATCTGCTTCCCGATTGCCGTGAGGAGGGAGCGGTCGGCGGCGGTGAATCGGTCGCCGCTCTTTGCAACCACGTTCAGTGCGCCGACGACCTTCCCGTGCGCTATAATCGGGATGCTGGCGCAGGGATGCAGCGTCTCATCGCTCTCCCCCGGGTAGCGGAGATCCGGGTGGTCGTCGAGGAAGAGGGGCTTTCCTGCCACCAGCACCTCTGCGTAGGGCTGGACGGTGACATCCGGGATGCACGGCTGCGGAGGGAAACCTTTGGGGAGGCCCTGCATGCACACGAGCTGTGCTCTCTGTTTCCCCGGCTCGATCAGGTAAATGCCGCCGCCGGAAAAACCGAGGAGGGCGAGGGTTGCCGTGAGCACCCTTTCCAGGGCTTCATTGATATCCGTTGCGGACGTCGATGTACCGATGATCTGGTTCAGGACCCAGAGTTCACGATTATGGGCCTGGATCCTTGCCTCGGCACGTTTCTGGCTGGTGATATTAGTGAGCGAAGCCGTGATGCAGAGGGGAACTCCGTCGCTGTCCCGGACCAGAGTTCCGGAGAACATGGCATAAAACGTCGTATTGTCCCGCCGTCTGCCGATCCGCTCGCCGGTGTGCCTGCCGGTGTGGACGATCTTCTTATACGTACTCATGGCATCCTCCTCGTTCTGCCAGAGTTCCGTGACCCGCTTCCCGATCACCTCGGTCGGGGAGTCGTAGCCCCACATGGAGAGGAACGCCTGGTTGACGTAGGTCAGGCGGCCGTCGAGGTCGGCGACAGCGAACGCGCTCGACGACGACGCTATCGCCATGTCCCGGATCCGGAGTTCCTGCTCGGCCTGCTTGCGTTCGGTGATGTCGATTCCCGAGCCCATCGTGCAGATCCACCTGCCCGCTTCATCAGTGACGACGGAGAGGGCAAGTTGCATGGGGAAGGTCGATCCGTCTTTTCGCCGCCCTCTCACCTCGCCCGACCAGGCGCCGTTCCGGACGAGTTCCTCGCTGGCGCGCTCCTGCTCCTCCGGGTCGGCCCAGAGCACTGAGACGTTCTGCCCGACGATATCCTCCTCCCGCTCCCACCCGTGCATGGCGAGGAAGGCGTGGTTGACGTAGATGATCCTTCTGTCGAGATCGGAAAGAGAGACGGCTTCGAGCGCCGAGGCTATCGCCATATCCTTGATCCGGAGTTCGAGTTCGGCCTGCTGCTGCCGGGTGACGTCGCGAAGCAGGTGAAGCGTCCCGGTAACCCGGCCGGAGTCGTTGGTTAACGTGCTGAGGGTCTCGTCAACAAACATGGTTGCCCCGTCCCTCTTCCTATGGATGGCAACACCACGCCAGGTTCCGGATGACCGGAGGGCGTTCTTCGCTATCTCTTCGTCGCCCGGGTGGAGCCACTCGATGGTGAGGAGTTCTGAAATCAGCCGCCCGAGAGCCTCGCCGTAAGGAACACCGTAGAGCCGCTCTGCTGCCCGGTTCATATAGGCGATCCTCTCATCCGTATCGACCGCGATCACGGCATCCTCCACCTGCGAGAGCACCTGCGCCTGGAGCCTGAGTTGCTCTTCCGCCTGCTTCCGGCCGGTGACGTCGCGGCTGATCCCGAGCAGTTGCCGGACGGTACCGTCGCTTCCAGCCATCGGGATGAGGCGCGTCTCAAGCCAGACGCCCCCGTCATCCCCGGGTACCAGGGTCTCTTCGGTGAGGGTCTCCCCGGATGACTCCGCTGCAGTCCGGGTCATCGTGAGCCATCGATCCGCAACAACAGGCGGAAACAGGTCCCTGATGTTCTTCCCCTGGAGACTCTCCATCTCCTTGCCGAGCAGGCGGGTGCCGGCACCGTTCACATAGAGGACGCCTCCTTCTGTATCAATGAGGAAGATGACATCCGGCGCCAGCTCCGCAAGCGTCCGGTAGCGCTCCTCGTTCTCCCTGAGCGCCTGCGCCATGCGTCTCTCCTCGGTGATATCGACGGCGGTGGCCATGATGCAGATGGGGTTTTTGGAATCGTCCTTGAGGAGTGTCGCGGTAACGTGAGCGGTAAACTCCGTCCCGTCGGCTTTTCTGCCGTCCAGTTTCCCGGTGCACTTGCCACGCTCTGCAAACGTCGCAAGAGCCCTCTCGATCTTCTCCGGCTCTACCCAGAACTCCGTGAGGTGCCGGCCGAGAACCTCTCCTGGGTCGGTCAGCCCGCCCAACGCGAGCAGTGATGGGTTGACGTGCGTGATGTAGCCGTCAAGGTCAGCGATGGCTATCGCGGCAAACGACGACTCAAGCGACATCTTCCCAATCAGGAGTTCTCTCTCCGCCTCCTTCCTCTTCGTAATATCGGAATGCGTTCCCGCGATCCGGGACGGTTTCCCGTCGCCGTCGTGGTGGACCACCCGGAGCCGGTCGAGGACGTAGACCCACTCCCCTGATGCAGACCGCATCCGGAACTCCATCTCGCAGTGATCGCGTTTTCCGCCGGCCATATCGGTAAGAACCATCTCTACGCGATCACGGTCCTCCGGGTGGACGAGCGAGAGGATCGCAGGAAGCGTGGGCACAAACGCCCCGGGTTCGTAGCCGAGCATGGAGAAGGTCCGCTGACCGTAAACGATCGTGCCGGCTCTGACGTCCCAGTCGACCAGCCCATCGTCTGCCGCCGAGAGTGCGAGGTTCAGCCGCTCTTCGCTCTCCTGCAACGCCTGTTCCGCACGCCTCTGCTCGGTCACATCGAGGAGCGACATCACCGAGCGGGCCGTCCCCGGGATCAGGCCGATGGTGGCTTCGACGGCGTGAAGGTTGCCGGAGCAATCGATGAACGTGAAGGAGTAGTTCTTCGGCGCCGCACCGGGTTCCCGCCGTCGGAGGGTGTGGTACCCAATGAGCCGCCGCCGGTCGTCGGCACTGGCGATGAAATCGATCAGCCGCTTTTTTCCGACAATCTCGGTGCGTGGGTAGCCGGAGAGCCGCTCGAATTCGATGTTCGCCACCGAGATGGTGCCGTCGCCCTCGATGAGGATCGTCGCCGTTCCGGTGTACTCGACGATCGCCTCGTAGTCTCTCCTATCCGGGACTTCCCGAAGCCGGAGTACCCACCCCTTCCCGGACGGCGCCCTCCGACCCGAACAGCGGTACCGCTGCTCTCCTCCGCGCGGGCATGGGAGCCGGCACTCAAACTCCGGAATACTCGTTTCGTCTGCAAGCCTGCAGATCGCCTCGAGCATGTCGGTGATCTGTCCAGGTTCGCTCCCCGGCACACCGAGCATCCGGCGGGATGCCGGGTTCGCCCAGAGTATACCGTCATCCTCGTCGACCACGAGAACCGCATCTTCGATCCCATCAAGTGTCCGGTAGTCCGGTTGCGCGCCGTAAGAGTGGTCTGGAGACTCGGCGGGGGTCACGTATACGTCCTTCTGTGATCCTAGAAAGCACCCTGAAGTGCTTATAATAGATGGAGGTTATCAATGTGTATTAATCTGTTCCGGTTTGTGGGCCCGCAGGAAAGATTTTTGTTCCGTGCAACCGGTCACGGGCAAGGATAATCCCTCCCTGAGCGGTGATCGGGGACCAATATTCACTCATATACCGGTGCCGGCCGGCACCGGGGGAAAATCAGGCCTCCGTCTGCACCTTCCGGAGGAGGGTGACCACATTCCGCCCCTTCTCCCGCCCCTCGGCGATTGCGGTGGGGTGGCCCGCAATTCCGCCGTAGCGGTCCATGTCGTTTGCGATCACGTTGTCCCAGTACTCAAACCCGGTGGTGTTGAAGAAGGCGGTGATCGCGGGAAATGCCGCGTCGAAGACATTCTCCCACCCGAGCCCCGCGGTCGATACGAATATCCCTTTATGGCGGCGGGTATGCTCGGCGGAGTAGTAGAGATTCTTTTTGATGAACTTGCGCGCCCAGAGGTACTGGGCCCGGTCGATCAGCCCTTTCGCCTCCGCCGTGATCCCCATCGAATAGATGGGCGACGCAAGAACAATGACGTCGGCATCACCGATCTTCTCAAAGACCTCCGTGAGGTCATCTTTTATGACGCAGATCCCCGTTTTGTGACAGACGTTGCATCCCTGACATGAGGCATACTCAAGCGGCCGGAGGACGATCTTCTCGATCTGTGCCCCCGCCTCGCTGGCTCCCTCAAGCACGGCGTCGAGCAGCGTCTCGGTGTTCCCGTGCCGCCGGGGGCTGCCGGAGATGCCGAGGACTTTTATAGTTCCGGTCATGCCACCCCGACCTCCCGCAGTCGTGCGGCGACCTCCCGTGCCAGGCTCTCTGCGTCGGCTTTCGCGGTCGGGTGGTGCTCGATCGCGCCCTTCTCGTCGACGCCGTTCACCATCAGGTACCTGAGATCTTTGCTTGTGATATCGACGACGTGAAAGAGGCACTTCACCGACGGGATTGCCGCATCGAAGACGTAGTCCCAGTTCTGCCCGGCGGTCGAGAGGAAGATCCCGACCCGTTTACCCTTGCGCTCCGGTGGAACGACCGGGAGGTGGAGGACGTACTTCCGGGAGCGGAAGACCTGCGCCCGGTCGACCAGCGCCTTCGC
>DAOSER010000115.1:0-3188 GCA_035363235.1 Methanoculleus sp.
CACGGGTCGCTGTACTCCAGGAACCACTGGTCGTGGAGGATCTTCACAAAGACCCGCCCACCGCACCGGCAGATCACCTGCCGGTTGTCGAACTCGTACATCGGGATAGAGCCGTAACGCTCCATCATCAGCGCCGCAACGTCGTCCCGGGCCTCCCGCACCGGCTTTCCGCCGTACTGCTCAAAGACCTTCCCGCGGGAGAATTCCGCGCTGTAGACCTCCTGGGTGAGCGCCTCCATCCCCGGGTCGTTCTGGTCTCTGATGCCCGCCCGCTCGACCGCGTCCTTTGCCGGGATCTCGCCGTAGCCGTCGACGGAGATGAGCGGGATCGGCTGGATGGACGTGTACTTCCCCTGCTGCTGCAGGTCGCGGAGCGCGATGTAATCGAAGGGTGCGTGAGCGGGAACGCTCATGACGATCCCGGCACCCATGTCCGGGTCCACGAACGTCGCCGGAAGGACGGGGACCTCGCCGGAGAGCGGGTGGGAGACCATCTGGTCGATGAGCGCCGTTCCCGGGATGTTCTCCTTCACCCAGACCTCGTGGTCCTGCAGGCCGAGCTTCGCCGCCGCCTCCGCACTCAGGATCCACTCCTCGCCATCGATCGTCGCCCGCACGTAGGTGACGGCCGGGTTCACCCAGAGGTTCGTCACGCCGTAGATCGTCTCGGGCCTGAGGGTTGCGCACGGGATCTTTGCGTCGCCCCACCGGAAGAGCACCAGGGTGAACTTGATGATCTCGGCCTTGTCGCCCTCCAGGAGGTCGTGGTCGCCGACGGGGTTCTCGCACTGCGGGCAGTATTTGACCGGGTGGGCTCCTTTGACGACGTGCTCCTCCTCGTGCAGGTGCTTATACTGCCACTCGATGAACTTGCTGTACTGGGGGTCGACGGTGATGAACCGCCGCCGCCAGTCGATCGAGAGCCCGCACTTCTGCATTACGCGCCGGTACTCCTCCGAGAAGTGCCGGACGATCTCCATCGGGTCGATGAACCTGTCCAGAATGTCCTGCGGCACCCGGTAAAGGTCACGGTAGAGCCCGATCGTCTTTACGTCTCCGTTTGCAATCCTCTTCGATATCCCGATGACCGGGGTGCCGGTGACGTGGAACGCCATCGGGAAGAGGACCTGTTTCCCCCTCATCCGCTGATAACGGGCGAGGACGTCCGGGACGATGTAGGTCCGCCCGTGCCCGACGTGCATCGCCCCGCTTGGATACGGGTACGCCACGGTCAGGTAATACTTCTCCTTCTCTGCCGGATCGGCCTCGAACGCGTGCTCCCACCGGGTGATGCACTCCCGTTCGTTGCCCTGCATGTCTAATCCGCTCACTCTAAGCCTCCAGATTCTGGTTCCTCATGTGCCCTGCATCATACCGGCCGCAGCCGGATCGTTTCGCCCTCGTTGTAGCGCTTGATCATCTCCTGGGCGATCGTGCTGTTCTTGGCGAGGAGGATGTCGCCCTCCTCGTTCACCGTGGCCGTGAAGAGGTACTCTTTCCCGGCGAAGACGTCCACGATCTTGCCTTTGTTCTCAGGGGAGACGATCGTCAGTTGTTTGCGATCGAGGCGGATTCTGATGCCGCCGGCGAGCTGCATCTCCTCTTCGATGGGTTTCTGCGCCTCAAGTTCGCTCCTCGGCCGGATGTCGATCCCGATACCGAGTTTGTTCACAATCGCCGAGACATTCTTTCCGCCCTTTCCGATCGCCGCCGGGACGTCCTTGTCCTCGATGTAGACGACGGCCTTGTTGTCGCTGATGATGCGGACCTCGACCGGGCCGCTCGTGTAACGCCCGATCTCGCGCTGGACCTCTTTCTCGGCAACCTTCCAGGAGACGTTCTCCTCGGGCTCTGCTGCCGGTGCCGCGACGACCGGGGGCTCCGGCGTAACGGATAGGCGCTCGGCGCTCTTCTTTTGGGCGAGCGGCATCACCAGGGTCTCCCCCTCATAGCGGAAGATCTCGATCTCGGGCTCCCGCCGGGCGTGTTCACGGACGACGATCACCGGGCGGATGTGCGCATCGCCGGGCATGCCCTCCGGTGCCTTGACCGTCAGTTCAAGGTCGTAAATCTTCGTAATCGCTCCCTGAACAACGTAGATGACGGTGTTGATGATCTGCGGGAGAATGCTGTAGTCGACCCGGTCGCAGAACCGCCGGAGGCAGTCGTGCACCTCCATGGCGTGCACCACACCGACCATGCCCATCCCGGCGAGGCGCATGTCGGCATAGACGCTGAAGTCCTCGGTCTTCCGGATCTCGTCGAAGACCACGTAATCGGGCCGGACGAGCAGGAGGGCTTCGGCGGTGTTCGCCATGCTGCCTTCGAGCGCTGTGTACTGGGTGATGTGATCGGGCACCTGCAGGTCCCGCGGCGCCTCCATCGTCTTGACGATGAAGTTATTGTCGGCGAGGAACGTCGCAAGGCTCTGGGCGAGCGTGGTCTTCCCCGCTCCCGGCGGGCCCGCGATCAGGACGCCGCGGCGGTTCCCGAGGATCCGCTGCTTGATCTCCGGCGCCATGTCGTAATCGTCGAGCGAGAGGTCGACGAGCGGCCGTACCACCGTGATCTCCATTCCGTCCGAGAACGGCCGCCGGGCAATCGAGATCCGGAGCGACCCGATCTGGACGACCGTGATCCCCCGTTTCTCGAGTTCGATGAAACCATCCGGGTCGCGTTTTGCCCTCTCAAGGAGTTCCTGTGCCATGGCTTTGAGCTCGTACTCATTCATCGGCGTATCCCGGAGGGTGACCAGGTGGGTCTCCCGGAGTTTGCCGACCTTTGCCACAGGCAAAGCCCGCTCTTTAAGAGTGATCGCGATCGTCTCCTCATCG
Organism: Methanoculleus sp.; assembly: GCA_035363235.1. Taxonomy (GTDB): domain Archaea; phylum Halobacteriota; class Methanomicrobia; order Methanomicrobiales; family Methanoculleaceae; genus Methanoculleus. Next base: position 2,835 of record DAOSER010000115.1, read on the forward strand.
AGGTACTGATCGATCGTGAGCGGCGAGAAATCGCCTATCTGCGGGCGCAGGTACGTGACATCGAGCCCTTTTGCCTTTGCCACCTCCGCCTGCACGAGATCGCTTGTGATGAACCGGGCATCGTGGTCGATAGCGACGTTCCGGATCAGGGCGTCAATCTCGCCTCCGCTGGAGAGTTTCACCTGGTCGAGGCTCGGCCGTTCTCCGGCAAACTGGAGCTCGATAACACCCTCTCCCGACATCCGGAAGAGTTCCTGAAGTTCCGTCAGACCGGAAAACCCTATCTCCCGTCCCTGATTCGCCTGGGCCTCCAGTTCGGCGACGACGGCTTCCGGTATGATTATTGTTGCGCCC
>DAOSER010000115.1:3215-6683 GCA_035363235.1 Methanoculleus sp.
TATCACGACGCTTGTATCGGGTACAATTTTCATAAAAAATCACCATAGTAATGAAGTCATTCACCCTTATTAGCGTATACCTTCTCCGGATCAAAGACCGTTCCGGCGATCTCTTCCCCCTCGACCGTCCGGTAGAAACACGATGCATGGCCGGTATGGCAGGCCGCACCGGTCTGCTCCACCTCGTAGAGAACGGCATCCTCATCGCAGTCGACGAGTATGCGCGAGACCCGCTGGACGTGCCCGCTCTCCTCTCCTTTCTTCCAGAGTTTCTGCCTGCTTCTGCTGTAATAGTGTGCATATCCTGTGGTCCGGGTGAGTTCCAGCGCCTCACCGTTTGCGTAGGCGAGCATCAGGACATCACGAGTCCGTCTTTCCTGCACGATGACAGGCACCAATCCGTCCTTGAACTGTATCTCCATATTGGTTCACATTCCTGCGATTGTCTTCATGATTACAAAGAAGATATCTCCCATGAATAGTGCGGTCAGGAATCCCACCGTGATCGGTATGATAAAGGGAATGCCGTAGGATATCCAGACCCTGCCGGCCTTCCGGTAGAGGGCAAGTTCCCTCTGGTACTGTTCGGGATGCAGCCTGAGATCTTTTGTGTATAACCGCCGCTCGCCCCGCACGATCCGCCCGAGCGACTCGCGAAACCCAACGAACCTCCTGACCAGTTGCCCCCCTTCCTCGTCGATATCTTCCATGACAAAACCGAATTCGTTCTGGATTGCTTTCCCATCGACCGGAAACCCGAGGAAGAGGCAGGGTAGCGGGGCCCGGTTTCCCGCCAGGATGTTCTTCGCCAGTATTGCAACGGGTGCTGCGATATTGATGAGCACGGCGTTTGTGAGCACGGTGAACGGGAAGAACCCGAGGGGCGGGGTACCGAAATACGGTTCGATCGGGAAGAACGGGATGCATGCGGTGATGATGATAAGCGCATATGCATCCGCCCCTCCAAAGAGGTTCGCTGCCTGGAAGAGGTAGAAGAATCCGCAAAAGACCGCGACCAGGACGAGGTACCCTGCTGCCGCCTGCCAGCCTGCGAGGATGGTCAGCCCGTATACCCAGACGGCCGCCGGAACTGCGATCGCGAGTGCAGGGCGCCAGGTTTTGTGGGGGACCCGCCGCTCTCTTGCGTCCAGAACAGACGCGTACATGAGCGTGACCCCTACTGCAACCGCTGCAATCATAAGCGGGACAGCTGCCGCGGGCGGGAGAATCATGGGCAGGTACTTTATCCACCTTTTATCTCTTATTTCTGGCGATCGCACTTTATGGGAGATCCTGCCGTTTTGATCCGGCCTCCGGGTAGATGGGGTGCCATGCGGTCTCCTCTCCTGTGAGGGGGGTCTTAAACCCGCCCGTTCTCAGCCAGCGGCTCTCAACGCAGCCGAACCCCATTCGGGGATTGCCGCCCGAAAACGGTCTTCTCTCGCTTTCCTGATACACCACTTTCACGAGAATATTTGCCCAAATGGGTATCGGGTTATCACAAGGTATTAATAATAGAATACAGATGTGATATATTGTGATAGGGGTAAAATCCCCTTTCCAGCATAAAAATTACTGAATATTACCTGAGATGTGCATGGACATAAACGACCTTATGGATGAGATCCTACAGCAGTCGACGTGTAAGGGGTGCTTTACTCTTGATGAGTTGCTGCACTACGGCACCACTCAGTCCCCGACCGGAATTGGGGTCTTTAGGGGGAAGGAGCATACGTTTTTCCTGGTTCTCTCCGGGGGTGAGGCGGATGGCGCGATGTTTGTCGATGAGAAGGGGACACTCTTCGGCGACTCGGCCGTTCTGCGCCTGACCGGGAGGGAAGAATTCGAACTCTTCCCGGTGGCGCCGTCGATTGCCGATGCACTGGTGTCACGGTGCAGGGTCTTTGACAAAAGCCACCTGAAGAAGAACGGCCGCCTCGATATTCCGACCATCGGCACTCCTACCCGGCAGCGGATAGGGGTGCTCTGCCTGACAGTGCGCGACGGCCAGGCGCCCCTTGCCGGGGCCCATGTTGCAATCCGGAAGGGGAAGGTCGTCATGACAGGCGATGTGACGGATTCTGCGGGAAGAGTCTGTTTCCGGCTCCTCAATGGACGCTATATGTGCGTGGTCTCGGATCGGCTCGGAGAGCGGACGCGGTGCATCATCGAGTTCCATGAACCTCAGGTAGAAGCGTGCATAGATATTGGGGGCACAGAGGATGAGAACAGGTGAAGATGAAGAACACGAATTGATAACAACGGTCAGGAATCTTCTCACACAATCAGGAAAACTGGAGATCGGCAATGGGGGAGCCACGATGGAGAGTGATGAACCCGCTTCGCCGTTCCAGTCCGTTGAAGGGGAGATGCAGGGAGAGGCGGACCTGGATGCCGCCGGACCCGTTTCCGATGAAGTGGACGGGCAACCGGAGCAGTCTCCCGTGGAGGCACAGGAGAGCGAGGGGGTCGGGTTGTTCAGCGGAATGCTGCCGATATCGGGAAATACTGCCGCCCAACGCGCAACGGGCAGCGAAAATCCGGTCAGAGCACTTCTTAACCGGATCGGGCAGCACGAGGCGAATGCCGGCTCAAAGGCTGCTCCTCCCCTGTCTGCGGCGGAAGATGTCGAGGCAGAGCCGGAAGCGCCGGCCCCACTCTCCGGGCGTAACACCTCTGCCGGCATCTTCGACCGGATGAGAGGGTGGCGGGAGACCGATGCACCCGGCACCTCCGGCCCGAAGGAGATCGCCGAGCCCGGTCCCGATGATGACGGTGATGACGGTGTGGTGACGGTCGAGGAACTCGGGAACCTGGCGGACCTGATCCTCCCGAAGAGTGCGACGTTCACGATCGATGAGCTGAGCCTCAACCGTGTCGAGCGCAGCTTTGATTTTGTCGATAATGCCCGGGTCGTATCGGAGTTCGACGACCTCTTCTCCCAGGCCTTCTCCTCGACCTCGCTTGCCGCCGCTGCTGCAGAGGTGGCGGCTCCTCCTGAAGAGGTTGTGCAGCCGCGGTTTGGGTTCCTCAAGAGATTCCAGCTCCCCGGGGCCGGGACGGTGGTCGAGGAGTACAACCCTGTGCTGCACGGTCCGCTCGTCGATCTCACGATGCGGCCGTCGCCGGGACTTGAAGAGATCGAACTCTACCCGGTGAACGAGCCGTATGCCTACGTCCGGGTGACCTACGACAGCACGACGCACGAGTATACCTATCACGTCCTTGAGCCCGTACTTACGCCCGCGGAGCAGGAGCTCTTCGGTGAGATCAAGGAACGCCTCTTTGAGACGCTCAATATCACCACCCGTGATCTCACCCGCGACGAAGCACGCAACGCGCTTCGCGATTCGGCGAACACGGTCATCGCCGATTACGGGATTCACCTCCCGCCGCTCGGCCGGGAGAAGATTCTCTATCACGTGGAGAAGGAGTTCCTCGGCGACGGCCTGATCGACCCGGTGATGC
>DAOSER010000116.1:0-6626 GCA_035363235.1 Methanoculleus sp.
TCGCATCGAGGATCTTGGCGTTGTCCCGGTTGGAGGAGGCGATCCAGTGGGTCATATGATAGAGTCATTAACTCCACATCATATGAGGTTTGTTTTTGTGATTGATCTTGAGAACTTATTTTTCACGTAGTATCTCTCCCTTACAATGAGCATTTTACTAAAGGATTTCTTGGATCAATCGAAATCAACCAAAAACAATTCCTAACGTTTTTATCGGAGAACAGGGCTATTAAAAACGTGTGCAGTACCGTATCAGCGCTCAACAGCAATATCCCGAGGATGCAGGTTTTTTAAACGGAGTCGGAGTGCACACCGCTCGAACAATAATGTTCAAAGAGATTTCAACCATTCTGAGCACAACCAATGCAGATACTTCGTTCGATGAAATTAAGGGTAAAGTAATCGATGAGAACCTGCTTCAAAAGGCCAGCATCTCCGGGAGACGAAAGTCATTTGCTTACCTGAAGAAGGCATACGGGCTCGATCCCGACATCCCAATTTTCAGAGCGCTCTGCTGGGCGTGGAACGTGAGCGAAGAGGGCGAACGCCCGCTCATGGCGCTTCTCTGTGTTCTCTGTCGCGATGCATCTCTCCGTGTCTCGGCATCTTACATCCTCACCCTGCCTGCTGGAACAGTCGTGGAAAAACAGGTGCTGTCCTCAGAACTGGAGCGCGCATTTCCAAACGTGTACAGCCCGGCAGTGGTCGAGTCGATGACCAGAAACCTGCTCTCATCGTGGACTCAGTCCGGGCATCTTGAGGGGTTTCGGGATAAGAGTCGATCGAAAGCCTCGTCTCACGCCGGGTCAACTGTGTTTGCGCTTTATATTGCGTCTTTAACCGGATTAAAAGGGCGGATACTCTTTGATTCACTCTGGGTCCGGGCGCTCGATGCAACCGATCGCGAACTTCAGGACTCAATTCACCTGGCATCGAGGCGTGGGTGGCTAAAATATCACGAGAGTGGCGGTATGATGGAGATTACTTTAATACCTGAGATATTTGCCGGGGCGAGAGGACTATGAGTAAGATTGACGATCTGCTCGCGGCGTATCGAAAACAGATCTCGCTCCCCTGGAACGATCTCCTGTCGCCGCAGGAGAAGGTCTGGTTCTGCATTTACGATCCTTCACAGGAACGCCGGCTCAGGAAGCAGATGGAAGCGTTCGCCATCGTCACCCAGGAGACGGGGCATGACTGGATCCCGATCGACGTTACGTTCCTCTTTGAGCAGTTTCTCGCATCCAACGAGCATCACGAGAAATACTACCGAAACCCCAGGCTCATAAAATTCGAAGAGAAGAACTTTCTCGAGCATCTCTCAAACTACGTTGGGAGCCGGGCCAAATCGAGCACTTCATCGTCTGTTGTTGCGATCAGCGGTATTGGAGCACTGTATGGCATCGTACGTGTCAGCAAGATCGTAGAGGAGATTGTGAAGACCGTCCCGATTCCCGGCCGCCTCCTGGTCTTTTTCCCTGGAGAGCGAGATGGAAAAAACTACCGATTATTAAAGGCGCGGGATGGGTGGAACTATCTCGCCACCCCCATTGAGGCAGAGGAGATGGAGTAATGACAGCAAATTCCCTTACAGTCTTAAATCGCGAGGTATTCTACAACGACCCTACGACCTACGCTCTACCGAACGACGGCGTGGCAAGGGTAGGGCCGCTTCCGGAGGACAGAGAGGACAGGCAGTGGGCTGTCGCCCGTTACGAACTCGAACACTTCGTCTGTGAAGGGTCCTATCACGATGGGCTCAAGAGAATCCTCAATTCGTATCTCCAGAACCTCGATCAGGGATCACAACCCGCAGTGTGGGTGAGCGGTTTCTTTGGGTCGGGTAAATCGCACCTTGTCCGGGTGCTTGAGTTCCTGTGGTCGGATCTCAGGTTTGCCGATGGGGCCACCGCCCGCGGGATCTGCAATCTTCCACCGGACATACAAGAAGCCCTGAGAGAGTTAACGACAGAGGCTCGTCGGACCGGGGGTATCTGGTCCGCGGCCGGGACACTCTCCAGCGGCGATTCGGACGACCCCCGTCTTGCGGTGCTCCAGGTGGTGCTCCGCTCCGCAGGGCTGCCTGATATCCTCGATATCGCACGCGTACATCTCTGGCTCGCGCACGAGGGTATCCTCGACGGCATGCGCGAGAAGTTGCGGGCGATCGGGAAAGAGAAGGATATGGAGCTGCCGTTCGTTTCGGAACATTTTGCGCAGGCCCTTCTCGAACTGAAACCAAGGTTCACCGAGTCCGCCACACAGGTCACCGAGTTTCTCAGCAACCAGTTCATCACGGATCGCCGGATGACGAACGCCGAACTGATCGGTCTGATGAAGGACGTCTTCCTCCTCAAGGGTTCGGCCAGGGGGCAGGTCCCTCTTGTTCTCCTCGTGCTCGATGAGGTGCAGCAGTACCTGACTATCGGAGAGGGGAGCAAGCAGCTGCTCGCATTTCAGGAGATCATCGAAGCCTGCTGTAAGAGTTTCGGGGGGAAGTTGCTCGTCGTCGCGACCGGGCAGGAGGCCCTCCAGGCGAACGTCCTGCTCCAGAGGCTCCAGGGGCGTTTTTCGGTCCCGGTCCAGCTGGAGTCGAAGGATGTCGATGTCGTGCTCCACCAGACGGTGCTTCGCAAGAAGGAATCGATGAAGAAGCCGTTGCAGTCGGTCTTCGACCAGGTGAACGGGGAGATCTCAAGGCATCTCGGCGGGACGAAACTCGCTCACCAGATGGAGGACGATGACGCCCTCCTCCTCGACTATCCCCTTCTTCCTACCCGAAAGCGGCTATGGGACAGGATTCTCCACGCTGTCGACACCGGCGGCATGAGTACGCAGCTGCGCACGCAGTTGCGTCTGGCATACGAAGGTTCCCGGAGCACAGCGCTTGAACCCATCGGGAGCGTCATTCCGGCAGACTTCATCTTCAACCAGTTGAGCACCTACCTGATACGGAACGGGTTGCTTGCGGATGAGATCAACGAGATGATCCGGAAGGAGGATGACGGGACACCGGACGGGAACCTCAGGTCACGCATCTGTGCGCTGATCTACCTCATCCAGTATGTCGACGAGTCGTTCGGAGTTAACGCGGACGCGCAGACGTTATCCGATCTTCTGGTCACGGATCTCTCTGCAGGGAGCGAGATGCTGCGGAAGAAGGTTCCCGAGCTTCTTCTGGAACTCAATGACCGCGGCGTGATCAGCGATGTGGGGAACCGGGTCTACCATATCCAGACCAAGGAGGGAAAGGCCTGGGACTCGGATTACCGGACGAAACTTGCGCAGTACAAGGCGGACGATTCGAGAGTCATGTTCAAGCGGGATGAACTGCTCGGCCGCGCGGTTGAAGAGAAGTTGCGTGGGCTCAGCCTGGTCCAGGGGAAGAGCAAGACCCCACGCCAGACGGAACTTACTGTCTTCGGGTCACAGAAACCAGTGATCGGCACGAAAGTTCCCGTCTGGATTCGCCACGGGTGGGAGGTGCCGGAGTCCCAGGTGAGAACCGAGGCGCAGGAGGAGGGGACCGAGAGTCCCCTGCTCATGGTCTTCCTGCCCCGGATGCACCACAATGAGATCCGGAACGAGATCGCCGGGATGCTTGCCGCCACCGAGATACTTCAGAGCCGGCCGACACCGACGACGTCGGAAGGACATCAGGCCCGAACCAATATCGAGGCAAAGTGCAGGAACCACGCGACGAAACTCGCGGAGTATATCACATCAATTCTCGCGAACACGAAGTTGTATCCCGGGGGCGGGATCCCGGTTGACTGCCCCGACCTTGTTAAGGCCGTCCACGACGCGGCACAGAGCTCAGTTCTCCGGATGTTTCCCCGGTTCAGTGATGCAGATGCTGTCGGCTGGGACCGGGTGATCCTCCGGGTAAAAGCAGATGCCAGAGCTCCGCTTGAGACGATCGGTTTTGCCCGGGCGACCGAGGAGCATCCGGTCTGCAAAGAGATCCTGCACCGGCTACATTCGGGTCCAAAGACCGGCAACGAGATCCGGAACGCGCTCGACGCCCCGCCGTTCGGGTGGCCGAGGGATGCGATAGACGGAGCGCTCATTGCCCTCTGTGCTTCGGAGCATCTGGTTGCCACTCTGCAGCGGAAACCGGTTCCCGCGAAGGAGATCGACCGGAAGAGTCTCGGGAAGATGGAGTTCCGCACGGAGACGGTCGTACTCCAGGTTGATGATAAGCTTGCCCTGCGGGGTGTCTGTACTGCCCTTGCGATCCCGACTGAGGGTGTTGCAGAGGTTGAGTCCGCACGCAGTGTGCTCGATGCGATAAGTGCGCTCGCCGGGAAGACCGGAGGTAAAGCGCCGCTGCCGGAGCCGGAGGTGCCGGAGTATCTCTCTGAACTGCGGACACTCTCCGGGAATCAGCTCGTCAAAGCGATCGTGGCCCGCCAGTCGGAGATCCGGGGTGACGTCCGGAGATGGCAACAGACGGTCAAGCGGATCGAAGAGCGCGTGCCTGCATGGGAACAACTGAGAACGCTGAATGATTACGCGGAAGGGCTCGACATCCATGAAGAGATTCAGGAGCAGTATGACGCGATACTAGAGCGGCGGAGCCTGCTTGATGATCCCGATCCGGTGCCTCCTCTCCTGCAGAAGATCCGGAAGGGGTTGCGTAATGCCCTGACAGAGGGGGCGAAGCAGGTAAAACTTGCGCAGGAAACCGTGCTTGACGAGTTGCAGAACGATGCCCTCTGGCAGCGGCTCACGGATTCGCAGAAGGAGGATCTGCTGAGCACGTACCAACTTGTCGTCCAATCCCTTCCGCCGCTTGAGGACGATGAGGCCATCGTCGCGCAGATCAAGAAGACGCCGCTTGCCTCATTCGCTCAGACAAGCCGCCTGATCGAAGGGTCTCTGCCTGACATCAGGGCAGAGGCGGCGACGCTGCTTGAACCGAAAACGGTGACGGTGCACCTCTCGTCGGGGGTCATCGTCAAGACGGAGGAGGACCTCGATTCTTACCTGGCCGACCTGAAAGTCCGGGCAATGAGCGAACTCAGAAAGGGCAACCCGGTGATGTTGAAATGACGGTGCTGGAGAAGTCAGCCCGGAACCAGTTGGACAAGGCGGTGCAGGCAGCCCGCCGGGCTGCGACAGCTGGCGCCGACCGTGCCCTGCGGGCGCTCGCTGTGGACCAGGAGAAGAAGCCGGCATATTTCACTCCCGAGCAGAGTGAACTGCGCCGACGGCTCCGCGTCCGGTGCCGGGGGCTTGGGTCATGGCAGGACCTCGTCCGGGCAGTCGCTTATGAGCAGTGGCACCGGATGCTCTTTGCCCGGTTTCTGGCTGAGAACGGGCTCCTGATCCACCCGGAGTATCATGCGCCGGTGACGCTTGAGGAGTGCGCCGAGATAGCCCGCGGCCGCGGGCTCGATCAGTGGGAGGTCGCGGCCGAGTATGCGGCCGGGATGCTGCCGGGCATCTTCCAGCAGGACGATCCGCTCCTGCTCCTGAAGTATGCCCCGGAGGACCGGGCCGCCCTGCAGGAGATCCTTTCCGGGATTCCGGCGGAGACGTTCTGCACCCAGGACGCGCTCGGCTGGACGTACCAGTTCTGGCAGACGGAGGAGAAGGCGACGGTCAACAAGTCGGGGCGGAAGATCGAGGGGGCGGACATCTGCGCCGTGACGCAGCTCTTCACCGAGCCGTACATGGTGCAGTTCCTGCTCCAGAACACGCTCGGCGCCTGGTGGCTCGACCGGCACCCGGAGAGCCCGCTCGGGGCAGGGGGGGTCTACTACAAGGACCAGGTGCAGCACGACTTCTCGGCGTTCCCACAGAAGGCCGGCGACCTGAAGATCCTCGACCCTGCCTGCGGCAGCGGGCACTTCCTCGTCGAGGCGTTCCACATGCTGCTCGCGATGCGGCAGGAGGAGGGCGAGTCCCTTGAAGCGGCGATCGCGGGCATCGTTCGGGACAACCTGCACGGGCTTGAGATCGACCCCCGCTGCATCCAGATTGCCGGGTTTGCGGTCGCGATGGAGGCGTGGAAGGCCGGGTTCCCCACCGACGAGTACCTGCCGCTCCCGAACCTCGCCTGCGTCGGCCTCCCCATCCGTGCGGAGAAGGAGGAGTGGCTGAAGCTCGCCGGCGGGGACGGGCTGCTCGAAGGCGAACTTGAGAAGTACTACGACCTCTTCAAGAACGCCGACAGCCTCGGCAGCCTGATCCAGATCGAGGAGGGCGGCACGCTCGTCCCCGGCGAGGTGCTGATGCAGAAACTGGAGAAGGCGCTCGCAAAGGAGAAGGCGACCGGCGACCCGGTGGCGGAGGCGTTCGGGGAGACGGCGAGCGGGGTGCTGAAGGCGGTGGAGTACCTAAGGGGGAAAGATTTCCATATTGTGGTGACGAATCCACCGTTCTTGGGAAGAAATAGACAAAGTGACTTCATAAAAGATTTTTGTAAATTTAAGTACAGCGCAGAAAAAAAAGATCTTTCTACATGTTTTATTGAGAGAGAGAAGAAATTTTCAATAAGGACAGGATATTATGCGATTGTATGTCCCCAATATTGGTTAAATTTAAAAAGATATGAAGACTTAAGGAGAATTGCGATTAACCCTCTCTTCCATCAAGGATTTGCACTTTCGTTCCGTCAC
>DAOSER010000117.1:0-6604 GCA_035363235.1 Methanoculleus sp.
GACGCCTTCCGCCATCTCGGGGTTGACCGCGATTGCGCTGTAGCGGTTCATGAGTTGGTCGCCCTCCGTCACGAGCTGCACAAGGTTCAACTGGTCCTGGAAGGCGAGGTAGGTCCCGATGTCGGAGAGGGTGTAGGCCTCCCGCTGGTTGGCGAGGGTCAGGGTCTCGCCCATGCCGCTCCCGGTCTCGAGATACCAGGCCCCGGAGTCCTGGATATCGGTGGTGTAGTTATGGCCGGCGGCCTCCCAGATCTCTTTCTCGCGGGTGTGCGTGCCGGACTCGTCACCGCGGGAGGCGAAGGAGACCCCGGGGGTGTTGTTCGTCCCGGCGGCATAGATCGCCTGGAAGGCTTCCACCGGGGTCTTGTTCGCGACCCCCGCCGGGTCGGACTCCGGCCCGACAATGATGAAGTTGTTGTAGGCGAAGCACCGCTGGTTGATGCCGTAGCCCTCGTCGATGAACTGCTGCTCAAGCGACGGCGAATGGACGAGCACCAGGTCGACGTCGCCGCGTCGGGCGGTATCGAGCGACTGACCGGTTCCCTGTGCGGTGATCTGGACGTCCACATCGGAAGTGTTCTCGTACATCAGTTCGAGTTCGTCGAGGAGGCCCGTATCACGAAGGCTCGTCGTCGTTGCGATCCGGAGCACGCCCGGGTCTGCCGCCTCCTGCGCCGTGACAGAGACGGCGCAGGAAGCGAGCATCACAACCATGATGCCCAGAATGGGCACCCATGACTTTCGTACCATGCGGGCGGGCCATCGGCAGCAATATATTTAATCTTTATTATAATAATTAACAGATAGTTTCTGTAAAGGCTCTTGTGTTAACTGGCCCCCTTGCGAGAGGTAGTTCCGTCCCGCGGGTCGCGACACCCCTGTGCCGGAGGGACAGAGGTCGAAACCTTAACGCTCCCCGCCGCCGACCCTCTTCCTCATGTGGCAGGCGCTGGATATCGAGACCTGGATCGCCGGACGGCGGTCGGACATCGACCGGGTGAAAGGGCCGGTCTCTGAGATCATCGGGAGGGTGCGGGCGGAGGGCGACGCCGCCCTCTTTGACCTGACGAAGAGGTTCGACGGGATTGACCTCGCCGATATCACCGTCATCGACGAGGAGCGGGAGGCGGCCTACGAGCAGGTAGATGCACGGCTGGTCGAGAGCCTCATCGAGGCGGAGGCGCGGATCACCCGGTTCCATGAACTGCAGCGTGGGCGCGACCTCTGGCTGCAGGAGGTGGAGCCCGGGATCACCCTCGGCGTCAAGACGACGCCCTTATCCCGGGTGGGAGCCTACGTCCCCGGCGGGCGGGCGGCATACCCCTCGACGGCGCTGATGTGCACGGTCCCCGCGATGGTCGCCGGGGTTAAGGAGATCTGCTGCTGCACCCCGCCGCCGACGAGTCCGATCACCCTCGTGGCGCTCGACATCGCCGGGGTCGACGAGGTCTACCGGGTCGGCGGCGCCCAGGCGATCGCGGCGATGGCGATCGGGACCGAGACGATCCCGCGGGTGGAAAAGATTGTCGGCCCGGGGAACGTCTACGTCACCGCCGCGAAGATGCTTCTGCGGGACACAGCCGAGATCGACTTCCCGGCGGGCCCGAGCGAGATCGGGATCCTCGCGGACGGCACGGCGAACCCGACCTTCATCGCGGCCGATATCCTCGCCCAGGCCGAGCACGACCCGAACGCCGCCTGCGTTCTGGTCACGACCGATGCAGCCCTTGCGGATGCGGTCGGCGCCGAGGTGAAGCGGATGGCGGCGAACGCGGAGCGCCGGGACATTATCGCACAGGCGCTTGAGCACTCCGGCTACATCGTCGCCGCCGACCTCGACGAGGCTGTAGAGACCGTCGACGATATCGCCCCCGAGCACCTCTCAATCCAGGTGGCCGACCCGCTTGCCGTCCTCAACCGCATCCGGAGCGCGGGGTCGATCTTCGTCGGCCCCTACGCGGCGGTTGCCTGCGGCGACTACGCCTCGGGGACAAACCATGTCCTCCCGACGGCGGGCTACGCTCGCCTCTACTCCGGCCTCGACGTGAACCACTTCTGCCGGCGCTCGACGGTGCAGGTGCTCACGCGGGAGGGGCTCGAAGCCATCGGCGACGTGGTGGAGACGATCGCCGACGCGGAGGGGCTCCACGCCCACGCGGAGTCGGTGCGGGTAAGGAGAAGGGGATAACCGAACACTCTTTTTGTGCGGGTCTTTTGGGGGTGTATTTCCTTGCTCGCACCTTTTGGAGATTTTTGACGCTCTCGCCGTTCAATTCCCCTGAAAGCCATTTGGGAACCGATAATAACCGATCTTACAGGAATTATTACCCTCGGACAATTCAACAAACATAAATTTTGGTTTGTTGAGTTACACGCATGCACGGTTGCCAGAAAAACGTTTCTCTGATATTGGTATGCACGATCGTTGCGGCTCTCCTGCTTGTCGGCGCAGTGAGCGCTGCGGCGCCCACCGCATCGTTCAGCGGCACCCCGACCACCGGGCATGCACCACTGACCGTGGCCTTCGAAGACCAGTCGAACAGCAGCCCGGCGGGGTGGGCCTGGTTCTTCGGCGACGAGACGTGTGCGCAGGCGTGGGAGGAGCGAACTCCCGGCGCTGGGTGGACTGAGCGGCATGCTCACTCCAGCGTCGCCCTGCCGGGTGGCCGCATCGTCCTCACGGGTGGCAACTCCTTTGGCACCCTCAGCAACGATACATGGATGTCGGAGGATAGCGGCATAACGTGGGCGCAGGCGAACGCAAGTTCCGGTTGGTCGGGGAGAATGAGTCACACCAGCGTCGCGCTGCCGGACGGGAGCATCGTCCTCATGGGCGGTGGTGATGACACCTTCAGGAACGACACCTGGCGGTCGACGGATGGCGGCGCGACCTGGACGCTGGCAAACGGCAGTTCCGGGTGGACGGCACGATTCTTGCACAGCAGCGTCGTGCTGCCGGACGGGAGCATCGTGCTCACGGGCGGGGAGGGCGATAACGGCCCCACGAACGACACCTGGCGATCGGCTGATAACGGCTCAACCTGGACGGAGATGAGCGCAAATGCCGGGTGGCTGGCAAGACATGCTCACAGCAGCGTCGCGCTCCCGGACGGCAGCATCGTCCTCATGGGCGGCGAAGGCGCCATCGGCACCCTGCTGAACGATGTGTGGCGATCGATCGATAACGGCGCAACCTGGACTCGGCAGACAGAGCATGCCGGGTGGTCGGAACGGTACGGCCATGGTGCGTTCGCTCTCCCGGACGGCAGTATCCTCCTCATGGGTGGTCTGGATGATACCAGCATCCCCTCGATCAGGAACGATACGTGGCGGTCGACCGATTACGGCGCTACCTGGACACCGTTGCCTGATGCCAGGTGGCCGGCAAGGTTATGGCACACCGTCGCCGCATTGCCGGACGGGAGTATTGTGCTCGCCGGTGGTCTGGGTGACGGCCTTGCCCTGTTTAACGACACCTGGCGGCTCCAGCCGGCAGGATCCACGGAACAGAACCCCACGCACACCTACACCGCTCCGGGCACCTACTCGGTAACACTGCAGGTTTTCAACGCCGATGGCTACAACGTCACACAGAAGACCGGATACGTCACGGTCACGGCCCCGTCCCGCCCTCCGGCTTCCGGCAGCGGCGGCTCGACGGGCGGGCCGGGGGGATATAACGTGGGCGGAGACTCCGCCGTGAGCAGGGTCGCCGTCACCGGCACCGGGATCTCCGGGCTGATCGTCACCGGGCGGGTACAGTCCTCCCCGGGTGCCGGCATCCCCCCGGTGCCGGGCATCCCGTACCAGTACATCGACCTGGTACCGGCCCGCTTTACGGAGATCACCGGGGCGAACATCACCTTCACCGTCCCGGCCGCGTGGCTCGCGGAGCATAACCTCACCGCAGAGGAGGTCGTGATGTACCACTACAACGGCACCACGTGGGAGGCGCTGCCGACGACGGTCGAGGGCACCGCCGGGACGACGGTCACCTTCATGGCAACGAGCCCCGGGTTCTCCCTCTTCGCGATCAGCGGCATCGAGCAACCCGAGGAGGCCGTGACGACCCCGACCGCGGCGCAGACGACTTCATCCGCGGTCGCACAGCCCACGGCGACGCAGACCACGGCCGCACCGGCCGGTGACGCGGCGCCGGACTTCCCGCTCGGAACGGTCGCCCTGATAGCCGGGGCCGTCCTGGTGCTGATTGGGGCCGGCTATCTGATCCGCCGCTGGTGGATCCGGAGGCAGAACCCGGCGCTCTTCCGCGACTACGATTGATCTCCCCGATATGGGGAGGACGCTCCACCTTTTTTAAACGCCGCCGCGCTCTCTGCCGCGGTGCTCGAACTCCGGGAAAACGTGAGATTGGTCACCGCGACGTCGGCGGCGACGGTGTGGCCTCCCCGCGGACCATCCGGATGCTCTCGATCGCATCCTCTGCGACGCTCTTCTCCTCCGCATCCCCGCTCCGGGCGAGAGTCTCAAGGGCGTCGATCGCCCGCGGATTGCCGATGTACTTGAGCGCTCCCGCCGCATAGAGCCGGACGTTTCTGTCGGCGTCCTTCGTCGCCGCGGCGAGGGGCTCGACCGCGGCATCGCCCATCCGCATGAGGGCGCCGGCCGCCGCTCCCCGAACATCGTCGCTCTTATCGTGGAGCGCACCGATGAGCGGGTCCACCGCGGCAGGATCGCCGGTATCGCCGAGGACGCCGGCCGCGACGACCCGGACCTCCGGGTCCGGATTGGCGAGCATTGCGGCGAGCGGCCTCACTGCTCCGCTCTCGAACTTCGCTATGGCTCCCGACGCCTGGCATCGGAGATCGTCGTTTGCGTCCTTGAGCGCCTGGACAAGCGGCTCCACCGCAGACGGATCCCCGATCTCGCCGAGGATGGCGGCCGCATAGACCCGCCGGAGGTCTCTCCTGGTCTCGATCTCCCAGGTCTGGCCCCCGGGCCCGGTTACGGTCGCCGGCCCCCCGGCAGCCCTCGTCTCCTCATATTTTTCCGACGCCTCCGGGTGCTCGATGAGTTCGATCAGCGGCCCGACCGCTGAGCCCTCAAGCAGGGTGAGCGAGTCCGCCGCCGCCTCCCGCACCGCCGTCAGCGGATCGCCGAGCGCCCGGATGAGCGGATTGACCGCGTTCTCTCCCCCAAGATCCCCGAGCGCCAGGGCGGCCCGCTGGCGCGTCAGGCCGTCGTCGCTCCCCAGTGCCTCGATCAGGCTGTCGATATCTTTTTCGGCCCGTAAACGATCGATATTGAATCGCCTCTCGCCCTGCTGCTCCGCGAGAGGACGTTCTCCTTGCTCCAACCTTTTCGCCTCCAAACCCGGCATATGACACCTACCCGATATAATAACATTCTCCGGCAGGAGCAACCCGGCTGGCGGGACAAAAATTGAGTGGTCCGTCCCGGCATCAGCGGGTTGTCGGTGGGACGGGCCTGGCCTCGCCCCGCTTCTCCCGGAACCGTGCCATCCCGTCCTCGGCCGCCCTTCGGACGGCAGGGTCGGTGTCGGAGACCGACCGGCTGAGGGCCCCCTCCGCCCGCGGATCGGCAATCTCGCCGATGATGACGGCGGCGTAGGCCCGGCGCAGTCCTGTACCGGAGACACCCTCCGGCACGGCAACCGCCCTCCTTGCCCCGGGGAAGAGCGCCTCATGCTCCCTCGCGTCCTCCGGGCCCCCGAGGAGGTCGTGCTGCGCGAGTTCGGGGTGCCGGAGGGATTTTCTCGTCCCGACATCCCCCGGGCCGCCGAGAAGGTCGTGCTGGGTGATCTCCCTCTCAGCGTCACGCGATACCCTGCCTCCCGCCCTCTGGAGTTCCTCCGGCCCGCCGAACGCGTCGTGCTGGGCGAGACCCGCCTCCTCATCGCGGGCTCTTCCCGCGCCCGCCTCCCGGATATCCGCGGGCCCGCCGAGCGCATCGTGCTGCCTGATGCCTCCCCCGTGCCTGAGTCTCCTCTTCGCGGGCGGTATGTTGTCAGGGCCCCCGAGGAGGTCGACCTGTGTCAGTCCCTCCCCGGACGCTTCCCGCGGCGCCGCATACGCTCCTGCAGTCCCGGGACGCTCGAGGAGATCGATCAGCGGCTCGACCGCCGGTGTTCCGACCATGACGAGCGCGTTCGCCGCCCCTTCCCTGACGGACTGCACCGGGTCGCCGAGCGCCCGGATAAGCGGGTCCACCGACCTCCGTTCGCCGAGTGAGCCAAGGGCGAGGGCGGCGCTCCGGCGGACCACCGGATCGCTGCTCTGCATCGCGTCGATCAGGCCGTCGGTATCCTGCACCGACGCCATACGGCCGATGTCATACTGCATTTCCTCCTGCGCTCCCTCTATCGTAATATCCCTTCTCTGCACCTCAATCACCTCAGGATGGAGCGATAATAACCGGTCTTTAATATAATAATGTTGTGCATAAAAATTGGCCCGGGTCAAACCTCCGTTTCAGCCCCCTCCCGTGGGGGACTGCACAGATCCGGGCGGAAGAGGGTGCAGGTATTTATCCGCGCAGAGTGAGGAGAATATCATGCCGGAGGAGAAGAGGAAGGCAGAACTGAAGATCTCCGGGATGCACTGCGCGTCCTGCGCCCTCAACA
>DAOSER010000118.1:0-6593 GCA_035363235.1 Methanoculleus sp.
AACTTCAGCGTCCTCGACGGCTGGTGGATCGAGGGCTGGATCGAGGGGACGACGGGGTGGGCGATCGGCCCCGGACCCGGTGCGCTGGTGAGC
Source organism: Methanoculleus sp. (assembly GCA_035363235.1). Lineage (GTDB taxonomy): Archaea > Halobacteriota > Methanomicrobia > Methanomicrobiales > Methanoculleaceae > Methanoculleus. The sequence goes on from DAOSER010000118.1 coordinate 94, forward strand.
GAGGAAGAGCGGCGGAGGCGGGAGCTCCAGGACCTCTACAGCAAACTCGAGTACCTGATCATCCCCACCTATTACCTCCGGAAGGAGGAGTGGGCGACGATCATGCGGAGTTCGATCGCGAAGATCGCCTACTACTTCAACACACACCGGATGATGCGGAGATACGCGACGGAAGCGTATCTCTAGAGAGGCCGGGGTCGAAGAACGAGGCAATTCTCCCGGCAATTTTTACCTGATCGCTTCGTGTAACACAATTGTTACAGATCCCTCGCGTGTGTAACAAAACCGTAACACTATCGCCCATCCTGTAACAAAACTGTAACAAATAAATCCCCGGCCGTAAAACTCTTCTCCATGTCGAGAGTCGTCCGGGTCGACGAAGAGGCGCTGGCGATCGCCCTGAAGTACGGGAAGAACCTCTCAGCCGGGATCATGAAGATGGAAGAGATGCTTGCGGCGCAGGAGAAGGCGAAGCGCGACTACACCAGGATCGAGGAGATGGTCCGCCGGACGGTCCGGGAAGAACTCGAAGTCCTGACTTCCAGATATTGATCCAGATGGTGGCCTCAAAAGCAACCAGTAGAAGGGGGGCTCCTGCTCTTTGACTTCTGGACTCCGGAGAGACCATCAAGTAGGTCGTGTTATCCCAGAACATGGAAACTAGCGTGTTTCCGAGAGTGCCCGATACACTGGACCGTGGGGATATCGCCGTTGGGGGAACGACACTCCGCTAGGAGTGGAGTTCGAGCACCGAAGGTGCGAGGCGCGAACGCAGTGAGCGTGAGCACCGTTAGGTGCGAGGGGCTCGCGGGGAGTGCGATGTTCCGAAAGGAACGGAGCACGAGAAGCCGTTAGGCTTTGAGGGGGGGCATGCCCCCTCCCCTGTCTACACCTAATATAGTTGTAACCCCACCCCTCCCGGCCTCCGGCCTCCTCCCCCGCCCCTCAGGGGCGGGGGCAGTACGTGGCGATATCCGATGGAAATCCGTGCTCTGGAGCAACTCCAGGCAAGGCCATCTAGAAGAGCAGTTAAGATTCCAAGAACAACAACTCACCCGCGCCCCGTGAGTTCCGCGAGCTCGCGGAGCCACTCGAACGGCGCACCGGCGAACCCCCCCGGCGTCATCCGCCACACCCAGTTCCCCGTGGTGGTCGAGGGGTAGTTCATCCGCGCCTCCGCGCCGAGCCCGAGGACGTCCTGCATCGGGATGATGCATGCCCGCGCGACCGAGGTCATCCCGAGCCGGACGAGCTCCCGGTGAACCCCGTCCGCCCCCACCTGCCGCCCGATGTAGGTGAAGAACCGCTGCCTGTCCTCATCCGTCGCCTCTTCCTCAAACCACCCTCTCGCCGTGTTGTTGTCGTGCGTCCCCGTGTAGCAGATGAGGTTATGGACGTAGTTGTGCGGGATGTGGGCGTTTTTCGCGATCCCCTCGCCGAATGCGAAGAGCAGGATCTTCATCCCCGGGAAGGCGAACCGGTCGAGGAGGGCCTGGACGGCCGGGGTGTTCGCCCCCAGGTCCTCGGCGACGATTGGAAAGCAGGGGTACCTGCGGGCGAGCGCCTCGAAGAAGTCGGCTCCCGGCCCGTCGACCCAGGTGCCGCGCTCCGCCGTCGCGTCGCCCGCCGGGACCTCGTAGTAGTCCGCGAACGCCCGGAAGTGGTCGATCCGGAAGAGGTCGTAGAGTTCGGCGGACCGGGCGAGCCGGCCCGCCCACCAGTCGTATCGCCTCTCACGGAGCGCTGCCCAGTCGTAGACCGGGTTCCCCCAGAGCTGCCCGGTCTTGCTGAAGATATCGGGAGGCACCCCGGCGACAACGGTCGGGCGGAGGTCTTCGTCCAGTTTGAAGATCCCGGGGTTCGCCCAGACGTCGACGCTATCGTACGCGACGTAGATCGGGATGTCGCCGATGACCTGGATGCCCCGCTCCGTGCAGTAGCGCCGGAGGGCCGACCACTGCCGGGCGGCGAGGTACTGGAGGAACTTCTCCTTCCGGATCCGACCGTCGAGCAGTTCGCGCATCTCTTTGAGAGCCTCCGGCTCCCGGGTCCGGACCTCCTCCGGCCACCGGGTCCACGCCTGCCCGCGGAAACGGTCCTTGAGCGCGACGAAGAGCACGTAGTCGTCGAGCCACCATCCCGCCTCGTCGCAGAACGCCTCAAACCTGCGATCCGGCCCGGAGTAGCGAAACCGCTCATACGCAACCGCAAACAGCCGTTCGCGGTACCATGCGGCCGCCTCGTACGCCGTCCGCTCCTCAGGGAAACCGGGTGCCGGCTCCAGGTCGCTCTTCCTCAGGAACCCCTCCCGGACGAGCATCTCCGGGCTGATGAGGAGGGTGTTTATGGCAAACGCCGACGGGCTGCTGTAGGGTGAGTGAGCGTACGCAGTCTCTGTCGGGTTGAGCGGCAGGATCTGCCAGTAGTGCTGCCGGGCTCGCTCAAGCGCCTCGACGAACCGGTATGCCGCCGGGCCGAAGTCCCCGATGCCGTACGGCGACGGCAGGGACGTGATATGCAGGAGTATGCCGCTTCCCCGTGCCTGAATCATGCAGTATTTCCCCTGACCGGATGGTTCGACTCATTGTGGCATGTCCTATTATAGCCTTGTCCCGGCACCCGGACTGTGCGCCTGATCCGGATCGTGGGATATGGTCAAATACGTCCCCCGCCATAGCGGGGCCGAAGAGGAGGTGGGATAGATGGCTTTACCAACCGGCATGACCGCCGAGCGCGTTCACGAGTATCTGAGCGGCGTCGCCTACCCGGCAAGCAGAGAGGACCTGATCGACTACGCCCGGGGGGCCAATGCGCCGGACGAGGTCGTGCAGACGCTCGAACGGCTGCCCCGGCGACGCTACACGAGCCCCGAAATCGTGACCGAGACGATAGGGATGGTGATGAAGAGCTAGGGCACCGGCGCCCTCCCCTCCGCCGCCAGCCTCGCGAGGTGGGCCTCGCGCCGGACGACATACGCCGCCGCCTGCCCACCGAAGGGCACGTACTCCGCGACGGCCCGCCCCTCCCCCGCGAGCCGGAGTTTCGTCTCGTCCGCAAGCCCCATCAGGAACGCGAACTCGACCGTCCCGCCCGCACGCTCCACCAGCCACGCGATCAGGTCCGGGTCGTGGGTGCCGGCCGAGAACGGCACGCCCCGGTCGAGGAGTCCCGCTGCAAGCGTGCGAAAGCGCTCCCGGACCTCGCCGGGGTCGTCTGTATCCGCTCCATAGGCTCCCTTCACCAGGCGGGGCCGGATCCCGTGGCGGACGACGCGGTCGAGGTCACCCGCGGTGCGGTCGAGGGAGGTCTGGAGGGCGAGGGTCACCGGCAGTCCCTGCCGGGCGCAGGCGACGGCGGCCTCCACCGTCGTCTCCACAAGACCCCGCCCCTCCATATCCACCTCGAACCCGACACCGCGTGCATGCGCACCGCTGCAGAGCCGGATCAGGGATTCCCGGGAGGCATCACGGTCGATGAGCGCACCGAGCGCGGTCATCTTTACGCTGAGGGATGCGTCCAGGCCCTGCTCATCGATCGCGGCTATGGCGGTAGAAGAGCGCTCCAGGTTCTCCCGGACCTGCCGCTCGCTCCGGGCGTACTCGCCGAGAGCATCGAGGATGCACCGAATGCCCCGGGCGTTCTGCGCCCGGCACCGCCGGACTGCCGCATCGAGGTCGGGCAGCGTCCAGCGGCGAGCCCTGCCGGAGATCCTGGGTAACACCGTATCCTCTCCACCCGGCTCTACGGCTTCCTTGCAAGCAGCCATCCGCGGCCGATGAGCCCCCGGCCGACGGCCTTCTCCCAGAGGTCAAGCCCCCGCAGGGCATCCTCGTATGCCTCATCCCCGAAGAGCCCGACGACCGTATCCCTGCCGTGCTCCAGCCGCTCGCGGATCCTGGCGACCTGCCTGGCCGGGTCTCCCGGGATCGTCCCCCGGTCCGCGACGGCAAACCCGTTCCGCTCAACGAGCTGCGCGTAGCTCTCCAGGGTCTCGAAGTAGGGGAAGATCCTGAAGGTATCCTGTGTGTGCCACTCATCGTCGCTCATCGCCCCGGTCTGCACCCAGTCGGTGAATGCGAGGGTGCCCCCCGGTTTTAACACGCGGAAGACCTCGCGGACCATCAGATCCCTGTCCGTCACGTAGCACCAGGTGCCCTCACCCCAGGCGGCGTCGAAGATCCCGTCCTGGAACGGCATCTCAAGTGCGTTTCCCTGCTGGAAGTCGACCCGGCCGTGGAGCCCCGCCTCCTCGGTTCTCCTGACGGCCAGATCGACCATCCGGGGTATCGCGGCAAGCCCGATCACGGTCGCACCGTACTCCCTGGCGATGCGCCGGGCCGGGCCTCCCGGACCCGGGAGGAGGGCAAGCACCCTGACCCCCTCGATGAGCCCCGCTCTCGCCGCAAGGGCCTCGATGTCGCGTTCGGTGTCGGCGTCCTCGCCCGCGAGCATCTCCCAGATGAGCCCGACCGGCCCGCCGTAGACCCGCTCCACCTCCCCGGCGTGGACGTCCATCATCGTCATCCATTTTCGCCGCACGATGTCGCCCATGCGAGACCTCACCTCACCGTGCCGCCACCGGCACCTCTTCCCTGATGGTGAAGAGGTCGCGGAGAGTGTCCTTGATGCAGGCCTCGAAGATGTCCCGCACGTGGGTGTGGGCGATCTCCAGCCAGTCGGCCACTCCATCCAGCGGGATGCTCTTCTCCTCCGACAGGAAGTAGTCGATATTCAGGAGGAACGCGTTGTGCCCCGTCGACTCCGGCACGGCATCGGTCAGTTCCACCCGGCAGTTGTCGCGATTGTCGTGGAACGAGAACTCGCACCCGGTGATGAACCCCGCCGGCACCCGCGGGAGTTCCGGCGGGAGGGTGGGGTAGAAGGCGAAGTAATCCGAGAGCGTCACTTCCGCTTCGGGGATCTCGATGAAGTTGACGTAGCGCAGGTTCATCGTGCCGATGGTATCGGCGCTGACAACCTCACGGAACCGGTCGAACGCACCGTGGATCCGCTCCGAGAAGGCCTCCCAGTGGACGTACGGCTTCTGGCAGCTCACCGATAAGAGGCGGGGCCCGACCTGGACGGCGCAGCCCTCGTCCTCGGCGAGGAATATCGATCGTTCGCCGACCAGGAGCTCCTCGCGGAGGCCCTCCGGGCCGAGGAGCATGACCACCTCGCGCACGTAGCGCTGGTCTCTCTTCGGGTAGGCATCCTTCAGGTGACCATAAAGTATGCCCGGATAAGTCATATCCCAGGGGATATCCTCGGGAAACCGGAACTCGCATATCACTTCGGCGGCGGGGGGGTTGACATACTTTCGTATCTCTGCCATCTTCTTCTCCCTCAGGGGTGTTGGATGGAAGGAGACTACTTTAAGGTGACTGCTCCCCGGCAAAGGCCGGATACCATCACGATGCTTTATCTCTCCGGGCTGCTATCCGGGTGTGATGGGCGAAACGTTCCGCCAGACGGTTCACCTGGTCATGGGAGTCCTCGGCGCGGCGGTGATCCTCCGCCTGGACGACCGTTGGGCGTTCATCTTCGTGAGCGCCTTACTCGTCCTCCAGTTCCTCCTCTGCGACGCCTTCACCCGCGGCTACGACGTCCCGGTTCTCTCGCGGGTGATGGACGAGTCGGAGCGCACCGGGAAGGTGCCGCTCAAGGGGGGCATCGCCTACGCCGCCGGAGCGCTCTTCTGCCTCGCGGTCTTTTCGCGGGAGTATACCGCGGTCGGCCTCGTCACGGTCGGGGTGCTCGATAGCGTCGCGACGCTCGCCGGGCTGCGCTTCGGGCGGCACACCCTCGTCGGCAGCAAATCGCTCGAGGGAACGCTTGCCGGGGCGGCAGCGGCCGCTCTCGCGCTGGCCTTCCTGATCCCCTGGTGGGCAGCTGTGATCGCCGCGGCCGTTGCCGGCATCATCGAGGCCTTCTTCCCGCTCGACGACAACATGGCGGTTCAGGTGGGGGTTTGTGCGGCGCTGGCGGGGATGGGGGTCGGGGTGGGGTTTGTTTGAGAAGGTTCTTTCGTATGCATGGGGTCGTGCGGGAACCGAGCCTGGGAAGAGCGATGTAGATGGGCTGCGGCTGACAGAATAGGCCGAGACGATAAAAAAGCCTGGTACAGTGGACCGTGGTGGCTATCGCCATTGGGGGGAGGGGACAGGGGAGGGGGGCACGCCCCCCTCCCCGTCAGCCCCACCCCGTGTGGCGATATCCACTGGAAAGCCGTGGGTGAGCAGGCGTGATGAGAAAGAAGGAGCATGGTTTCCCGTGGCCCACCGGTTGGGCCCTTACGGAGCGGGAACCCCTCCCTTCAGTGCCTGACACCCCGCTTCTTGAGTTCCTCCGATTTCCTCTTCGAGCACTCTTCGCACCGGAACTCGGGCGCAGGATCTTTGGATTTATCGTAGTTCTGCGCCCGGACGAGGCGGTAGCCCCGGGCGACCTTCCCGCAGTCCACGCACCGGACCTCCTCTTTGACCTCCCACTGGGCGGCGAGC
>DAOSER010000119.1:0-6561 GCA_035363235.1 Methanoculleus sp.
CGTCCTCATCGAGACTCTCCAGGAACTCGTCGACGGCGCCCGCAGGCTCGAGCACGCCGTAGACAACGGTTCCGTCGTCGGTCACCTCTTCGAACGGTCGCGCAGTGTTGGCAGCGATCCGCTTTAAGCGTTCCCGTAACTGGACCGAGTCCTTGAAGACCGACGAGCAGAAGTGGACTTTTGGATCGGGAGGGAGTTCCTCCGCCCACTGCCGGGCACCCAGCACGGCGTTGTGCACGCCGTCCTCGGGCTCGAGCCCGCGCTCGCGCATGGCGGCGGCGCAGGTCTCGCCCCACTCGAGTTCGTTGATGTTGAGGAAGTCGAGGAGCGGGAGGGCGGCGGCAAGGGCCCCGATGCCGGGGAGCGCCGGGACCTCGATCCCGACGGCAAAGCCCATCTCGCGGGCGAGGACGGCGGATCCGGCGTAGCCGGTCTCGAGGATCCGGGGCCAGCACTCGTGAGGGGGATGGAGCCGGATCTCGTCGACCAGCCCCTGCAGGCGCCGGAGGGTTGTTTCGTCCGGCGCGAGGCCGGTGTAGAGGTGGATATGGTGGTCCGGGCCGAAGTGCTCCTTGAGCGCCCTGCAGTACGCCACCACCCGGTCGAGTTCGATCAGGGGTTCGCCGCCGGTGATCCCGGTGCCGAGGGCGCTCATGCTCTCGGCCTCGCGGATGGCCTCGGCCGGCGACGAGACCCACCGTGAGTTTGCGAACACGACATCCCGACCTTTTCGCTCGCGGGAGAGCGGGCAGTACCAGCAGGTGCGGTGGCACCGGCCGGTGACGAAGAGGACCATCTTTGCACCCTGGCGGCAGAGGACGCACCCCTGCGAGAGGGATACTCCGTCCGGGGAAACTCCCGACTCCTGTTGCATACTGGAGTTATTATGGGCGGGCCAAGGTGAAAAGGTTTGATGGTGAAGGGGAGGGGGCAGGAGAGGCCCGGCACGGGCATTAGGCTGCCGGGTATCTTCCGGATTAAGGTTTACCCGACGGAGCGCGGATGACGGGAAACAATAGGTAAATATAGCCCTCTGACAGAGAGTTACTTTGATTATGCCGTCCCGCGCGCGTGACGACGCTCTCTCGGAAGTTGTCGGATTTGTGCTGATACTGGGGGTTATCGTCGTCGCTCTCTCGCTTTATCAGTTGTACGGCGTGCCGGCGGTCGGGCGCGAGAACGAGATCCTCCACATGAGCGCCGTGAAAGACCGCTTCATCGACTATAAGATCAGCCTGGACTCGCTGTGGCTGAACAGTATCAACGGGACAAACTCTCTTGAAGGAACGACGCTCAGCACCTCGTTCGACCTCGGGACAGAAGGTGGCTACAGCCAGGGCGGCGGGGTCATCTTCCCGATACTGGCCCCAGTCTCGTCGGGAGGAACCCTCTCGGTAAACAGATACTACGACAACCTCACAATTAACAGCACGGGGATGGCCTCCCCAGTTATGCTCAAACCGATGGGCGAGGTCGCGTTCGAATCTTCCAATAACTACTGGCTTCAGCAGCGGTATTACTACCAGATGGGAGGGCTCTTCCTCTCCCAGGGTGAAGGTGCCACTGCCCGCCTCTCGCCTGGTCTGTCGCTCTATACAGTAAACGCAAGTTTGGGAAGCACTCTTGAATATCGTCTCCAGGTCAATATCGCCGCAATCCAGGTGTATGGCTATCAGACGACGGCGGGGCAGGGCGTCGCCCGTGTCGACACGCGGCTGCGAGAAGGGGTTTCACATACGTCCGTAGAGGGAACCGGCGCTACCGATAATGTAACCCTGACAATCGATGCTCACGACGCAGAGACGGCAGCGTTGTGGAAGCAGGTCTTCCTCGACGCCGCAGACCGAGGAGGGTTTAAAAATCCGATGGCATCGGATGCACGACCGGTTTACATCAAGACAGAAGGGAACCGGGTCAGCCTCATCTGCCGCCCGGTGTCCGGCGCAGTTCCGGCACAAAAAGAAGTAGGATATGTCGATCTCACCCTGAGCCGGGCGAGCTTCAGCGTGGCACTCCAGCAGGTCGTGACAGGATAGCGGAAGGACTGAAAACAACAAATTCAGGTGTAATTATGAAGGCACTACACAATGATTCGGGCATCTCCGAGAACATCGGGATCATTCTGATGGTAAGCGTTGTTGTACTCGGTGCGGCTATCATCAGCGTCACCGTGACGTCCGAACCTGCACCGGAAAAGATTCCAAACGCCGATATCATCATCGGCTGTGAAGACGCGGCAGGCGGGATCTTCAACGTAACGCTCTTCCATAACGGAGGAGACACTCTGATTCCGAACGATCTCGATGTCCGAGCATACGATTCGGCTGATCGACAGATTAATATCACGCGCTACGAGGACGAGTTCACGGATCCCTTCGCCGTCAGCGACACCCTGACCTACTGGACCGACATCAGGCCGAAACGGATTGGCGTCGTCTACACCGGTGGGGCATCGTCCGCCGCTCTGAAGTCCCTCGACATCGGGAGTACCGCGGAGGACAATCAGGCGGCACAGGAGTCGGCCTCCGTCGATACGACCGCTTCTCCCACGGCGACACAGACAACAGTAACACCAACGGTGACGCCAACGGTGACGCCAACACAAAGCCCATGCCATGACATCCTGCTCAATACGAAAGAACCAAAAGAGGGTTGGCTTGAAAAAGGCGGAGCAATGGAGTTCCGCGTCCGGGGACCATGGTCCGACATAAAGGTAACCGGAACCACCTATGATCTGGCGATCAATGATACCGTCTGCCTAGTCATAGGTAGTGACGGCAAAGGCCATATCAACATAGAATCTCCACGGATCAATGATTTCAGCCAATTTAACGATGTCTCAGTCTACATCAATGGCAAATACAAAGAAAGTGGAGTCATCAATGACATAGACATCCACGCATATGACAACTTCGCCTCAAACCTCACTTTAGTCGTCCCATCATTGAACAAGTGGACGGACTTTAGAGTTGATGGCATTGCCATAATCGATGCGACGCAGGACAACAGGCCAATAACGCTCTACAATCTCAAACCAGACAGCACAGGTTACATGGACCTCGAAAACCAAGGAATGGGTATATGGTACGATGGCGGCGCAGAGAACTACGCCATCCAGACCATGTAATATAGGGAGGGGAAACCACTCTAGAAACCGTGTAACCAGCTGCATCAGCAACATAGGAGATGAACAAAGTGATGACAAATGAAAAAGCCACCTCAGAAGTCGTCGCCGCCATCCTCCTGATCTCTGTCACGGTGCTCGGCGTCTCGATCATCGTCGTCACTCTCTATTCCCAACCTCTCCCAGAAGAGACACCGCAGGTCGCCATCCTCGTATCCAACACGACAACCAGCATCCTCCTCACGCACAACGGAGGGGATACACTTGACGAAGAGGAATTTATCATCTCCATCGACGGAACCGTGCTCGACAACCAGGACGCAGCCGTCACCGGCGGGGACGGTGCCTGGCCGTGGTCGCTCGGTGAGACGCTGACGTTCGCGACCGCAGGAGAGCCCCATGAGGTGCGGGTGGTGTATACCGGCGGCGGTGCGGAGCTGCTCCTGAAATCGGCCACGCTCGGCCAGAGCAGCGGGACTGCCGCAGCCCCGGACACCCCGGCGGGCCCGGGAATGACACCGCCGACGGGGAATATCACCCTGACCTTCGACGACCAGGACGAACTCGATGCCTGGGTGGTCGACCAGTTCCGCGAGCAGCTTGAGGGAGACTCGATCTACTTCACCCGGGCGGAACGCGGTTCTCAGGGCGTGTTCGAAGGGACGCTCCAGTTCCGGGTCACCGGCGGAGGGTCGTACCTGGTCATCGGCAACAACCCGCGGACGAATCTTGCCGTAGGCGACGAGGTAAAGATTGAGTTAGCCCCGGGAAAGACGCCGGACCTGATGTTCTTCATGCTCGGGAACAAAGGGTGGAGTATCCAAGCGCAGGGCGACGGTGTGAACGACCTCCGGATCTTCATCAGGCATAACGGTGTCTGGGGGCCCGACATCAGCGGGAACGGCGACCTGACGGAGAGCTGGATCACCGACTACGACAACTTTGCCTCAATGCTCAACTTCAGCGTGAAGGGCGGAACAGAACATACTCGCCTGATCATCGACAATGCAACCGTCCTCGACGACGAGAACGGCGATACCTTCTGGTTTTACCGGATCGAGCCCGCTCATCCCACCTTGCTCGTGATGCAGTATGCATCGACAGGCGCACTCGGTAACGGGGTTCACTTCGTCGGGAAGGCAGAACAGGTGACACGGAACGGCAATCCGATCTATCCATAGGAGACTGGAGTAAATGCAGCAGAGGCCGGGCGGGAAGCCGGAGAGAGAAATCTCACACAGGGGCATGAGCAGAACGGCATGCCGGAATCCAACACGAAGAATCCTTCGCGAAGACGGCGTTTCCGAGGCCGTGGGAGCGATCCTCCTCATAGCGGTCATCGCGCTCGGCATCACCGCCTTTACCGTTGTCCTCCTCTCCCAGCAGGCGGCCCCGGTCCTTCCGTCGGTAACCTTCAACGTGACCTACGGCGACAACGGAAGCGTCGCCATCCGCCATCAGGGTGGGGACATGATACCGCGGGACCAGCTCCGGATCTACATCGACAACGGGATCGCGGTGCTCGGCAACGAAGCGCTCACCAAAGGGAGTAAAGAAGACTGGACAGCCTGGGGCATCGGGGATATCCTCGTCTACAGCCCCCCGGAGTCCCTTCCCGGAGCACCGGAGGTCCCGAAATCGGAGGTACTGATGGTCTACGCTGACCGTAGCGGCGGGGAGTACCTCCTCCATACCTCCGAGGGGTGGAAGGGGCCGATCCCGGGACCGACCGCAGAGCCTTCGCCGACAGCGACGGTAACAGCCACACCGACAGTGACCACGACACCCACGCCGGTGCCCCTTGCCGCAGCCTTCACCGCCAGCCCCACCTCCGGCCTCGCCCCGCTCGCTGTCACGTTCACCGATGCCTCCACCGGAGGACCGACCGCGTGGCTCTGGAACTTCGGCGATGGAGGTACATCGACCGGGCAGAATCCGGTGCACACCTACAGCAGTGCAGGCATCTACACCGTCACCCTGACGGCGAGTAACGCTGACGGCGAAGACACCGAGACAAAGACCAACCTGATCACCGTCCTGACCCCGCCCATGGCCGCCTTTACCGCGAACATCACCGAAGGTGACGCTCCTCTCGCGGTTCAGTTCACCGATCAGAGCACCGGGACTGTGACCGCCTGGGCCTGGGACTTCGGGGACGGCAGCACGTCGACCGTGCAGAACCCCATCCACATCTACGAGAGCCCCGGCAACTACTCCGTGACGCTGACCGCGAGCAATGCCTTCGGGACGAGCACCCTCACGAAACCGGATTACATCCGGGTTACGAAGTCCTTCGTCAACTTCGTCATCGACGAGAACGTCTTCGTCTACGGCAACGCACTGCAGTTCAAAGGAAACAGGGTCAATGGTCCCGATGCTACCGTCATCATCACCGGAGGGCTGAACACAAACGACCTCAATGGCGGCACCTCCATCTCCGTATCGAACATTTACATCAACAGTGACGTTACCCTGAACGATGGGAGTGCCGGCCTCGGATCGTCGGATAAACCCGGAGAAATATACATCAACGGGGATCTTAGACTATGGGATGGACAACGACACATCTACGGCGACGTATACGTCGCCGGAAACTTCATCCTGAAGGACGCAAGACTCCACGGGAACGTCTATGTCAATGGGGATCTTACTCTTGACAATACGCCATGGATTGCAGATGGTGCGCACATATACTATACCGGCAGTATCACGCCCCCTAAGAATTACAACAACAACTATGCCATCAATGTAATTGCAAAATGCATCAAGCAGGAAACAGTGCCGGGATTCACCATGCCGGACCAGAAGATTCCCCCCACGAAATCCGCCGACTGGTACGCGGCAAGAGGGTACGTCTCAAGCGGGGCCCTGACAGACGGTGTGAAGATATTTGCTGACAGTTATTCATATACACCGTCGGGAGATCTCCGAGCAGAAAATGTCGTAGTTATCGCAAGAAATGGAGACATTCGTATCGAAAAAGGTAATGGGCATGTGACCGGTGTCTTCTTCGCCCCCAAAGGGAAGGTAACATTTAGCGGGGCCTCACTTGAGGGAGTCGTCATCGCCCGCGATGGATTCTTCACCGGATACGACTGGCCGACGGTCACCTTCAAGAACCTCAACCAATACATCAGCAACTCCACAGACTACCCGTTCTGAAGGACGACAACCGGGGACAGGACAACAGGGCCAAACACTGGCCCATAACCCCCCGTCCAACCGGCGAACGAAAACCCCATAGATGGAACCAGCCCTATAGATGCTAGAATAATCCCCAAATACATCACCGTGGCACTCGAACACGCCCGCTACGAGATCATCGAGGACATCGAACCGTACTACGGGGAAGTCCCGGAGCTCCCCGGAGTCTGGGCAACCGGGAAGACACTCGAAGAGTGCAGAAGAAACCTTGCCGGCGTCATCGACGAGTGGTT
>DAOSER010000120.1:0-6444 GCA_035363235.1 Methanoculleus sp.
GGGATTTCCTGGACCACGTCATCGACCGCTACGCCGACATATTCATCATCACCGGGATCTTTGCTGGCGGTGCCGCACCCTGGCCGATCGGCGTCTTCGCGCTGACCGGAGTCCTGATGTCTTCGTACCTCGGCACCCAGGCACAGGCTGTCGGGATCGGCAGGTTCTACGGGGGGATTCTCGGCCGGGCAGACCGCCTGGTGCTGATCATCATCGCCAGCGCCCTCACGGTGCTGATCCCGGGGGAGATCTACGGCCTGAACTACCTCGGGTGGCTCCTCGTCATATTCGGCGTCCTCGGGCACTATACCGCCTTCCAGCGGTTCGCCCATGTCTGGCGGCAGATTGAGAAATACTAACGCTCGTGAGGGATTTCCCGGCTCATGGACCGGGGCCGGTGCGAACAACCATTGCTTTTTTGTGTTCTTCATCGCACCTTCGACCCAACCCGCCACTCTCCGAAAAAAACGGAGTTGTAAGCGGCCCTACGGGTTGAGAACGTAGATGCCGTAATTAAGGTAGGCCGCGAAGGTCACCCAGATGATATAGGGGACGAGGAGCACCGCCGCGGGAACCGATACCCGGTAGAAGGCGGCTATCGTCATAAATATCGCAATCCAGAGGAGTATAATCTCGATGAAAGCGAAGAACGGCGCCTGCATTCCAAAGAAGAGGTACGACCAGAGGACGTTCAGGGCCAGCTGGACAGCGAAGATCGCCGTAGCAACCTGCACGTTCTTACGCTCCCACCCCTTGCTCCAGACAAGGTAGAGCGCTATGCCCATGAGGATGTAGAGCGTCGTCCAGACCGGGCCGAAGACCCATGCAGGAGGGTTCAGGGCGGGTTTTATGAGGCCGGCGTACCAGGTAGGAATGGCCGGTGTCGTGAAGAGCGACCCGATGAACCCCGCAAGCAGACAGACCGCGATCGCTATAGCGAACTGGGTGACCCGGACATATACAGATGCCACGACGCTAAATAGTGGCGGCATGGCTTAAACCTTTTGATACAGAAGCGAAACGTCAGCCCCCACCCCGACATAAAGCCGACAATGCATAGGCCGGGTCACGAAAGGCGGAGGTTCTCCAGATGGGGTGTGTTCACCCGCACTCCTCTTCGTCCAGATACTCGTCGTCTTCGTCGTCTCCGGACGAAAGAAACTCCCGGAGAGTGAACCTGAACGCCGCACCGAGTTCCGGCCGGCCCTCCACCCGGTCTTCCACGCGGATTGTGCCGCCGTAGCGCTCGATGAGGGTGCGGACGACGAAGAGCCCGAGCCCGTCACCGCACCCTCCGACCCAGCCCCGCTCGAACCGGTGGAAGATCGAATCCTTCATGGGATCGGGTATGCCCGGCCCGGTATCCTCGACGGAGACCAGCACGCTCTCGCCGTCGTAATCCTCAACCCGTATGGCGATCCGGACGTCCTGGCCGCCGAACTCGACAGCGTTTCTGATGAGGTTCGCGAAGACCTCGGAGAGGAGATCGTCCGCCCAGACCCGGCGGTGGCTGGCCGAAAACGCTATCGTAACATCCGGGAAGGCGGCGACCTTCTCCCTGACGACGAGATCGAGGTCGACCGGCCCGGCATCGGGCGAATCATGGTGGATGCGGCGGATCGTGGTGACGTTGCCAAGGATATCTGCGCTCCTCTGGATGCAGCTGCGGATCTTTCTCGCGTACAGCGCCTCCTCACCTTCAAGCATCTCACCGAGGAGATCGGCATACAGGCCCGAGACATTCTCGGCGTTCCTGATATCGTGCGTCATGATGTCGAGATACAGGTTCGCCTCCCGGTTCGCCGCCTCCAGTTTCTTATGCAGCATCCCCTTCAGGATGCCCGACCCGATCTCCTTGCCCACCATCTCCAGAAGCGCCATCTCCTCACGGGAGAAGGATTCCTTTGTCCTGCTGCCGACATACACCGCCCCGACAACGACCGATTCGGCGATGAGCGGGATGCAGGCGAGTACCGATACTTCGAGCTCCTCAAGGATACCCGCCTCGATGGAACTCAGGTCGGGCCGCGGCCCTATGTAGCGGGGCTGGCCGGCGACGAAGACGAAGTTGAACGGCCAGTGGTGGACCTTGATGATACGTATCCGGGGCATCGCCGACGAGGGGAGCCCCTTCTGGTGCTGCAGCAGCGCCCGCTTGCGCTCGGCATCGAGCATATACACGATGCCGACATCAAACCCCATCATCTCAAGCGTCTTCTCAAGCGAATCTTCCAGGAGTTCAGCAAGAGAAAGGGAAGCAGCCGAAGCGCCGACCACCTGGTTCAGCACCATGAGTTGTTCGTTTCTGATCCGGATCTCCTCTTCGGCACGTTTGCGCTCGGTGATATCCATAACGCCGGCGATCAGGCCCCGGAACTTGCCGGAGTTGTCGGTAAACGGGGACGCAATCATCAGCGCGGTGATGCTGCCGCCGTCCTTGCGGACGAATTCGCACTCGTACTGCTCCCGGACGCCGTCATCCCGGTTATTCAGGCGATCCCGCATCGCGGGGCCGCAGGAGAGAGCGAGGAACGAGTAGAAGGACTCCCCGATCATCTCTTCCGGGGTATAGCCGAGCATCTCCGCCATCCGGGGGTTGACAAACGACGTGCAGCCGTCCCGGTCGATCACCCAGATCCCCTCGCTGAGACTCTCCACGACAAGCCGGTACTTCTGCTCGCTCTGCCTGAGCGCCTCCTCCGCCCTTTTGCGGTCGGTGATGTCGAGCACTCCGGCAAAACACCCGCGGAAGGCGCCGGCAGCGTCGAAGACCGGCGAGGTGACCACGAGCGCGTGGACGCGCCCGCCGTCGCCGGCGAGGAGATCCAGTTCAAACTCCTGCTTCCGGTCGGTCTCCCGGCAGAGCGGGTTTTTTCCGCCCGGGGAGGTCCCGGCGATGAACCCGGCGACCGGCGAGCCTATCAGGCGATGCGCGGGGCAGCTGAGGATCTCTTCCATGCGCGGGTTTGCGAAGGTGATGCGGCCGGCCTCGTCCACGGCGATGACGCCTTCGTTGAGGTTCTCGACCAGCCTTCGATACATCATCTCAGAGTGCCGGAGCGCGGTCTCCACCCGCGTCCGCTCGATCGCGTACCTGACGGCCCGGCAGAGCAGTTCCCCGTCGGTCTTTTCCTTTACCAGGTAGTCCTGCGCGCCGCATTCCATAGCACGGAGGACGGCGGGGTCGTCTCCGGCCGCGGCGAGTACGATGATCGGGAGATCGGGCGCGGCCGCCCGCAGCCGGTCGAAGACCGCTGCACCCCGGCCGCCCGGGAGGTCGAGGTCGAGAAGCACGACGTCGATTCCGCCCTCCGATATCGCGGCAAGCCCGTTCTCCAGGCGACCGCAGTACATCAAGTCAACTTCGCGCCCGTACTCGCGGAGCATCTCCCGGACACTCACGGCAATGCCGGGGTTCTCCCCGATCAACAACACGCGCAACGGTTCGCTCATGGTATCACTCGTATGCAGGGTCCGGCACCCGCCCGTATCTGTCGCAACGCAGATTCCCGGTGACCATTTCGGGACCGGTTGCCGCAGGTGTCCGCGATCGATTTCGATAAAGTATGTACCGTCCTCGCGGAATTTATATCCCATTCTTTTACCATGCGGCCGGTGGACCGGTCGGAGGTCGCACTTTCGCGCTCGGGGAGGGGTTGCTCTGTGAGAATGGGTGATTATGGTGATAATCTGTCCGTGAGGGGGCACCGGCAGAACCAGGTACTACTTAAAGATTACGAATGAGAATAATCCGTGAAATGCGGTAAAATACCCACACAATCTCGAATTCTGCCTTTATTCTAAATAGGGGACGATATTGAGAGGTATCATACTATCAATGACATTTAAAAGCTCATTTACAGCTGAACCGCCACCAGACGCGCGAAATAAAAGGGAAAAGTTTATACTCTTAAATTTTATTTATCATCTGATGACAGAACATCTTAAAAGCACTCCTGTATTAACATTATGCCTGTTTATTGCGACTCTTTCGCTGCTGATCGGCTCGGCAAACGCTGCGGCGCCCACAGCAGCGTTCAGCGGCACGCCGACCTCCGGCACGGCGCCCCTGGCCGTAACCTTCACCGACGCATCGACCGGCGGCCCGACCGGGTGGGCATGGTTCTTCGGCGACGAGACCTACGGCGAAGCCTGGACGGAGGTGAACGCGAGTGCTGAGTGGGGACAGCGGGTCGGGCACACCAGCGTCACGCTGCCGGACGGGAGCATCGTCTTCATGGGTGGGCAGAATTTCGGGGCCGCCAAGCAGAACGACGTGTGGCGGTCGGCCGACAACGGAACGACCTGGACACAAGTGAACGCGAGCGCCGGGTGGGCGGCACGTTCCTACCACAGCAGCGTCGCGCTGCCGGACGGCAGCATCGTCCTCATGGGCGGCCAAAAAGACGGCGGACTGCTATTGAACGACGTGTGGCGGTCGGTCGATGCCGGTGGGAACTGGACTGAGGTGAACGCGAGCGCCGGGTGGGCGGCAAGATACAAGCACACCAGTGTTGCGCTGTCGAACGGGAGCATCGTCCTCATGGGCGGCCAGAAAGACGGCGGACTGCTATTGAACGACGTGTGGCGGTCGACCGATGCCGGTGCGACCTGGACACAGGTGAACGCGAATGCCGGATGGGAAGCAAGATATAGTCACGCCAGTGCTGCGCTGTCGAACGGGAGTATCGTCCTCATGGGTGGTACCGGTGCATCCGGACCACTGAACGATGTCTGGCGGTTGGCCGACAACGAAACGACCTGGACACAGGTGAACGCGAGTGCCGGGTGGACGGCAAGATCCGGTCATTCCAGCCTCACGATGCCGGACGGCAGCATCGTGCTTGCGGGCGGTTCGGCCGGCAGCGGCTTCAGGAACGACGTGTGGCGGTCGACCGATGCCGGCGCTACGTGGGTGGAGGTGAACGCGAGTGCCGGGTGGCCGGAGAGAGGGTGGCACGCCAGCGCCGCGGCGCGGGACAGCAGTATCCTCATCATGGGCGGCGCCAGCAGCTTCGGCCCCAAGAGCGACGTGTGGCGGCTTCAGCCTGCCGGATCAACCGAACAGAACCCCACACACACCTATACCGCCCCGGGCACCTATTCGGTAACGCTGCAGATCTTCAACGCCGATGGCTACGATGCCATACGAACGACCGGTTATGTCACGGTCACGGCCCTGGTTACCCCGACGGCAGCCTTCAACGGCACGCCGACCTCCGGCACGGCACCCCTGACCGTCCACTTCACCGACGAATCGACCGGTTCGCCAATCGTCTGGAACTGGTCGTTTGGTGACGGTGCGTGGTTCAACACCACAAACGCGGCAGAGAGGAACGCCACGCACACCTACTCCGTTGCCGGGGCCTACACAGTCAACCTGACGGTCAGTAACGCGGGAAAATCCAACGCGCTCTCACGGGCCGGCTACATCACGGTCACGGCCCCCACGCCAACCCCCACCCCAACCTCAAGGCCCCCCTCCAGCAGCGGTGGCGGCTCGACGGGCGGGCCGGGAGGATATAACGTGGGCGGGAACTCCGCCGTGAGCAAGGTCACCGTCACCGGCACCGGGCTTGAGATGCTGATCGTCACCGGGCGGGTACAGTCCTCCCCGGGTGCCGGCATCCCCCCGGTGCCGGGCATCCCGTACCAGTACATCGACCTGGTACCGGCCCGCTTTACGGAGATCACCGGGGCGAACATCACCTTCACCGTCCCGGCCGCGTGGCTCGCGGAGCATAACCTCACCGCAGAGGAGGTCGTGATGTACCACTACAACGGCACCGCGTGGGAGGCCCTCCCGACGTGGGTCGTGGACGAGACCGGGTCGACGGTCACCTTCACGGCAACGAGCCCCGGGTTCTCCCTCTTTGCGATCAGCGGGGTCGAGCAACCCGAGGAGGCCGTGACGACCCCGACAGTAGCGGCGACAACAGAGCCCACCGCAGCACAGACCACGGCACGTGCGGTCGCGGAGCAGACCGCAGCCGCTCCGGCCGCACCGGTGCCGGACTTCCCGCTCGGAACAGTCGCCCTTGTCGGAGGGGTGATTCTGGTGCTGATCGGGGCCGGCTACCTGATCCGCCGGTGGTGGATCCGGAGGCAGAACCCGGCGCTCTTCCGCGACTACGACTGATGCGGCGAGAGAGCCCTCACATTTTTTTGAGAGGCTGTAAGAGAGGCTGCTTCCCCCTCGCCCGCGCTCAACCCCCGGCACGCGTTTCTATAGATTCTTAGGGAATGATCACTGATCTAATCGTATGGTTACACCTTCCATCCGGGCTCTGTGCATCTGCGCCCTCGGCCTCCTCCTCATAACCGCGGGGTGCATGCAGAACGAGCCCGAAAGTTCCGTTCCGGCGCAGGGAACTCCCGGGATCGCGGAGCCGGGGAGCCATATCTCGAACGAGACGCTCGTCGCCTTCGTCGAGAGCGCGGTTG
>DAOSER010000121.1:0-6381 GCA_035363235.1 Methanoculleus sp.
GTTGCAGTTCTCCGATGCGGCGCGGGAGGCAGGGATCGATCTCTCGGCGTGGCAGGTGCATGAGCTGGCGGACGACGCGGAGAAGCGGGAGCGGTGCATTGAGTCGTGCAACGATTCAGACATCGTCCTGGTCCACCCGTCTCACGACCCGGTCTGGGACGAGATCCTGGGCGGGCTCGCGGAGGGCGTTCCGGTGATAGCATTCGGCTACACGGACGCCTCCTGGTCGGCCTCGACCGTCCCGCTCGCCGTCGTCTCCACGGTGAGTGCCTACTTCCTCTACGGCGGGCCCGAGAACATCAAAAACCTGGTCCGCTACGTCCAGGCCGAGGTGGCCGGGATGGACGTTGCCTACGACCCCCCGCGGGAGACCCGCTGGGAGGGGATCTACCACCCGGACGCCGGGTGCGTCTTCGATGACCCCGACGACTACCTGGCCTGGTATCCTCCCCGGCACCCCATCCGTGTCGGGCTCCTCTTCTCCCGGACGCACTGGGTGAATGGGGATCTGGCCGTCGAGGAATCCCTGATCCGGAAGTTTGAGAAGCACTACGATCTCCTCCCGGTCTTCTGCTTCGGGATCGCGGACCAGGCTATCGGGGCGCGATCCGACCGGGAGGTGCTCGCGACCTTCTTTGCGGGCCGGATCGATGCGCTCGTCGACGCAAGAACGTTCACACCGCCTCGCGACGCCGATGCCTTTGTCGAGGTGCTTGAGGAGTTCGGCATGCCGGTGCTCCGCCCCCTGATCCTCTACCACCAGACCGAAGCGGAGTGGAGGGCCGACCTGGACGGGATGCGCGGGAGCGACGTCTCCTGGTACGTCGCGATGCCCGAGTTCTTCGGTGCGATCGAGATGGTGCCGATCGGTGCGGCAGAGACCCGCGGCCCGGAGGAGACCGGCGAACGGCACGTCCCCATCGACGAGCGGATGGAGAAGTTCGTGGGCCGGGCGAGGCGGTGGATCGACCTTGCTGCGAAACCCGCCGCGGAGAGGCGGGTGGCCTTCTTCCTCCACAACAAGCCCTGTGCCTCGGTCGAGGCGTCGGTCGGGGCCGGGGCGCACCTCGATACGCTGGAAAGCGTCGTAAGAATCCTCAAAGCGATGCACGCCCGGGGGTATGCGGTCGAGTACCCGGAGAGCGGAAAAGACCTGATCGAGACCATCATGGAGAGAAAGGCGATCAGCGACTTCCGCTGGACCTCGGTCGCGGAGATCGTCCGGAAAGGCGGTGCCCTTGCGCTGGTGGAGCCGGAAGACTACTCTGCCTGGTTCGAGACCCTTCCTCACGCGGTCCGGGCCCGCATCTGTGAAGCGTGGGGTCAGCCGCCGGGCGAGGAGATGGACGGTGTCCCGCCGGCGATGGTCCACGAGGGGAGGATCGTCGTCACCGGGGTGCGCTACGGAAACGCCCTCGTCTGCGTCCAGCCCAAACGCGGGTGCGCCGGCCCGCGGTGCGACGGCCAGGTCTGCCGGATCCTCCACGATCCGGGCGTTCCGCCGACACACCAGTACCTCGCGACCTATCGCTACATCGAGGAGACGTTCGGCGCGGACGTGATCGTCCACGTCGGCACGCACGGAAACTTCGAGTTCCTCCCGGGGAAATCGGTCGCCCTCTCCGACGCCTGCTTCCCCGACATCGCCGTCGGGACCGTCCCCCACCTCTACATCTACAACGCCGACAACCCCCCGGAAGGGACGATCGCCAAGCGGCGGAGTTACGCGACCCTGGTCGACCACATGCAGACGGTGATGACCTCTAGCGACCTCTATGCGGGCTTAAAGGATCTCGAAGATCAGATCGCGGACTACAACCGGGCGAAAGGCGTCGACCGGGCGCGGGCGCACGCGCTCGAGCACACGATCGCCGACCTCCTCGAGGAGACCGGCATCGGCGGCGAGATCGGGCTTCGCGCCCTCGTCGAGCGGGGAGCCCCGTTCGAGGAGGTGGTCGCCGCCGCCCATACCGCCGTGACCCGGATCGCTGAGACCCGGATCCCCGATGGAATGCACATCTTCGGGGAGGTGCCGGAGGGCGAACGCCGGGTGGAGTTCATCCATGCCGTCATGCGCTACGATGGGGAACTGCGATCCGCGGTGCTCCGGATGATGGGGCACGACGTTTCTACCACGGACGGTGCCCTTCTGCGTGAGGCCGAGGCCGCGGCAAAGCGGTTGATCGCCGCATTCCTCGCGGGTGAGCCCCCGGACGCCCTCCCGCACCCCGACCAGGAAGCGCTCGAGAAGATCCGGGTCGGCGTCCTCGATCTTGCGGCACGGATGGACGCTTCCGACGAGATCGGGAGCCTGCTCTCGGGATTTGCCGGGGGCTACATCCCGCCGGGCCCTTCAGGCCTCATCACCCGGGGCAAGCCCGAGGTGCTCCCCACCGGGCGGAACTTCTACTCGCTCGATCCATTCCGGGCACCCACCCGTGCCGCCTGGAGGATCGGGACGCGGCTTGCGGAGAGCATCGTTGCGAAGTACGCCGACGAGCACGGGCGGATCCCGGAGAACGTCGGCATGTACTGGATGGCGTCCGACATCATGTGGGCCGACGGCGAGCAACTTGCCCAGATCTTCTCCCTCATCGGGGTCGAGCCGGTCTGGACGGACGGCAGGGTCAGGTCATACCGCATACTCCCGCTCGAAGAACTCGGCCGTCCGAGAATCGACGTCACCGTCAGGATGAGCGGGATCCTCCGGGACTGCTTCTACACCTGTATCGAACTCCTGGACGACGCTATCCGGGAGATCGCAGATCTGGATGAGCCGCCCGAGATGAACTTCGTGCGGAAGCACGCCCTCGCGGGGAGCGGAACGGCCCGGATCTTCGGGAGCCGGCCGGGCACTTACGGCAACGGCGTCAGCCTGGCGGTCTATGCCTCGGCCTGGAAGGAGGAGGCGGACCTTGCGGAGGTTTTTGTCGGGTGGAACGGCTATGCCTACGGTCGGGGCAGTTTCGGCGAAGAGTCCCGGGAGGCCTTCTCCGCGCAGCTTGCCGCCGTCGACCTCACCTTCAACAAGACAGTGACCGACGAGTACGACCTTCTCGGCTGCTGCTGCTACTTTGGGGTGCACGGCGGGCTGACCGGAGCGGTGCGGGCGCTCTCGAAGCATGAGGTGCCCGCCTACTACGGCGATACGCGCGACCGGGACCGCGTGGAGGTCAGGACGCTTGCCGAGGAGGTGCGGCGGGTCGTCAGGGCGAAGCTCCTCAACCCGAAATGGATCGAGGGGATGAAGCGGCACGGCTACAAAGGTGCCGGGGATATCTCGCGGCAGGTGGGGACCGTCTACGGGTGGGAGGCAACGACCGAGGAGGTGGACGACCGGATCTTCGACGACATCACCCGCACGTTCGTCCTGGATGCACGGATGCGGCAGTTCTTCGCGGTCGAGAACCCCTGGGCGCTCGAGGAGATCGGGAGGCGGCTGCTCGAGGCGCACGGGCGCGGTCTCTGGGACGCCGACCCGGACGTCCTCGAGGGGCTGCGGGCGGCCTACCTGGAGATCGAGGGCTGGATCGAGGACGGGATGGACGATGCCGGCGGCGGCATCCAGGGCGGTGCCGTCCGCGTGGTGACCGTAGAGGATGCAAAGGCACTGCGGGGAGCACGGAGGAAGGAGTGAGCGGCGTGGGGGCGGTACCCGTTACCGCACCGCGCTCCACCATGCCGCCGGTAAATCGTCTTCATGCGGCATGTTCCCGCTTTTCCGCTCTGTTGAACCCTATCCGGGTCTTCATCTCCACCATGATGAGGCGGATGCTGAACCCGACTTGTCCCTGGGATCGACTTTTTTCTCGGGTATGTCTTCATGCAGTGGACCGTGGTGGCTATCGCCATCGGGGGCGGGGCTGACGGGGAGGGGATCTCCCCCTCCCTTGTCTCCAACTCGCGAAAAACTGCACATCTCATAGACCCTTCCTCACCCGGCCTCCGGCCCCAGTGGAAAGCCGTGCCCTTTATGCCCCTGATTGTGGCCATCTGGAACAAACAGGTGGGGTTAGCCTGTTTTCCCTCATTCCTGCCTTCTTAGTCTTAGCAGACATACCGTGAGAAGCAGTGCACCCGCTGCAGAAACTACCGCAAATCCCGGCGATGCGGGTGCCACCGGGTCTTCGAGCTGGATTGCATACAGGTCGTTTCCGTCGCTCACGAGGATCGTCCTGCCGTCGGGGGACCACTGCTGCATCATGTACTTTGGATTATCAGGACCGAGGGGTGCGAGGCCGGAGCCGTCGCTCTCCATCACCCAGAGCTTCTGGTCCCGCGACTCCGACCGGAAGGCGATCCGGCTGCCGTCCGGCAACCAGACTGGGGATGTGTCCCAGTTTCCGGTTGTCAATTGCTCCGAACCCGATCCGTCGCTATCGATAACCCGGAGAGAGAACTCTGGCCATGTTCCGGGCGGTGCCGCGACGACGTAGGCGATCCTGGTGCCGTCCGGGGACCAGGAATACCCGGATACGTCCCCTTCGCTGAACGTCACCTGTGTCTTGCC
Organism: Methanoculleus sp.; assembly: GCA_035363235.1. GTDB lineage: Archaea > Halobacteriota > Methanomicrobia > Methanomicrobiales > Methanoculleaceae > Methanoculleus. The sequence continues at coordinate 4,511 of DAOSER010000121.1, forward strand.
CGTTCCGTCGCTCTGCACGGTCCAGATCTCGCTCTTCCCGGAGGTATCCGAGAGGTATGCGATCCTGTCCCCGTGCGGCTGCCACAGGGGCAGAAGTGCATCTCCGCCGGCCGTCAGCTGCTTCTTGTTGCCGCCGTCCGCGTCCATGATCCAGATATCGGCATCCTTCCGGACATTCGAGAGGTTCACCGCAGGCGACCCTTCTGCGGTGGTCTCCACGAGGCTCTTCCAGACAGCCGAATTGTCGAAGAGGCAGGAGGTATAGACGATCCGTCCGCTATCGGCGCTCCAGTCCGCCCCGTAGCCGGAGAGCCCCGGAATGGGGAGGATGCGGCCGCCTTCGGTCAGGCGCACCCTCCCGGTCCCGTCAGGGTTCATCGTCCAGAGGTCGAGCCCTCCTTCGTCGTCGGAGAGGAAGAGGAGTTTCTTCCCGTCCGGCGACCAGGGATCGAACTCGGTGAAGAGATTCCACGAATGGTCGTCCGTCACCGGTACCGGGTTCTGGCCGTCGAGCCCCATCACCCGGATGCCGGCATGAACTCCGTCGGATGAGACGTAGGCGATCCTGGAACCGTCCGGCGACCAGAAGGGATACGCATCGAATGCCGAATCGTTTGTCAGTTGAACGACGGATGCGGCCGCTGCCGGGAGAGCGCACGCGATCAGCAGCAGGAGGATACCTATCGTTTTCAGGGTCATACCGGATCTTGTCATACTCATAATACTCCTGTATACACTCTGGCTGATACCAGTTTCCACAGAAGCAATACGGTTTTTGCACCGATCGTCAGCCCCACGGGAACGAAGACCGTCACCAGTGCCTGACGGGTGGAGAGGCTTCGTGCGTGCCGCATACCTGCGGTCCAGAGGAACCCGCACCAGAGGAGAACAAAAATCGCAACCCCTGCATCGACCAGCGCTACGGCGGTTGCATGCGCCGCCACACGAGCGGGAACAAAATAGTCCTGCACCGGCAGGGAGACGAACTGAAAGAGAACCAGGTAGAGGAGGCCCCCGATGATCAGGGGCACGCACCCGTATCCCACAGAAGCCAGCGTCCGGAGAAACGTACCCCGGCCTTTGTACAGGTACGATACCCCGTAAAAGACTGCCGAGTACGATACCCATGCCAGGAACGGTGAGAGCGCCGTTGCAGCCAGGCCCACGTATACGATCGGGTGCGCGGACGGGTCGCCGAGCTCCAGCGTTCGGGCGTACGCGATGATTGTATCGTAATTGCCGACGATCTCAACCAGGAATAGGCCGCAGACGATCAGGGATGGAATCTTCAGGTCGACGGGTCTGGTCGAACGTTCTGCAAAAAACCGATCGGGTGAGAAGAGCAGCAGTCTCAACTGTCGGAAGAATGGGTTTGCCCGGAGGGAAGCGATTTCTTGCAAAGGGGCTATCATGTTACTTGGGATTTCATAACACTTAATTGCGTATTGTTAACGATCTCCATAGTTGTTTTGACATTACTTAACATTTGCCCATCGAGGTTATTCTCTGAGCTCGTCAAATTGTGCGCATACCCAATTTGATGGCCCCCTATTCCAACGCACATTGCTCTGCCCCTTTCATCAACCCCCACCCCGCCCCGCAGGGGGCGGGGGAGGCATGGCGATACCCGGTGAACCGTCGTGCCCGGGAATTGCGATCACCCGGAACAAGCGGGAGGGGTTTGACAAATCCGGTTTTTCTCGTATCGGCTGGTTCCCGGGGCACTACCCGGCATGAAGGGGGAGCCGGGATCGATCGGGCGGTGAAAATCGGGACGGTGACGTCGTCGGGGAAATTTATATTACTAATGATTAACATTGTAGTACTTAATCTTAAAAATAGTAAGTTATATAACACTCGCCGTTCTACCC
>DAOSER010000122.1:0-6379 GCA_035363235.1 Methanoculleus sp.
CCTGATCCTGGCAGACAAGCCCTACCTCCAGGACGCCACAGCGGTCTTCGGCCACATTTTCATCGAGTTCCTCTGCTCCTACCTCTACTGCCGGATCCGGAACAGGATCGAGCAGGCGGGGCTATCTGCGCATCTCTCGCCCGAAGAGCTCCTTCTGAAACTCTCGAAGGTGTATACGGTGGTCTCCGGGGAGGAGAAGCGGATAACCGAGGTGCCGGAGCAGATACAGGGAGTTGCCGAGAGACTCCAGATCAATCTTCCCTGACGCGCGGGTAGGGGCGGGGAACCGCAATTGTGGTCCAAAAAAGTGATACCGTCTACCAGAGACGGTATCAGGAGAGCTTCCGGTACAGGGCGATATCCAGCGGGCCGGCGAACAAGGGGCCTGCTTTCTCCACAAATCCCTGGAAATGCGGAGTCGCGTTATGGAAGTCGATTGCGGCCTGGTCTTTCCAGACCTCGATGAACGTGAACTTCGCGGGGTCTGCGGTATCTGCGTAGAAGTCGTAGGAGACGTTTCCTTCCTCCTTTCTGCTCGAATCGACCAGGTTGAGGGCGAGCTGCACGAGTTCTTCGGCCTGGCCCGCTCTGGCACTGCATTTGGCAACAATGGTTATCATAGGTTCATCCTTCCTGCCGGTTGGCAACACTGATAATCTTTCTGCACAGGTAAAATAGTTACGCACCGGCATGAGCGGCTTTTCCGGGTGCAGGGGGCCTCCATTGCCCGCGCAATCGGCTCCCGGGCGGCCGATACCGGCGGCCGCGATCTATCCGGCAGAGTCCACCGCTCGGCCTGCTGCCGGGGCCTTCCTCCGCCCCTGGAAAACACCTTAGCGCCGGAAACCCAAATAGATCCTGTGTGGATCGCGAATATCCTTGCCGGAATGGTCGTGCTCTTTATCGGGATCGTCATCCGGGCATTCAACGCAAGCGGCCTCATTGCAGGCTATAACACCGCGTCTGTAGAGGAACGGGCGAAGTATGACGAAGAAAAGTTGACGGGGTTCGTGGGCGCTCTGCTGATCGCCGCGTCCGCGGTTCTTCTCGCCGGCGGGCTGCTGGCGGTTGCAGGCGGACCCGGGTTCGTGGCCGGCGCGTCATGGGTCCTTTTCCTCGTGGTCATCATCGGGGGCGTCGTGTATCTGAATACCGGGGAGCGGTTCAGGCGGTGAGGGGTACCCCGCTTCTGACCTCAGGCGGACCTCGCAAGCCCGGCCTTCCGCTCCGCGTAGTCAGGGTACCAGGCCGAAAAGACCGCTCCGCCGAAGATCAAAAGCCAGATGCAGATATCCGTGACGATCCCCGGCGCCGCCGGTCCGCGTGAGTAACGCCTATATACCCTCCCGGCATCCGGAGTCCCGGAGATGACCTGCCATGACACGCCGGACCGTTATCATCCTCACCGCGGTTGCGGTGATTGCCCTCCTCGGGGTCGCCGTGGCCGTCGTGTTGCCGCCGGGCGGCACCGCCGGCACCCTGCCGCTCGATACGATCACCCTCCCGCCGGGCTTTGAGATCGACGTCTACGCCAACGTCACCGGAGCGCGGTCGATGACGATGTCCCCGAACGGGACGCTCTTTGTCGGGAGCCGCGGCGCAGGAAACGTCTACGCCATCCCCGACCGCGACGGCGACGGGCGGGGGGACGAGGTGATCGTTGTCGCGAGCGGTCTAAACTCCCCGAACGGGGTTGCGTTCCAGAACGGCTCCCTCTACGTCGCCGAGATCGGCCGCATTCTGCGGTACGACGATATCGAGGCGAACCTCGCCGACCCGCCTGATGCAGAGGTGGTGAGCGACGCCTTCCCAGCAGAAGCATCGCACGGGTGGAAATTCATCGCGTTCGGGCCTGACGGGAACCTCTACATCCCCGTGGGCATGCCCTGCAACGTCTGCGACCCCGACGACGAGCGGTTCGGCACCATCCTCCGGATGAACCCCGACGGGACCGACCTCGAGATCTATGCCCGGGGCATCAGGAACACGGTTGGGTTCGACTGGCACCCGGCGACCGGCGAACTCTGGTTCACCGACAACGGCCGGGACTGGCTCGGCGACGATGTCCCGCCGGACGAACTGAACCGGGCGCCGGAGGCGGGGATGCATTTCGGGTTCCCCTACTGCCACGGAACATCGATCCCCGACCCGGAGTTCGGAGCGGAGCGGTCCTGCAGCGAGTTCACGCCGCCCGAGCAGGAACTCGGGCCGCACGTTGCCGCGCTCGGCATGCGGTTCTATGACGGCGAGCAGTTCCCGGAGGAGTACCGGGAGAGGATCTTCATCGCCGAGCACGGCTCCTGGAACCGGCTGGAGCCGATCGGCTACCGGGTGATGACCGTTGAACTCGAGAACAATACGCCCGTCTCCTACGAGGTCTTCGCGGAGGGCTGGCTCCAGGGCCGCAACGCATGGGGACGGCCCGTGGACGTCGAGGTGGCAGGCGACGGCTCGCTCCTGGTCTCGGACGACCAGGCGAACGCCGTCTACCGGATAACCTACGGAGGGGTTACTTCCCCTTCCGGATGACCCTCCCAAAGGAGAACGGGGTCGGGCCCGGCGCGACGGCCGGGAACGTCCCCTCAGCCGCCCGCCGGATATCCTCGATCGAGTAGAACGCCTTGGGATTGAACTCGTGGATGGCGTCCTCCACGTCGCGGATGTTCTTCCTCTTGACCACCGAGAAGATGACCTTGCCCGGCCCCAGTTTACCCCGGGCATCGAGGACCGTCACCCCGTAGCCGGCGGCGCGGAGGTAGTCGATAAGGTTCGTTGCGTCCCGCTGGGTGATGATCCGGATGAGCGCGAGCCCCATCGCCAGCCGCTCCTCGACAAGCATCCCGATGTAGTTCCCGGTGGCGAACCCGGCCGCATAGGCAAAATAGTTGAGCGGGTTCGTGAGGTTCTGAAAGATCTGCCCAACAGCGATGATCCAGATGAAGACCTCGACAAACCCGAGGACCGGGGCGATCATCTTCATCCCCCGCGATACGAAGATGATCCGCATCGTCCCGATGGTGACATCGCAGATACGCGCGAGAAAGATGAACACCGGAACTATGACCAGGGAAAAGACCCCCGGGTCAATCTCCGGGACGATGCCGAGCATGGATCATGGTTGACGAGCAGGTGTTATATTTTTATCCATATTCAAATATATGTCGGACACAAAAAATTCCTGAAAAATACGCTTTGACGATATTAAACAAAAATACCCGGAGAACAGGCCGGAAGGGTGCGCAGATCATGCAGGCGATCAGGGTGTCCGGATCGCCGACTCCTTCTCGCCCACGCCAATGGAGCACCATCTCCCGGAGAGGACGGCAACCGGCCTTCCGGGGAGCAGCCCGGATATGATCGCAAAAGTCATCGTACAGTGCGTTCTTGCTCCGGATCTCTGGAAATTTCGGTATATACCCGGGTTTTCAACCACAACCTCCATGGGATAGCATTATGGTCCCAGGATACGATCAGGCATACTGTGGTGATACAACATGCCGAAGTGCTACAGCTGTGGAGCAGAGATCAACCCGAAAAAGACCCGGTGTCCTAAATGCGGGGCAAAAGTTGAAGCAGGGACGGGAAAACAGCCAGAAGCGGGGGTTGCAAGGGGGCGGCGGTAAAGACCTCGAAACCCATTATTCGTCCTGTTCTTCTCCCATCCGGTGGCGCGGAGAGGTGCGCCACCAGTAGTAGACCTCGTAGAACAGCAGCGCGAGCAGCACCGCACAGGCCCCGAAGAAGAAGCCCATCACCAGGTCGTGGACCGGCGGCATCCCGGCGAAATCGGGAGCGGGGCTCTGGAGCGTCGAGAACTCTTTGTCCGCTCCGGCGCTCCTTGAAGCGGGTTCCACGCCCCAGGACGGCGGCAGCACCGTCGGAAGGATTGCCCAGAGCCCGAGGCTCGCGAGGATGACGATTCCAAAGAGCGTCGCGTATTTCTGCAGCACCGACCGGAGATCGCTTTCCGGGGACGCGATAATAACGATCTGGTTCGCAAGCCCGTAAACCTTCACCTCGCGCCCTTTCTCGCTCCAGCGAGTCTCCATAACCTCAAGGAGCCCGGCGTCGAGGAGGTTCTCGATATGGTAGGAAGCGGTGGTGATGGGGATCTTCATCTGCCGGGCAACCTCCGACGACGTCCGCGGCCCGCGGCCGAAGGCCTGGATGATCGCGTTCGCCGTCTGGCTCGCCATTGCCCGGGCGATCTTCTGTGCCCGCTCGTCGCCCGGCTGGACTACTACTACATCGTCAACCATGGAGTGCTTCGATAATTCGGTTGCGCCCGTGCTCGAGCGCCTCTTCGAGCCGGGAGACGTCCGGGCCTGCGCCCTGCGCAAGGTTCGGCTTGCCGCCGCCCTTCCCGCCGAGGATGCCGCAGACCTCCCGCACAATATCGACGGCGTTCACCGCCGATGCGCCCGATGTCGCCACAACCTTCACATTTCCGTCTCCCGACGCAAAGAGCGCCACGCCGCCCTCATCGGCGACGGTGGTGGCGAGCGCGACGAGTTCCTTATGGGTCGCGTCCAGTACCCTGACGACGACCCTGACCCCGTCGACCACCTCACCGTCGAGGCTCCGCATCTCGAGTTCCACCACCTTCTTCTGGAGACGTTCGATCTCTTTCTTCTGTTCCTTCCACTCGCCAAAGAACCGCGCTACCGTTGCCGGCAGGTTCTCGGGCTGGACGCTCACCACGTCGGCGGATGCCCGGAGGAGTTCCTCCATGTGCTGCACGGCATGCACGGCGGCGAGACCGGCCGCAAAGACCAGCCGCTCGACGCCGTCCTGGATGTGCTCGACACCGAGGATCCGGATCGGTCCGATCTCGCCGGTCGTCCGGACATGCGTTCCCGCGCACGCCTGCACGTCGGCACCGACCTGCACCGTCCTGATCTCCCGGCCCGGCGGAACACCGCCCTGGTAGAGGCCGAACCCGTACTTCTGCTCGGCCTTCGTCCGCTCCTCGATATGGACGTAGACCGGCGTATCGGCCATGACCATGCGGTTCGCCTCAATCTCGATCTTCCTGAGTTCTTCGGGCGTGATATGCGTGTAATGCCGGATGTCCAGGCGGGAAGCCTCGCTCCCCTTCTGGGCGCCGGCCTGGTGCACGTGAACGCCAAGCACCTGTTTTGCGGCGCGAAGGAGGACGTGAGTCGCCGTGTGGTGGCGCATCAGCGACCACCGGCGCTCCTCGTCCACCATGCCCTTCACCCGGTCGCCGCGTTTCAGGGGACCGCCCGCGACCCGGTGGAGGATGACCTCCCCGACCTTCACGGCTTCCTCCACCCGCACCATGCTATCGGACGTCACCAGGGTACCGGTGTCGGACGGCTGGCCGCCCCCCTCAGGGTAGAAGAGCGTCTGGTCCAGCACCACCACCCCGTCGAAGTAGTCAAGCACCATCGCCTCGAACTCGATCTCGCTTGGCAGTTCATAGTAGAGTTTCTTCGTCGGGGGGAGCATCTTCGCCCGCTCGCGGTAAGGGGCAAGCGGGTCCTCTCCTTCCGCCTCCTTCTGCGCTTCCGAGTGGATCTCGGCGATCAGCGAGTAGAAGTTGTCGGGGATCTCCACGACAGCGCCCTCGGCGGCAGCGACATCCTTCACCATCTCGGGCGGGATGCCGTGCGAGTCATAAAGGGTGATGACCTCTTCAAGGGGAACGCGGGAACTCTTCGCTTTGTAGTTCCGGGCGATCTTCTGGACGATCCTCGTTCCGCGCTCGAGGGTGGCTGCGTATCGCGCCTCTTCGTTTTCCACGATCCCCCTGACCACATCGACGTCCTGCTCGAAGTTCTCTGTCCCCACGACCTGCATCTGTGCTTCAATCAGGTCGGCCAGAGCCTCTTCCATCGAGAGGTCGTTCATCATCCGAAGCGTCCTCCTGAGCACGAGCCGGGCGAGGTAGCCTTCCCGGACATTCGAGGGGACGATGCAGTCGCCGAGCATGTAGGCAAGGCAGCGGGTGTGGTCGGCGATCGAGTAGACCTTCTCGATCGGGGCGACGATCCGCTCGAGCCGTTCCACCGGCACATCGATAGCCTCGGCGACCTTTTTGCGGAGGTTATAGAGGTTCGTCCCGGAGATGTCCATCACCCCGGCAAACCGGGCGCTGAGCCCCATAATCTTCGTGAACTCGGGGTTGTCAAGGAGCCTCTCAAGGCGGGACGACCGCATCAGGCGGCTCACCATCTCCGGGAAGACGGCATCGTAGATCGTCGGCGAACCCTTCGAGGCCCAGACGAACCTCTCAAGGCCGTAACCGGTGTCCACGATCTTGAGCCGCATCGGGTAGTAGAGGTCCCCGTTCACGGTGACAGGCGGCTGATCGGTCTTCTGCCGCCCGAGGTTCATGAAGACCAGCGTCGCGACC
>DAOSER010000123.1:0-6287 GCA_035363235.1 Methanoculleus sp.
ACCAGGCTTGGCTACCTCAACATAGAACTTCGCATCTTTCGACACTCGCAACACTACCGGTGCTGCTCCAGACACAGCATTCTATGACTTGTGCCTATTTATTTTGGGCCCATCGATTAATAATAATTGTGGTGGTCAGGGAGACCGGCGAGCCCGCTCGACTCCGCTCCCGATCAGCCCCGAGGCGACGATGGGAAGCGCGATCGTGGCGTCGCAGAAGCACTGGACTCGCGGCGACTCGGGCGCCTCTTTGCCCCAACTGATCGCCTCTTCAAACGTGCACCCGGATAGCCCGCCCCAGTGCGGGGCGTCGGTGGTGTACTGGATGGCGTAGGCGTGCCCGCCGAGGTTCTGGTCGTGGATCGAGGCGATGACCTGGGTCTGCTGAATGAAGTTCTTCGGGACGCCGCCGCCGACGTAGATGACGCCGGTCTTCTGCGCCTTCTCGACCATGCGGGTGATCTCGTCGGTGTCGGCGAGCTGGTCGACATCGATGGCGACCCCGCGCCGGCGAGCCATCACAAGGCCGATGCCGATGGACGAGTCGCAGAGGGCGGGGATGAAGATCGGGACGCCGTACTCGGCGCAGGTGGCGACGAGCGAACGCCCTTCCGGTTTCTGCTCGCGGAGCCACTCTCCGAGACGCCGGATGAATTCCCGTGAGGAGCCCCGGAACGGCGCTATCTCGTCGGCGAACCGGGCAATCTCTGCGTCGATGCTCCGGAACTCCTCTTCGTAGGCGAAGATGTCGTAGATGCGGTCGATCCCCTCGTTAAAGAGCGCTTCGTCGTCGGCGTGGTGGTGGCCGAGGTAGTGCCGGACGCCGAGGTGTTCGCAGGTGTCGTGGAAAATGTTTGCCCCGGTAGAGACGATGACGTCGACGTAACGGTGCTTGACGAGTTCGATGAGTATATTCTGCATGCCTGCCGGGATCATGGCGCCCGAGAGTCCCATGAATATCGTGCAGTCGGGATCGTTGACCATCCTGGTCCAGATGCCGAGCGACTCCCCGAGTTTCCGCCCCTGAAAGCCGGTCCGGCTCATGGACTTAAGGAGGGCCGTTATATCGCTGTTCGGTTTGACTGGCTGCGTTGGTTTCATGGAAATATCGTGATACCGTTTCTGGCTATGGCGTATTAATAATTGGCACCGATTCGACGGAACGACTGCCGGGAGCGTAGTGCGATGCTCCGTGAGGAACGACTGCCCGTAGAGCAGGAGTTCGAGAAGACCGAAGGTCTTCGAGGAGCGGAGCAGGCGCACCGGAGGTGCGCCTACGAACGGCGGGAGTTCGAGCACCGTCAGGTGCGAGCGAACAGGGCGGATGGTGGTTCTGGCACTAGCATTTATGTTAGGGGTTCGGAGGGGCGGGTCGCGGCGGGGATGCAGAGTGTGCCCGTAGCGAGCCTGAGCACCGAAAGTCCGGGTTGGGGACAGGGGAGGGGGGATGCTCCCCCCTCCCCGTCAGCCCCACCCCCGATGGCGATATCCCCACGGTCCACTTCATGGGGGAGATCCCGGAGAAGAACCGTGCACGGCTTTCCACCGGCTATCGCCATGACTGCCCCCGCCCCTTGGGGCAGGGGAGGAGGCCGAAGGCCGGGCGGGGTGGGGTTACAAAGACCGGAAATAATATTCTCAAACCTAAAACTTCCGATAAAAACCCGGAGCGCCAAGCTCCCGCCGAAAAAGAGTTGGTTTCAGGCCCCTTCACAGCGCCTGCACAAGCGAGTTCCGGGTCACGACGCCCGCGATCTTGCCGTTTCGCTTGACCGGGATGGAACTGATGTTCTTCTTGAGCATCAGGTCGATGACGTCGGAGATGTTCGCATCTGCGTCTACCGAGATCAGGGGCGAGCTCATAATATCCCGCACGAGAAGGTTCCTGATCCGGTAATCCTGGCGAGTCCCCTCCACGAGATCCTTGATCGCGTGGAGCGCCTTTGCGACATCGGTCTCCGTGACGATACCGAGGATGGTATCCCCGTCCTCGACGATAAACCGGTTGATCTCGTGATCCAGCATCCGGCGGCGGAGGTGGACGGCCCGCTCCTCGCCCTGGATGGTGTGTGCCGGTTCCATGACGTCCAGGATGCCGCCTGCCGGCCGGAGCACCTTCAGGAGATCCCCTGCCGTCACCTGCCCGATGAGGCGGTGCTCGGCATCGAAGACCACGATGAGTTTGTAGTGCTGGAGCAGCGGCACCAGAACATCGATGCCCTGGTCCGGGTACGCGGAGGTGAAGTCTTCCTCGACCGTGTTCGCGACATGGATGGATGTGGCCTTCAGCGCCTGAGTCTTCCTGCTCCCGAGCGTCTCGGCGATGGCCGCCCGGGATGTCGTACCGATGACCGTGCCGTTGTTGGTCACGATAAGGGGATCGACGCCCTCACCGAGCATTTTATCGAGCGCTTCGCTGACAAAGGCGGACTTCGCAATTGTGATCGGTTTTGCCATCACATCTTTGACGAGCACCTGAAATTTGTCGCTCATTTTGCCACTTCCTTGATGATATCATCTCTCTTGAGCATGCCCTGGACGTCACCATCCTCCACGACCACGAGGCTGTTGATCTGGTGCTCCAGCATCAGCCCGACGGCATCCCGGAGGGATGTATCCGGGGTGATGGTGATGACCGGGCGGCTCATGATGTCCTCTGCAACTGCCGATACCTCGACGACGTATCTGAAGCGTTTCTGCCCTGCCGGCTCCTCTTTCCGAAGGTGGGTAACGTCTTTTCTGGGCAGATTCATCCGCTCGTCCTGATACTCATAAAATGCGAGGTTACTCTCCGTAATGATGCCGGCAAGGCTTCCATTGTCGTTAACGACGATAAGTTTATCGTTTTTTCCTTTTATCGTATCGATGACGTGGTCAAGCGAGTGATAGCGGTTGACCATGGCCGCATCTTCCATAATATCCCCGACCCGGGCAGAGAGCCCGCGGACACGGGCCGAACGCATCACGTCCAGTTTGGTGACGATACCGGTCATCCTGCCTTCGTCGACCACGGGCAGCCCGGAGATATCCCGATCAAGCATTATAGCCGCGATATCGCGGATACTGGCCTCCGGTTTTACGGTGATCGGGTCCGGCGCCATCAGGATGCTGACCGGGATCCGGTCGATCGGGCGCCGCCGCCACATCGGTTCCGTCTGCCTGAGCCGGTAGGCGATATCCTTCTTGGTAAGGATGCCCCGAAGATCATCCCCTTCCATGACGGGGAGTCTCGACACACGGTGTTTGAGCATCAGGTTTCGCGCATAGGCGACGTTATCCCCCGGTGCAACGACGTACACCGGACTGGACATCACATCAATCGCACGCATGCTCTTTCACTCCTCAGCAAATGCTTTCACAAGGTCATATTCCGTCACGAGGCCGACAAGGCGTGAATCCTCTATGACGGGAAGCGCCCCGACACGCCGCCGGATCATCTCGAGGGCGACGTCATGGATATTCCGGTCCGGCGTGGTGGTGTGCAGTTCCCCCGAGAGGAGCGAGCGCACCGGCGCTCCCATAACCTCTGTGGAGTCCCCGGTCGTCAGTTGCTCGAAGGCTTTGCCTTTCCCGAGATAACTCATGATATCGGTTGCGGTAACGATGCCGCAGAGCACATCGTCGGCGACCACCGGAAGCCGCCTGAACCTGCACTTCACCATCTCCCGGCAGACGTTGCCGATCGGCGTGTCGGGACTGGTGACGCGCACTGACGACTTCATGATATCCTCCGCCCTGCGGCCCGAGTGCTCGGTGGTGAGCACCTTCATCACGTCGCGCTCGGTCACAATACCCTTCAGCCCTCCTTCGGCGTCGGTGATGGGAATCCCGCCGACGTTCCTGTTGACGATGAGCTCGATCGCATCGCCGATGCTTCCGGTGATGGGCATGGTAACCAGGTGGGCGGTCATGATCTCGCGGAGTTCCTCGTTGATGGCCGCGAGGAAGTTCCCCCCGTGTTTCACCTGCACGAGGTTGAACTTGTCGCCGCCGCCCATGAAGTTGATGATGTCGCTGACGGTCACGATCCCCCGGAGGTGGTGCGTTCCCGCGTCGACGACCGGCAGCCTGCGGAACCCTGCCCGGGTCATGATCTCGACCGCCTGGATGATCGTCGTGGTCCGCTGTGCCGTGATAACGTCCCTCGTGGCGATCGCCATGATCTCGCCTTCATGTTCTGCGATTCTCGTCTTGAAGTCGACCGGTCCGCGATCGCGCTTGCCCGGCATCTTCAGAAGCCTGTCGGCCGGTTTCTTATCTGAGTTATTGGGGTTCGGTTGCATGGTCTCACTCCTTTGAAATGGTATCCGGAGACGTCCTCACGGCATGCGGCCGGCGAGGACGTCGTGGCGGTCGATAACACCGACGAGCCTCTTTCTCTCGTCAATGACCGGGAGGATGCTGATGTCGTGGTCGACCATCAGCTGGCTCGCCGTTGCCAGTGAGTCATCTGGCGTCACCGAGATGACGGGTGTCGTCATCACCCGCTCCACGGTGGTGTCGGCCTGGTTCTTCACCGATATGCGGATGCTCCCGGCGCGCAGGAGGTCCCGGCGGGAAACGATCCCGATGACCTCTTTCTTCTGCACCACGGGGAACGCGATAAAGCCGCTCGCAACGATCAGGCTGTAGATGCGATATATGGGATCGTCAGGTGAACTGGTGACGGGCTCTCGCGACATGGCGTCCTCGACCCTGCCGGGGATGTCACGGCGGGAGATCAGGACGGGGAAGAGTTCCGAGAAGAGCACTCCTCCAAGGTAGGTACCGTCTTCATTGACAACCGCAGCGCTGTTGGTACGGGCATTCATGATAGCGATGCCGACCTCTGCAAGGGGCGTATTCAGGGCGACCTGGGCTGCCTCCCTGACAAATCCTTTGATTGTAACGTTCGACTTGGTATCTATAACCCGTAGAACGTCGGATATGTCGAGATAGCCCATCAGACGGTTTTTCTCATCCACGACATAGAGTTCGCGAAAGACGTCGTCCCGAAGCACGCTCCGTGCTTTCGTGACGTACTCGTCGTAGCGCAGTGTGGGAATCTCCACCATCAGGTTTGAGGCAACCTTCATAGCAACTGTTCCTCCTCCCGACAGGCGGGGCAGAGCATAAGGTTGTCGACCCGCGAGAGGTCATCGGACATATTCCCGCACCGGTCGCAGACCCCCAGAGCGTACTCCTCCTCGCGGTTAATCTCGATGAGGTCCGCCAGCAGTTCATTCACTTCGGCCGCGACGGTGAGGATATCCCTGACCGTCACGATGCCGATGACCATCTGGTCCTCGACGACGGGAAGCCTGCGGACACGGTGCTTTACCATCATTGCTGCGGCATCGCCGACCAGTTTGTCGGCGCCAATCGTGATCAGCGGTGTGCTCATGATCTCACTGACGGCAACGCTGCTTGGTTTTGAGTCCTTTGCCACAACCTTGCAGTTGATGTCCTCCTCTGTGACAATTCCGGTGGGCAGGTTATTCTGCAGCACAATGCAACTGCCGACTCCGTCGCGGCACATGATCTGTGCCGCCCGGGCGACCGTCTCCCCCACATCGATGGTCGTTGGATGGCTCTGCATGACCTCCCGGACTGGTATGCGTGTCTCAAAACGGATGGCATCGCTATTATTCATCATGGGATTCTCCTGATCTGGGCGCTATTTGAGCCAATTCTCCAGGTGCAAGTCTATCTAGGTTTTAACAGTATAAAAGAATTCTCTCACCCCTGGATTGCGGTTTGTCCTCAAAATAGGGAGAATGCGCCGGACGGAACATATAATTATATTTATTTGTGAGTGCCACAACTCACTTAAGTATAGGCGAAACAGACCAACCTGAGGGAGATTAATGACGTTCTTAGTTCGTACGAAAAAAAAGATCTCGGCGTTCTTGAGGGGGCTCTTTAAGAAGCGGACCTGCCGTATCGGGATCTACGGCCCTCCCAATGCCGGCAAGACGACGCTTGCAAACAGAATTGTGCGGGACTGGGTCGGTGATGCGGTCGGGCCGGTCAGCGAGGTGCCTCACGAAACCCGCCGGGTGCGGCGCAAAGAGGATATCACCATCACGGGCCAGAACGGCAGCTCGATCACGATCGATATCGTCGATACGCCGGGCGTGACAACCAAGATCGACTATAATGAGTTCGTCGAGTACGGCATCGAGAAGGAGGAAGCCATCAAGCGGGCAAGGGAGGCGACTGAGGGCGTGGCCGAAGCGATGCACTGGCTCCGTGAGGATATCGACGGCGTCATCTACATGCTTGATGCCACGCAGGACCCGTTCCAG
>DAOSER010000124.1:0-6276 GCA_035363235.1 Methanoculleus sp.
CTCCCGATGGACCGATATCCATCTACGAGGTGCATCTCGGGTCGTGGCGGAAGGTGCTGGAGGAAGAGAACCGGTCCCTGAGTTACCGGGAGGCAGCGACCGAACTCGTGGACTACCTGCTTGAGACCGGGTTCACGCACGTCGAGTTCCTCCCCATCATGGAGCACCCGTTCTACGCCTCCTGGGGCTACCAGACGCTCGGCTACTTCGCTCCCACGAGCAGGTACGGCACCCCGCAGGACTTCATGCACCTCATCGATCACCTCCACCAGCGCGGGGTGGGGGTGATCCTGGACTGGGTGCCGTCCCATTTTCCTGCCGACGGCTACGGTCTCTCTTACTTCGACGGTACCTACCTCTACGAACACGCCCTCCCCGATCGACGCTATCACCCCGAATGGAAGAGTTACGTCTTCAACCTCGCAAGGAACGAGGTCCGGTCATTCCTCCTGAGCAGCGCCGTCTTCTGGCTCGATCGCTATCATATCGACGGCCTCCGGGTCGATGCGGTCTCCTCGATGCTCTACCTCGACTACGCGCGGGGCGCGGGGGAATGGACCCCGAACACCTATGGCGGGAGGGAGAACCTCGAGGCAATAGGGTTCCTCCGAAAGGTGAACGATACGGTTCATGCAAACTTCCCGGACGTGCTCGTCATCGCCGAGGAGGCGACCTCCTGGCCGGGGGTGACCGCCCCGACCGCGACCGGGGGGCTCGGGTTCGACCTGAAGTGGAACATGGGCTGGATGCACGACACCCTGGACTACTTCACGCTCGACCCGGTCTTCCGGAGGTACCGGCCCGATCTCCTGACGTTCAGCATCTGGTATGCGTTCCGGGAGCGCTACATCCTCCCCCTCTCGCACGACGAGGTCGTCCACGAGAAGAGTTCGCTTGCAGGAAAGATGCCCGGCGACGAGTGGCGCAAGCGGGCAAACCTCCGTCTCCTCTACGGGTATATGTTCACGCACCCGGGCAAGAAACTCCTCTTCATGGGCGGAGAGTTCGGGCAGTGGTCGGAGTGGAACCACGACGCCGGTCTTGAGTGGGACCTCCTGCAGTATCCCCCTCACCGGGGAATCCTCCGGTGGGTCACCGACTTAAACCGCCTCTACCGGCGAGAACCTGCCCTCCACGAGCGGGACGCCGACCCGGCTGGGTTTGAGTGGGTCGACTTCTCGGACGTGGAGAAGAGCATCGTCAGTTACCTGCGGCGGGGATTCTCCGCCGACGACGTCGTCCTCGTCGTCTGCAACTGCACCCCGGTGCCGCGCTACGGCTACCGGGTCGGCGTCCCGTTCGGTGGGTTCTGGAGAGAGGTGCTCAACAGCGACGCGGCCGAGTACGGCGGGAGCGGTGTCGGGAACCTCGGCGGGGTGAAGGCGGAGCGGGTCCGGGCGCACGGCCGGTCGTGCTCGCTCCCCCTCACCCTGTCCCCGCTCGGCGTGGTCATCTTCGCTCCCGAGGGGGCGTGAGGATGGACCGGGCAGTCTGCATCCACGGCCACTTCTACCAGCCTCCGCGTGAGAACCCCTGGCTCGGGGAGGTTGAGGTCCAGCGCTCCGCCGCGCCGTACCACGACTGGAACGAGCGGGTGGCCGCGGAGTGCTACCGCCCGAATACCGCCGCACGCATCCTTGATGCGGACGGCATGATCGAGGAGGTCGTGAACACATACTCACGGATCAGTTTCACGGCCGCCCCGACGCTTCTTGCCTGGCTTGAACGGCACTGTCCGGCGGTCTACGGAGCGATCCTCGAGGCCGACCGGGAGAGCCGGGAGCGCTATGCCGGTCACGGGACCGCGATCGCCTGCTGCTACAGCCACCTTATCATGCCGCTTGCGGCCAGCGAGGACAAAAGGGTCCAGGTCGCCTGGGGGGTCCGCGACTTTAGAGCCAGGTTCGGCCGGGAGCCCGAAGGGATGTGGCTCCCGGAGACGGCGGTCGATATCGAGTCCCTGGACCTGATGGCCGGGGCGGGGATCCGGTTCACGGTCCTCGCCCCCCACCAGGCTGCAAACGTGCGGCCGATCGGGGCAGAGGCCTGGACGGATGTCTCCGGCGGCCGGGTGGATACGACGATGCCCTACCTCTGCCGCCTCCCCTCCGGGCGGAGCATCGCCGTCTTCTTCTATGACGGGGACATATCCCACGACGTCGCGTTCGGCGACCTGCTCGCCGATGGACGGCGGTTCGCCGGGCGGCTGCTCGGTGCGTTCTCCCGGGGGCGGGAGCGCCCGGAACTCGTGCACATCGCGACCGATGGAGAGACCTACGGCCACCACAGGAAGTTCGGGGAGATGGCGCTCGCCTACTGCCTCGATACCCTCAAGAAGCGCCACGGTGTCCGTCCCACGGTCTACGGCGAGTACCTCGATGCCCACCCGCCCACGCACGAGGCCGCCGTCCAGGAGGGGACATCCTGGAGCTGCATTCACGGCCTCGAGCGGTGGCGAGGGGAGTGCGGGTGCCGCAGCGGAGCGCACCCGGAGTGGTCGCAGGCATGGCGCGGACCGCTCCGGGAGGCGGTCGTCATGGTCCGGGGCGCCCTCGCCCCCCGGTTTGCAGAGGCGCTCGGGGCGCTCGTTCCCGACCCCGCGGAGGCACGGGACGCCGCCGCCGGCATTGTCGTCGGCCGGTGGTCCGACGAGGCCGTAGCGGCGTTTTTCGCGCGGCACGCGCCCGGCGGCCTCTCTCCCGATGATCGGCGGCGGGTCTTAGCGCTCCTTGAGATGGAGCGGCAGGCGATGCTGATGCAGACGAGCTGCGGCTGGTTCTTCGACGACATCACGGAGCCGGGGAGCGTCCAGGTGCTGCGGCACGCGGGCCGTGCAATGGACCTTGCCCGGCGGACGCTCGGCCTCGACCTCGAGCCGGCGTTCACCGCCATCCTTCGCCGCGCCCCGGTAAACGACCCGCGATACGCGACCGGCGCTGCGGTCTACGAAGCCGTGATCGGGTCGGCAGCGGCCGACCTCGCCCGGATCGGGGCGGGAGCCGCCCTCTACGCCCTCTTCGATCTCGAACCCCCTGCAGCCGCGTCGGGGATGTACACCGTCCGCGGGGACTGGCGTTACCGGTCGGACGCCGGGGGCCTGCGCCGCATCCTCGGGACCGTCCGGGTGCGGTCCCGGGCGACGGGGGAAGAGGCGTTCTTTGATGCAGCCGCAACCTTTGCCGGGATTGACCGGGTCGCCTTTTCCGTCCGCGAGCCCGGCGGCGATGAAGCGCTCCGGGAGGCGTGGGAGGGGACGGCGGGCGCCGGAACTTTTGCGCAGGCCTACACCGCGGCCGACCTCTCCGACGAAGAGCGGTGGACGATCGCCCGCCGGACCGCACCGGAGATCGAGAAGGCCGTCTCCACGGTCTACCGCGACGTATCGCCGCTGATCAGGGTGCTCGATGACCTCGGGATCCCCGTGCCGGGAGCCGCCGCCCATCTCCTGGCGCATGCCTGCACCGGGCGGCTGCTCGCGATGCTCGAAGAGGGGTGCCCCGACCCGGACCGATTCTTCGCGCTCGCGAAGACGATGCGAGCCCGGAACCTTGCACCCGACCTCGCGGTCCTCGGGGAGGCGGCAAGCAGGCGGATAGCATCCGCCGCCGGGACGGTGGCAGCCCGGCCGGAGGACCCGGCTCCGCTTGAAGAGATCGTCCGCATCGTCCGCTGTGCAAAGGTATTTCCGCTGCCGCTCACCCTATGGGAGAGCCAGAACCTCTGCATCGGGATGCGCGGGCGCTATTCTGGCATGCAGGAGCGTGCTGGCCGGGGTGATGGGGATGCAGAACGGTGGGCGGATGCCTTTGAGAGGGCGGCGGCATGCCTCGGCGTGAAGACGGCGTAAGGAGGAGCAGAGCATGAACCGGCGGGGCAGCGGGGTTCTCCTGCACGTCACGTCCCTGCCGTCGGCGTACGGCATCGGCGACCTCGGGCCGGCGGCGTACCGGTTCGTGGACCTCCTTAGCCAGACAGGACAGCGTTTCTGGCAGATCCTCCCTCTCAACCCGACATGCCCGGCGTTTGCGAACTCGCCCTACCAGAGCACCTCGGCGTTTGCCGGCAACACCTGGCTTATCAGCCCCGAGCAGATGGTCGCAGACGGTTTTCTCGCCCCGGAGGATATCAGGGACCCGCCCGACTTCCCTGAAGACCGTGTCGACTACCTGGCGGTTCTCGACTACAAGAACGGCCTCTTTGACCGGGCGTTTGCGCGGTTCAAGGAGCGCGGGGCCGACTTCCGCTACAAGGACTTCGCAGCCGGCAACGTCTCGTGGCTCAACGACTACGCTCTATTCGTAGCCCTCAAGGAGGAGTTTTCGGGGAAGGTCTGGGGCGACTGGCCGGCCGGGATCCGGGACCGGCGCGAGGAGGCGCTTCGAAAGCACGGTACCGAACTTGCCGACCGGATCCTTCGCGAGAAGTTCCTCCAGTACGTCTTTGACCACCAGTGGGGGATGATGAAAGTCCACTGCCGCAAGCGCCACCTCCAGATCATCGGGGATATCCCCATCTACCTCACCTACGACAGCGTCGATCTCTGGGCGAACCCGGGGCTCTTCAAACTTGACGAGCAGAAGAAGCCGGTCGTTGTCTCAGGCGTCCCCCCGGATATGTTCAGCGAGACCGGGCAGCTCTGGGGCAACCCGGTCTACAACTGGGATGCGCACCGGGAGCAGAGGTTCGCGTGGTGGGAGAGCCGGATCGACCGCACCCTCGCTCTCGTCGACCGGCTGCGCCTCGACCACTTCCGGGGGTTCGTGCAGTTCTGGGAGGTGCCCGCCGGCGAGGAGACCGCACAGAACGGCCGCTGGGTCGATGCGCCCGGGCGGGACCTCTTCACCCTGCTTTCGCGGAGCAGGTCCTGCCTCCCCATCATCGCTGAGGACCTCGGCTACATCACCTCCGACGTCCACGAGATGATGGAGCACTTCGGGTTCCCGGGGATGAAGATCCTGACCTTCGGCTTTGCCGGCGACGTTGCAGGAAACCCTCACGCACCTCACAACATCACGAAAAACTGCGTCGCCTACACGGGGACGCATGACAACAACACGGTCCGGGGCTGGTTCGAGAACGAGACTTCCCAGGAGCAGAAAGACCTCCTGTTCCGCTACATCGGGGGGCCGGTGAGCGCCGAACAGGTGCCCCGGATCCTCATGCGTCTCGCGATGCTCTCCCCGGCAAACACCGTCATCATCCCGATGCAGGACATCCTCGGCCTCGGGGAGGAGGCGCGGATGAACCGGCCGGGCACCATGGAGGGGAACTGGGAGTGGCGGCTCCGGCCGGAGCAGGCGGGGGAGGAGGGCATGCGGGAGTTTGCCGAGGTGACGGGGATCTACAGGAGGGGATGAGGGGTCGTCGGGATTCCGTCGGCCTTCCCGGGACGTTATCCCCTCCCGCGGAGCGGACGGTGAGTGGTGCGTCCGGGCTGTGACGGCTCGGAACGCAACAGACAAACCGTGCGGAATTCGAAGATTGGAGACTGAGGGCGGGTGCATGCTGCCGCCTCACGCGAGGCTGTAGTGCCCGTCCCTGCACGCGCCAAAATCTAACAGATCCGCGGACGAGATTGCCGGGATACCGGAATTGCCTCAAATAGTCCCGGTTTGACGGCTCCTCCTGCAACCACCGCCCCGGCTTTCACCGTGCACCCCCGGCGCCTCAGCCTCGTGCCGGCAATTCCCGGCGCAAGATCGGAAAAAAAAGAGTATCTATTCCGCGACAAACTCTTTGAGTTGCTCGAAAAGGTATTTCTGCACCTCTTCGACTACCTCTCTCTTGCCGCGGAATGCCAGCAGTTCTCTTGTGTCCCCGTCCATGTTCGCAAACGATATCTTCTGTGGCCGCCGCACCACTTCCACGTCGTACTTCTCGACGATGTCGTAGATCATCTTCCGGGGCACGCCCGGGGGAACGAGCATATCGTAGAGCTCTTCTTCAGCCATGATTACCAGATCCTACTTTCCTATTTTGATCCGGCGGGACATAATACATGGCCCTCCCCGCACCCCGCCGAGCGGGGCCTTCGGTTTCCCGAGAGAATTCATGCACCGGCCCATCAGTGCCGCTCCCCGGGCAAGGCCGTCGTCGACAAAGACCAGGTGGTCGTTCGGGATGTCGTAGAGGTTCCGTTCGGTTACGCCCTCGAGGATATACTCAGGCTTCCTCCCCGAGATCGCCGCCCGCCCGGTGAACCCGATCGACGAGTTCGGCGGGACCATCCCTCTCTCGACGGCGACATCGATGAGCCGGAGCGCCATCCTCGCGCAG
>DAOSER010000125.1:0-6260 GCA_035363235.1 Methanoculleus sp.
GTCGCGGGCGATGTGCATCATCCGGTGGGAGAGCCTGACCTGGTCGATGAGGTCCGCGGCCCTGCTGACCGCCCTCTCGCTCGGGTAGCCGACGTCGTCAAGCGCCCGCAGCACGTTCTCGATCACCCGGTCGTCGCCGTAGAGGGCGAACGTCCGCTGGAACATGATGGCGGTTCTTCGCATGATCCGCCGTTTCATCTGGGTGTTTTCTTCCGCCCAGAGGTCGACATCCATCGGCTTGAGTTCGCCACCGCAGGCAGGGCACGGCTTCCCTGCCTCGCTCGGGACGCCGACGTAGTTGCACGCATCGCAGGCGACGATGTGGTAGATGATCGCACCCCGCGTCGGGGACTGGTCTACGCCCCGCATAAGGTGCATAAGAACGGTTTTACCGGCCCCGCTTCTCCCGATGATACCGACCGTTTCTCCCTCCGCCACCTCAAAATTTATGTCTTTGAGTGCAATGGTTCCATTGAACTCCATGCAGAGGTCCTTTACCGTAATGAGTGGGGTCATCTTGAGCTCCTCGTTAAACTAATCTTCTCGTGGTATCATATTAGAGTTTATATTGTTGCACTTTTTCCCGGGCGCCGCAGTATCCGTGAGGAGTTCCGCTACGATACCGGGCACCTCGCTGACGTTCTGGATCACCCGGTCTGCTGTAGTATAGAGTATGTCTGGTTTCCTGTCAGACTGCTGTTCGGTCAGCACCGCGAGGTCTGCTTTCCGGAAGGCGTTCAGATCGTTGATGGCATCCCCTACCATAACAACTTTGCCGTACTGCTCTTTGAGGTCTTCTACGATCCGGGCCTTCATCGAGGGGGTCGCGACACCGTAAACACGCTCCCGGGGGATGCCGAGGTAGTCGCCCATCCGTTCGAGCTTTGCGACGCGGTCCCCGGACGCTATGTAGGCGGGAACGCCCATCCGGTGCAGTTCGGTGATGGTCTCTCTCGCACCGTCAAACGGCCTCCCGCCGGTTGTCACCGTAAACTCGATGCAGGTGAGGTCCATGTTTAAGATCACGCCGCTGTTCATGGTGACGATCGATTCCCTCTTGCAGCAGCTCCAGACCTGCCGGATACAGGCCTGCAGGTCACTGACACGGGCATTGTTGTCGCTGTAGAGAAGATTTCCAACCTCCTCGGCGGGGATAACCCGCCGGGAACAGGCCACCCCGAACCCGATCGAACGCTCCAGGAAGAACTCCGAGAGGAGCTGGTCCTCCGGCGCCTCCATGACGTCGCGGGAGTGGAGGTGGAGGACGACGAGCACTCTCGCTGTAGACCCGAAGGTGAGGGTCGTTGTCTCGACCTCGGTCAGCATCTCGTCGCGAAGGAGATCGCGTGCTACCCGGTAGGTCCGCAGAAGTGTGCCCGCACTATCAAAAACAACGGCTACCGACATGGATTCTCACGTCAATAAATCTATGTAGTCTCTGGTCGTCTCTTCAATGAGAGCCTATGTTACTGAGTGGGACGGCTGCAAGCATAAAGAATATGGAGATCCGGGGCGCCGGCAGGATCGCCCGGGCGGCGGTGGAAGCGCTGGCTGATTATGCCAGGAATCTCGATATGTCCGACCTCGAAACCTTCAAGCAGGAGATGCAGAGGGCGGCGGATATCCTCACTGCGACCCGTCCGACCGCCGTCTCGCTCCCGAATGCGGTGCGCTGCGTGATGCGGGCCCTGGACTCGTTCGAGTCCGTGGACGCCGCACGGGATGCGGTCCTTGCCCGGGCGGCGGAGTTCGTCGAGCACTCGGAGCACGCAGTCGAGCGGATAGCGGCGATCGGGGCACGCCACATCTCCGACGGCGACGTTCTCCTGACCCACTGCAACTCCGAGGCGGCACTCGGGTGCATCCTCGAGGCCCACCGGCAGGGGAAGGATATCGAGGTCTACGCAACGGAAGTGCGGCCGCGGGGCCAGGGGCTCATCACCATCAGGACCTTAAACGACGCCGGCATCCGGACGAACTACATCGTCGATTCGGCGGTCCGCTACTTCATCAACGACGTGGACCTGGTCGTCGTCGGCGCCGACGCGATCGCGGTGAACGGGGCGGTGGTGAACAAGATCGGGACCGCCCAGATTGCGCACGCCGCACACGAAGCCCGGACGAACGTCATCGTGGCGGCCGAGACCTATAAGTTTGCGCCCCGGACGATCCTCGGCGAACTGATCGAGATCGAGGAGCGCGACCCTGCCGAGGTCCTCCCCCGGGCGGAGGCGGAGAAACTCCCCTTCGTCCGGGTCCGAAACCCGGCCTTCGACGTGACGCCCGCAGAGTACGTCGACCTGATCGTCACCGAGCAGGGGGCGATCCCGCCGGGGCTGGCGTATACGGTGATACGGGACTATCTCGGGTGGAAGATCGAGGAGCTGCGGTGATGGGGGGCCACATCGCCCCCTCGGTAACAATCCCGGTACCCCCAAACGCTCCTGCAGGAAACCACACCGATGGTACCCATGCAAACCTTCATTGAGTATACTTGAGTATACCTCAGTATGGCAAGCACCACCGTCAAGATCGACATCGAACTCAAGGGTCGGCTCAACGCCCTGAAAGTCCATCCCCGAGAGTCCTACAACGAGGTTATCGAGCGTTTGGTTGATATGGCAATCGACGAAGAGCCGCTCAGTGAAGAGACGATCCAGAGAATCGAGGAATCGCTTGAGGATCTCAGGGCCGGAAGAGTCTACACTTTAGAGGAGGTCATGGCGGAGCTGAAGGAGGAATGACCTACCGTGTGGTCATCACCGCGGCGGCCCGCCATGATTTCAAGAGCATTCCACGACCCATAGCAGTCCGGATAGGCGAGGAACTTGCATCGCTCGCCGGCGAGACCGACCCGAAGAAGCATTTAAAAAAACTGAAGAGCCCGAACAGCCCCCCACTCTACTCTCTCCGGCTCGGGGATTACCGGGCGATCCTCTCGATCATAGATGACCTCCTGGTGATCCATGTTATCACGGTCGGACATCGGAGCAAGGTTTATCGAAGGTTCTAAGCGAGGGCTCTCTGCAGGAGGGCGGGCTGCTCAGGGCGCAGGGAGGCTTCATTACCCTTCCCGGATACCGGTTCCATCCAGACAGGGGTGCCGCAGCTCGCTGCACAGGGGCATATCCCGGTGGAGCCGTTGTCGTCATCGCAGATCCATCCGCATGAAACGAGCGTATGCCGCTCCGAAGAAGACCGCCGGGAACGCAAGCATGGCGATGATCGGCTGCCAGATGAGAGCGAACAGGCCGGACGTTCCGGCAATCGGGGTAAGAGATCTGTTGCGGCGAGGACATACCGTTCTACTCTTCAGGTGGAAAGAGCATTCATCCCCGCGAGACAGACTCACCCGGTATGTTCCGCCGGAACCCGTGCGGGTTCGGGACTGCGGTTATGCGCATACTCCGTCAGTGTTCGAGAGGAGTCGTCGGTGAGGGTATACCGCACATACCGCCCCTCCCTCCCGGACGTTACGATACCCAGGTGTTCCAGGTATTTCACGTGCGTATAGACTGTGGCTCTGGACAGACCTGACTCTTCGGCGAGCTCTTCGGTGCACGCACCCTGATTCAGGAGAATCTGTGTTATAATTCCCCGCAGAGTGTCATTACCCATGGCAATGATAAGAGCCTCTTTTTCAGCAGAGTACGGCGAACCTGTGGCGAAATAATGGCATCTCCCCCTGCTCTTGATCGCCTTCAACAGGCCTGCGGACTCCAGTCTTTCCACATGGTAACCAAGTGTCCCTCTCGTCAGCGACATCTCCCTCAGCAATTCCCTGAAGTGCAACCCCGGGTTTGCCTTGATGAAGCGTAGAATCTCAAGCCTCCGCGGACTGTCCAGAACATTCTTTCTGCAGATTCGTTTGTACCCGAGGTAGCCGACGGCCTTCAGGGGGAGAAGGGTCTCGATCGGGGCCGCCGTCAACTGGGGAAACACGCACAGTAGCAGGACGAGCCAGAGCGGGATCGGGTCGAGCTCCTGAACCGTCTCGCCGGATACGGACATGCCGGGTTCTTGCCCGACGTTTCTCGATGGCCGGACCGTGTATTCGGCGGCATCGGCAACCGCTACCAGCAGCACCAGAACGAGGATCGAGAGGGTGAACAGCCGGAAAAGTCTGCCCGGTCCAGCGCAGGTAAATGTTGAGGGTGTATGGTCTCTGGAACGGCACCCGCTCGCCGTATACATCGAATGTCCGGGCTCCTGGTTCCA
Organism: Methanoculleus sp.; assembly: GCA_035363235.1. Taxonomy (GTDB): domain Archaea; phylum Halobacteriota; class Methanomicrobia; order Methanomicrobiales; family Methanoculleaceae; genus Methanoculleus. The sequence goes on from DAOSER010000125.1 coordinate 4,219, forward strand.
CATAATTGCTATCTGGGTCAATGTCGATATCAATCCTGTTATTTGTCTTCCCATCGCTATCGTCGCGGAACGTGCCGAGCCTACTCCCCGGAAGGGCATACGTCACCGGGTTGGGGCTCAGTCCCCGGTACACCCCGGGACGTGCGACATCGCTTCCGACATAGAACCGGTGCCTGTTAGTCTCCCCCTGGCCGATGCTGTCGTGCAGTTGCAGGATCATTGCCGGATCGTCCGACGCTGAAGGACGATCTGGGTACCCGCCCTTCAGTTGCCGACACCGGGGGCACAGCGAAGAAGGCAATGACCGGCAGCAGGGCCGGGACCATGCATTTTCTCTTTACTGATACCTCAATATCGTTTTCCGTATTTTATGAGTTTTATAGCACAAACACCAATTCTATTCTCGTCTCAACCCACTTCATTTCCTGGAGAGGAACAGACCTGAGAGCCATCACGAGCGTATCATGCTCGGAGTGACCATATCCAAAGAAACGGGTGCAATACTGACGTGTCGGGACGGCCTGCGCGCAGTGTTAAACCGCGCACATCGGGAGATGCCATGAACCAGAGAGCCCTTTCCGGAATCGGAGCCCCGGGTCTCGTTCGGCCGCCTCAGCGCAGGCTCCAGTCGGCTGCGGCGAATTTCAGGGAGCCAAATGTATTGACGAACGCCTCGGCGTGTAGATGAACGTGACAGAAAAGGGATATAAAAGAACGTTGAGTTCTCAACCATGGGTTTCGCAGGCGGCGCCTGCAACGGTGCGGAGGCTCATGGTTGTGCAGGGTGCCCATCGGGGATAGCCGTTGCGGTTCCGTGGCCTCCCGGCATGCGCGTGAAAGGAGGACTGGAACCATGAATACGAAATTCCTCTCCGGGATCAGCACCCTGCTTGCGGCGCTGCTGGTCGCCGGCGCGATCTTCGTGCCGGCGGTGAGCGCGAATGATGACGTTCTGGAGAATATCCCTCCGTCCGGAGGGGATCCGGTAAACAGGGACGTAGTGCTGGAGCGAAGCCCTCTTCTCTTTGATGATGCCGGAAACAGATTGAATGATGAGGAAATTTCTCGAATGATCGAAGCGATGCCTGAGGTATCGTATCTTGACGGCATGAATGAACGTAAGAGCAGAGAACTTGCAGAAAGGCTTAGACAGTTGGACAGATATCGCTCTATTGCTCAGCACCGCAATAACGGGATCAACGAGGATCATCCGGCAGCGTCCGCCGCGAAACTCCAGCCATCCCAACCGGCCTTCGCCGGACCGGAGATCGAAGACCTCAAAACCGCCCTGAACAAGCGAGAGCCCGTCACCGTCACGCTCGGAGGGCTTCCCTTCTCGAAAGGCGGAAAAGGGATAGCGCTCTCAGCCTTCACCGCCGCCACGAACGATCTGATACGGGAACGCTATCTCTATCCCAACGGGACTCTGATCGGTTTCGGCCACGACATCGACGGGTACCTCCGGGTGAGCATCTGGAACGGCCCGCCTCCGCCGGAGAACGTCTCCTCGATAGAAGCGGTGTATGCGATGCTCGATGAGCGGGCGAGGGAGATGGGGATCGAGGATATCCCCGTGAAGTTCACGGTCTTCATCTCCCCGCCGGAGTTGGTCCTTGGTCCTGAAATGGATTCGTCAGGGTGGATACGCCTGTGCGGTGCACCATGAGGAAGCCATAATCCCCGCCCCCGCATCCCCCACGAACCCTCACGGTTTATCACTCGCCGCTCCCATACTTACAGGAGAGGCTATACCATGGAGATCGCGTTCACCAAACTGCAGGGAAACGGCAACGACTTTATCCTGATCGACGAATCCCAACAGGAGATCATCCCTGAAGAGATGAAGGGAGGGTTCGCGGCGCTCTACTGCGACCGCAGGTTCGGCATCGGCGCCGACGGGGTCCTCTTCCTCCAGGCGTCCGAGGCGGCCGACGTCCGGATGCGGCTCTTCCAGCCCGACGAGAGCGAGGCAGCGATGTGCGGGAATGGCATCCGGTGCCTCGCGAAGTACGCCTATGACGCCGGCTACGTGAAAGAGTCCT
>DAOSER010000126.1:0-6239 GCA_035363235.1 Methanoculleus sp.
TAGTTTCAAACTCCACTGTACGCACAACCTAATGTATTTAAACAACGTATTATGAGTGATAATTATGGATCTTTCTCCAATTCAGAAGGACATCCTGATAACCCTGATTACCCTATACCATCAGTCTTCTCACTCTATAAAAGGTGAGGAGATCGCGGATGTGCTGAAGCGCAACCCCGGCACCGTCCGCAACCAGATGCAGGCGCTAAAAGCACTGGGACTTGTCGACGGGGTCCCCGGCCCCAAAGGGGGCTACAGCCCGACCGCACTCGCGTACAAGGAACTGAATCTCGGAGATCTCGAGCACCAGTCCGAGGTGCCGATCATCCGCGACGGGGAGAAAGTGAAGGGCGTCCGGGTCGCCGAGCTCGGGTTCACCACCCTCTGTCACCCGGACCTCTGTCAGGCGGTGGCCAGGATCATCGGAAGCGTGAAACTCTTCCGCGTAGGGGACATGGTCACAATCGGGCCCACGCCGGTGAACAAACTGCTCGTCCGCGGCGAGATCTTCGGTATGGACGAAAACCTGCAGGCGCTCCTCATCAGCGTCTCGGAGATGATATCCCTCCCCAAGCAGGCGATCAAACACTATATGAGCACCCCGCTCCTGACTCTGCCGCTCACGGCAACCCTCCGGGATGCCGTGCATCTCTTCAATACGCACCATATTCACGGGGCGCCGGTGCTGCAGGACAGCGGTGACCTTGCGGGCATCGTAACGTTGAGCGATATCGCCCGCGCCCTTGACGAGGGCATGACGCTGGATACGCCCGTCACGACGGTCATGACTGCCGATGTCGTGGAAGCGCCGTCGTCTATCCGGCTCTATGAGCTCGTGGGCCGGTTCAAGGAACGGGAGATCGGGAGGTTGGTTGTGGTCGAGGACGGGAAGCCTGTCGGGATCGTTACCCAGACCGATATTATTCGGGTCTTTCCCTCACTTTGATCCTCTTCCTGTTCGGAATTTGGCGCTTCAACCCCTCTGGGGACGGATAAGTATTTATATGAGAATACCTATGGTGCTTCTGTAAAACGAGTTCTGTGTGTGAGTGCATTTCACAGAACTCAATGAAAAGGGGGAAATGAGATCATGACAGATATACCTTTGGCACCCGTTGGCAGAATCGTGAAGAAGTCCGGCGCGGAGCGCGTGAGTTCCGATGCCAATGAGGAACTTGCTAAATTGATGGAGCAGTACGCCTCAAGGATCGCAAAAGAAGCGATCAAACTGGCGGGTCACGCGGGGCGAAAGACGGTCAAGGCAACCGATGTCCGGATGGCGGCCGAGACCGTGAAGTAACACCAACTTCAGCTCTTTTTTGTGGCCCGAAGGCACCTGTTCGCGGTGTGAATCTCCTGTTCCAGGAAAGCCGGAGTAGTGGTTTTATGTCGGCAGTCGGTATGTGCCCCTCTTGAAAGACCCTTCGGCCTCGGGCAACGGCGGCGCAAACCCTTCCGGATGAAAGATCCGCATCACCGATAACGAATCTGGAAAGCGAATTTTCCGTGATTTTATAGACTTTAGAAGATTTAAATAGTACAAACGCCCCACGGTTCTGTATGAGCAAAACGTTCTGCCGCTCCCTTGCCCGGAAGAAAGTGATGAGTAACGATGGGATGCTCATCGGGACCATCAAGAATATCATCGTCGACCTCAACACGGGGCAGGTTGTCGACCTGCTCGTCAAACCGGACGAGACGTTCAAGGCCGACGGCTACAGGACGGATGGAGACAAGATGCTCGTGGCGTTCGAGGCGGTGAAGGACATAAAAGACTATGTTGTGGTCGACCGCTACCTGCTGAAGAGATCGGGATAATACTTTTTTACCGCTTCCAGAAATCCGTCTCCATATGCCGATCCGGTGACCCAGTCAGCCGCTCTACGGGTCGCAGCAGGGGCATTTTGGACCGCAACGCCGACGCCGGCGACTTCAAGCATCTCGATGTCGTTCTCGGAGTCGCCGATGGCCATCATCTCGGACGGGGAAAGCCCCATCTCCCCGGCGATCTCCCACAGCGCGGTTCCCTTGTTGATACCGAGCGCCTGGAGGTGGATTGCAAACCCGGTATCCAGCAGCCGGACGGGAAGGTGGCGGTCGCGGATGACCGCTCTTGCCTCATCCGGGTCGATGTTTCGGGCGAAGGCCACATCGGCGAACCGGTACTGCGCGCCGAAGAGTTCGAGTTCGACACCCCTTTTTGTAAAATAGTCGGCGAGGATCTCAAAAGCTCCCAGGCAGGCCTGCTGGTCGCCGGGGATGTGGAGGGTGCCGGAGAATGCTCTCCGGTAGACACCGCCGTTCTCGCCGATGATCGTTCCGTCCGTCCCGACCATCTTGCAGAGCCCGTCCATGAAACAGACGGTGTTGCCGCTTGCGAGCACCACATCAATCCCGGCGTCGACGAGCGTCCGGACGGCTTCGACGGCCGCGGTGCTGATCCTCCGCCGCCGATCGGTGATGGTGCCGTCGACATCCGTTACAAGCGCCTTCAGCACGGTTTGAGCCCTGCCTGTTCGACCATGAATGCCGCCTCACCTTCGGGAAGGTTGGGGCTGTCTACCAGGCGGGCGACCCGTTTACCGCCCTTGCTCTTTCTGAGGTAGAGCCGGAAGGTTGCGGTGTGCCCGACGATGTTGCCGCCGATCGGTTTCGTGGGGTCGCCGAAGAGGATGCCGGGGTTCGACATCACCTGGTTTGTCACGAGTCCGACGGCGTTGTGATCGTCGATCAGTTTCAGAAGGTCGTGCATGTGGCGGTTCAGCTTCTGCTGCCGGGGAGCAAGGGTGCCCCGCCCTGCGTACTCCGAACGGAAGAGGGACGTCAACGAATCAATGACGAAGAGCCTCACCGGGTAATCGGATTTCCGCAACTCGTTGGCGAGTTCCCGTGCGGTCTCAAGGAGCAGCATCTGGTGGTCGGAGCTGTGCGCCCGGGCGACGTGGATCCGTTCGAGAACCTCTTCGATCGAACCGAGGTCCGCCTCTTCGGGGAGCCCGTTGAGCATCTGTTCGATACGCTCCGGGCGGAACGTGTTCTCGGTATCGACGTAGATGACCCCGCCGGCGAGGCCGCCGAGTTCTTCGGGGAGCTGGGCGTTGACGGCCATCTGGTGGACGAGCTGGCTCTTGCCGGACCCGAACTCGCCGTAGACTTCCGTTATCGCCTGCGTCTCAAGGCCGCCGCCGACCAGTTCGTCGAACTCGGGGACCAGCGTCTTCAGCTTCTTGATATCCTTTCTCTTATCAAGGATATCCCGGCCTGTCTTGAAACCACCGATATCCGCCATCTTTCGGGCGGCGAGAATCACTTTCTTTGCGGTCGCCTCACCGATCTCTGCCGCCTCGGCGAGGTCCGCCGTGGTTGCCGTCGCAACGCTCTCGACGGTCCCGTATCCGGCTTCGCGGAGTTTCTCGGCAGTGGTCGTTCCGACGCCGGGTAAATCTTCAAGATCAATCTCTGACATCTCATTCCTCACTTGATCTCTATGGCGTGTTCTGTTATGCTACACTAAGAGTCTTTATCGTGGGACATAAAGGTCGCTTGCCGTGCGGGGTGAAAGTGAAGATCGAGATCAGGGTTGCCTGAGGATCCGATCCAGGCGGCGTTGCAGGTCTTCCGGATCAGGTATTAATGCCTCAAGATGGCTTAGACCGATCACGCCCCTGTGCACCGTACCCCTGGCGCGCAGATGGTATCCGACGGGCAGCGGCTCACGCAGGAGGTAACAGGCATCGCCCGTATCGAGGGCGGTTCCCTGCCGGGTGGCGACGACCGTTCCCTCGACCTCCACCTCCTCCTCCTCTCCGGCGAGGACGACGAGGGCGCTCCCCCAGGAGAGGTGCACCTCAAGGCCCCCGTACCTCCCCCACCGGGCGGCCGCGTTGTAGACCTCGATCCGGTCGCCGGGGACCAGGTGCTCGTCCGCCTTCTCGCCCCAGATGACGACCGGCACTTCCCCGGTCGGATCGGCGATGACGATGTTCCTGACCGAGGACTGCCGCCCGCTCCGCGTGACGAACGAGTGAGGGGGCTGCACGCGCACCACCGTTCCTGCGAGTGAATACGATCCCCCTTCCTCCACGTCGGCGATGGCATTTACCGGGACGTCGATCTCCCGGTCGGAAGATGATATGGATGCCGTTTCGCCGAGGCTGTACTCGATACCCCGGTCACTATCCCGTGCAACGGCGCCGTGGATGATGACCGTATCTCCCGCCCCCACTCCTTCAAGAATAGCCGGTGTCCAGGCCACGAGCCGGAAGACGCCGTCCTCGTTCCCGACCACCGCTTCGACCATCTCGCCGGGGCTGCCGTCGCGCCTCTTGAATGTCCGCGGGTTCTCGACGGCGATGATCCTGATCTCGAGATCCCCCACCGACCCCGGCCCCGGGGCATCTGCGACCTCCTCGCAGGTGATCTCGCATGCCGCCTTCTGGACCGCGACGGCGGTGACGTCGGGGACCCTCCCGCCCCCTTTCGGCCGGCCGAGGATCTCGAGCACGTCGCCTGCCTCGATCTCAGCGACGCCGGCCGCTTTCTCGTCCCAGAGGGTCAGCCGGGCTCTCCCCGTCTCGTCGCCCACCATCACGTTCGCGACGATGCCGGGCGTGCCGTCGGGCCGCTCGAACTCCCGGGGTTCCTCGACGGCGAGCACTTTTGCAAAGAAGCACGCGAGGCTCGGGGCCGCCGGGAGGTCGGCTATCCTGATGTGCGAGCGGCCGAGGTCTTTGACGACCAGCATCGCCGCCGTCCGATCATCGAGCAGATCTCCCGATTCCGCCACCTTCTCTTCCACCCGCCGCTCGAACTCTTCCTTTTTGAGGAGGTCGTCGACCAGGAGGTAGTGGAACTTCACGACGATCTCATTCCTGCCAGGGCACCGTCACCATGGGGGCGGTCAGGTCCTCGATCGTCTCGGCCCGGCGCATCAGGGCCGCCTTCTCGCCCGCGAGGAGGACCTCGGCGCACCGGGGACGGCTGTTGTACTGCGACGACATCGCAAACCCGTACGCCCCGGCGTCCAGCACCGCGATGAGATCGCCGGCCGCGAGTTCGGGCAGCATCCGGTCTTTTGCGAGGATGTCGCCGGTCTCGCAGATCGGCCCCGTGACGGAGTACTCCCGCACGGCGGGCGCATCGGCCCTGTTCGCCGCCACGACCTCGTGATAGGAGTCGTACATCGTCGGCCGGACGAGGAGGTTGAACCCGGCGTCGACGTTTGCAAACGTCTTATGGGCGGTCTTGACGGAGTTGACCCGTGTCAAGAGGATCGTCGAGTCGCCGACGAGCCACCGGCCGGGCTCGACCCAGAGTTCTGGCTCGATCCCGAGAGCCTTGATGCCCTGGAGGAAGACCGGCATCACCGCTCCGGCATACTCCTCCGGCGTCGGTGCCCGGTCGGTCTCCCGGCGGTAGGGAATCCCGAGACCGCCCCCGATATCGATGAACGAGGGCCTGACCCCGATATCGATGAGATCGCGGGCGACGTCGATCAGCACCTCGACCTCGCGGGCGAACGGCTCCACGGCGAGGATCTGCGAGCCGATGTGGCAGTGGATCCCGACGGGGTTTACGTGCTCGAGCGAGAGCGCTTCCTTGTAGGCATCGAGGATCTGTCCTGCCGGGATACCGAACTTGCTCGTGGCAAGCCCCGTCGCGATCTTCGGGTGGGTGGGGACCTCTATTGCGGGGTTGACCCTGAAAGCGATATCGACGGTCTTGCCCGCTTCGCCGGCAGCGCAGTCGAGCTGCCGGAGTTCGTCGGGCGAGTCCACCGAGATCCGGATGCCCTTCTCGACCGCGAGGGCGAGGTCGGCGGGGGTCTTTGAGCTCCCGTTGAAGAGGAGGGACTCCGGCCGCATCCCGGCGGCGAGGGCGAGCGCGACCTCCCCAGCGGAGAAGACGTCCGCTCCCGCGCCCATGGAGGCGAGGGTCCTAAAGACCGCCAGGTTGCCGTTCGCCTTTGCGGCGTAGAGGATGCGGACCTTCGGGTAATGGGCTGTGAGCGCGCCGGAAAGGCGCTGGAAGTTCTCGCGGATCCGGTCCTCGCTCGTGACGTAGAGCGGGGTGCCGAACCGTTCCGCGAGGTCCACAGTGTCGTGCTCGCCGATCACAAGACGGCCGTCCCTGACCGAGAGGTGGGTGGGGAGGATCACAGGTCAATCCCCCGCATCCGCTCTACGGCCTCGTTGATCCGCTCGATCGACCGGGTGATCGCGAACCGGACGAACCCTTCG
>DAOSER010000127.1:0-6214 GCA_035363235.1 Methanoculleus sp.
TGGACGTTTGATTTTGTAACGAATTGGGCCATGCTTCGCTACGACGCGATGATCGGTGAAATCACCGAAAAACAGGTCGAGCTCGAGGCCGAATCGATTGCCCTTGTGCAGCAGACCGATAGAGAGGCGGCCGAACTCATCGCTGCCGGCGACCATGAAGGGGCGGCACGTCTCCTCACGAACGTCACGGTCATGCGGGGTGACGAGATCGTCGACGAATGGCACGGCCTCGCGGGCACGCTGGTCGTTACGTACTCGAACGGCCTCATAACCGACCCGGCGACGGAGGCTGTCGAGGAGCCTGGGTACCCGGCATGGTGGCTGAACGAGACCGGGTACCAGTACGGGCCGCGGGTCTACGAACTCGACGAACTCCGCACCGCCGGCGGGCTGAACTACACCGAGAGCGCTGTCCGGGTCCCGAAGAACGCAACGTTTGCGGATATCCGGGAACTCATCTGACCACTTTTTTTGCCGAACGGGCGTCACCGTTATATGACGTGAGCAGGATGAGGGTGCACCCTGGGACGGGGGGGTAACCTATGAGAAGTATGATCCTGCTTGCAGCGGTCGTATCCCTGCTCCTTCTCGTCGGCGGTGTGGGCGCCGCCGACATCGGGACTGCCGGGATGCGGAACGGAACGACGGTGAACATCCAGAGCGACGGCCAGAGTTATCCGGCCTACATCACGACCCCCGAAGGCGATGGGCCGTCCCCGGCCGTGGTGCTAATCCACTCCTTCAACGGCCTGGAGCCCGGATACCGGGTTATGGCCGACCGCCTGGCGGCAGATGGGTTCGTCGTCATCGCCCCGGAGTGGCAGACCTTCGAGCAGGCGCCACAGGACAACGTGACGGAAGAGCTGATCCGGGATACGGTCGCGTATCTCGGGACCCGGCCCGAGGTGAACGCGAGCAGCATCGGGCTCGCGGGGTTCTGCGCGGGCGGACGCTACACGATGCTCTTCCTGCCCCGGATCGAGGAGTTCAGTGCGGGTGTCGCCTGGTACGGCTTCCCCTACTCCGGCGGGCAGGCGAACGGGACGGCGCCGGCAAGCCAGATCGGCAACATCACCGACCCGATGCTGATCATCCACGGCACGGCGGACGAGGCGAGCCCGGTGGCCGATATCTACCGCTACGCGACCGATCTCGATGCGGCCGGGAAGTACTTCGAGCTCAAGGTCTACCAGGGCGAGCCGCACGGGTTCATGATCGGCGAGGACGGGGAGCTCGTGGAGACGCCCCTCACGGAGAGCGCGTATTCGGAGATGGCGGGGTTCTTCAACCGGACGCTCGGTTGAATCCCCCGTCCGCTCATTTTTGGGGCGAATGGAGGCTATTGCTCCGGTCTATCTTCTTCATCACCTTCTCCCAGGACTCCGTGATGAGGAAACTCTCCTCCATATAGCCGATGACCCTCTCGAACTTCTTCATGGGAAATGCCATCGTCAGGACATCCAGCGGGACGCAGGGCCGTGCCGAGGGGTCGAAGATCCCGAGCACCGCTCGTGGGTTCTCGCTCTGCTGCTCAAGCCAGGGGAAGGAGAAGACCGAGCTGCACCCGGCGCCGAAGGGGGTCACGACCCCGTATGGGTCGGCCCGGTCGAAGTTCGCAAGCGTGAAGAGGCCGGAGAGCACTTCCGGGCGGGCGAAGAAGACGACGGCGTCCGGGTTGTCGGCCTCCGTGAGGTTGTCCCAGCGCTTGAAGACGATGCTCCTTCCCTCTGTCGGTATCCGTGCGGTTCCCCGGTCGAGTTCGTCGACGATCTCAGGCGTCCGCTTGTAGCGCTCCCCCTCGACGACGCCGGGTTTTCCGTAGGAGAGGAAGTAGCGGAAGTCGGGGAACCGCTCGGCGTCGTAGCCGAGGTAGAACCTTCCCCCGCGGCACCCGATAGATTCTTCGGAGAAGGCGAGGCTTTTGCCGTTCCGTACCTTCACGAGGTCGCAGACGAAACACCTCCAGCCTTTCGGGGCGGGGGCCTCCTCCACCCCATCGATCGGGCCCCCGACCTCGAAGGCGATCGGGAGTTCCGCCCCCGGGAAGTACTTCTCGTGAAGCCGCGTGTAGGCGTCGCGCAGTGCTGTGTCCATATGGGTTTGTCCGGGGCAGCGGGGATTAATATTCTGATCCGTGCCGCTTCAGACTTTCCTCATCGTGTTCCAGCGCATGAGCCTGAGGGCGTACTCCGTCACGCTCCCGATGAGCCGGACGCCGATGCTCTCATACTCCTTCGCGACCTCGCTAAGGTGCTCCGGGATCGGGAGGTGTTGCGGGCATACCTTCACGCACTTGCCGCAGTCCCTGCACAGCGACGCATACGCCGGTTCCGCACCGTCCATCTTCCCTCCGATGCGGAGTTGGTACATCACCTTCGACTGGAGCGTTCCGCTCTCGGTGTTGTAGGCCTCGAAGCATCCGGGGATGTTCACGCCCGCCGGGCAGGGCATGCAGTACCGGCACCCGGTGCAGCCCACCCTGTTCAGGCTGCGGTAAGCCTCCGCCGCCCGGCCGACGATCTCGAGTTCCTTCTCGGTGAGTGAGTTCGGGTGGGCTTCGCCGGCGATCCGGATGTTCTCCTCGATATGCTGCTCGTCGTTCATCCCCGAGAGGACCACCGTGACCTCCGGGTGGTTCCAGACCCACCGGAGCCCCCACTCGGCCGGCGTCCTCTTCACGTCGGCCTCGTCCCAGACCGCCCGCACCTCTGCCGGCGGGTCCCTCGCGAGGTAGCCGCCCCGGAGCGGCTCCATGATGACGACGCCGAGCCCCTTTGAAGCCGCATACATGAGCCCTTCGGTCCCTGCCTGGTTCATCTCGTCCAGGTAGTTGTACTGGATCTGGCAGAAGTCCCAGCCGTAGCCGTCGACGATCCCCTTGAAGGCCTCGACGCCGCAATGCGATGAGAAGCCCGCGTTCACGATCCGGCCGTCCGCCTTCGCCGTATCGAGGAACTCAGCGACCCCGAGATTCTTCATCTTCCGCCAGCCTTCACTGCTTGAGAGGCTGTGGATCAGGTAGTAGTCGATATGGTCCGTCTTTAAGGTCCTGAGCTGGAGGTCGAGCATCCTGTCCATATCCTCGCGGGACGTAACGAGCATATGCGGCAGTTTCGTCGCCAGTTTGACTCTCTCCCGGTAGCCGTCGGCGAGCGCCCGGCCGAGCACCTGCTCGCTTCCCGGGTATAGCAGCGCGGTGTCGAGGTAGTTCACCCCGTGGTCGACGGCGTACCGGATCTGCCGTATCGCCCGTTCTTCATCGATGCCCATACCCTTCGTAGGCAGCCTCATGCAGCCGAAGCCCAGTATCGAGAGTTCGTCCCCGGTCTTCTCCATCTTCCGATACAGCATGGTCAGTGTCTCCTCTTCCGCACTCTCCGTCATTCTTCCGTCAGCCCCCTCCATACGATCTCGAACGAAGCGTCGATCAGCCGGTCTGCATCGAGGTTACCGCCTGAGTTGATGATCGACCTGATAACGGCGTCGATCGGAGAGGATATGACGGAGAAGGCGACCTCGACCGCCATGCCCTCGAGGCAGCTCTTTCCGAGGGTTTCGGTAAGGATCTCGAAGACGGCCGGGGCGTCCTTCAGGACCTCCTCTGGGGGCAGTTTCCTGACGAACGGGGACGAGCAGAACTGCTGGACGAACATATACTCGTCGGGGTGATCGACCCCCCAGAGAATCGCGTTGCGCCACAATCTCTGCAGTCTCACCCGATTCGCCCGCTCCCCGTCGACTCCCCTGCCGATCTCCTCCGCCATCCTGCTCTTGATCTCGTAGTAGGCGAAGTTGATGAGTTCCTCCTTCGTCGGGAAGTAATGGAAGAGCGTCCCGTTCGAGACGCCTGCCTCGCGCGCGATGACCGACGTGGGGGTGCCGTGGAACCCCCTCTCCGTGAAGAGCCTGACGGCTGCGCCGGCGATGGCTGCTTTCTTTTCGTTCTTCTCCCCGGTCATACGGATCCATTCCTCAGAGCGACCGGCCACTCTAGAGTGACCAATCACTCTAAAGGTCTCCGGGCAGTTAAGGTTTGCGTTCTGTGCGGCCGTATATGCGATAAAACGTGTTTCCTCAAGCGAAGATGGGTTTGGGTGAAGTAGAGGTATCCCCCGGCACGCAGAGGGGCCTAATTACATTTTGATAAAAGCGAAATTTCAGTTATGGTATCCCCCGGCGTGCAGAGGGGCCTAGTGGTGAGTTCGAAGAGGGACAAACCGAATTATTTATAATGTCAACCTGTATATGTTGACGCATGCCCCTATCCTTGGACGAGAGGCAGTTTGCGTTCTGGAGGCTCCGCCGCGGCGGTCTTCCAAACATCCAGATCGCGGACCGCTTCAAGATATCCCGCCAGGCGGTCTCGAAGGCGCTGCTCGCCATGGACCGGAAGGTCGAGGAGACGCTTCTTTCGATGGCGCAGGCGAACCAGATCGAGATCGAGCGCCTGAACGCGGGAGTTGGCGTCCTCCTTGGCCGCTCCGTTCCCTTCGACGCGGCGGCCATCGTCTTCGTATCGGCGGACCACGGGGTGCAGGTCTGGTACGAGCACGAGGGCGACTGCGGCGCGTGCCAGCGATACACCCGGTGCATCGAGCTCCTCTGGGGCTACGCGGACGAACTGGGGATTACGCTTGAAAAGACCGACGACCCGACCCGTATGGCCGACGAACTCTTCGCGAAACTCCGGGAGAAGGTCTGATGCCGCTCATGGAGACGATCCGGGCGTATCTCGGATGGTGTCCCGCGGAGGGGCAGGCGCACCGGCAGATGCAGCCGGGGTCCGGCATGCGCGGGGGCGCTCCGCATGACGGCCGACGGCGGGTCGGCGGTATAAACATGGAGATCGATTTCATCGTCAAAGAAGAACTCTGGCGCTCAATTGCAGTCTACTGGATAGCGTTTATCGCCATCGGCCTTCTCATCATGACCGATTACCTCCCGATCCCGATCTCCTATGTATTCCTCCTGGCATTGATACCGACTGTGGCGCACTTTCTTCTCATGGTCTGGTACCGGCGCAAGGAAAATCTGGTCGATCCCAATCCTGCAAGCATCCTCCACCACGCTCTCGGGTTAAGAAACAGAGAGAAGAAAACGAAACGGAGAGGAGCTGCCATCGAGAAAGCGTTCGATGCCGCCCTTCTCGCTATAATCTTCCTAATCTACCTCTACGCATCCCTTGCGTACTCTATCAGCCAGATCTACTGGCTTCCCGTCCTTATCGTCATCGGCCTGTTCCTGGCCCGCATTGTCTTCACCGACGGTGATGTTCAACGCGTCACCGTTGCGCGGTCATTTGTCTTCTACCTCATAGTAGCCATGGTTTTTCTTCTGCGCTACCTAGCATTGGGGTATCCCATTATCCCCCTCCTCCAGGCATTCGTGCTTATTGGTATCGTTTCTTTTCCCATACTCTACATCTGGGAACGGCGACGCGCACCGGAGGGAACAGATTGATGATAACTCGTGGAGCGATGGATCTGGTCTGCACACCCGTCCGGGAGATATTCGGGGTGGAGATCAGCAGTGAACCCACTTTGAGGGAAATGATAGCGGGCAGACAAAGAATCCTGGAGATGATGTTATGACTCTCATGGAGACGATACGGGCGTATCTTGGGTGGTGCCCCATGCAGGCGTCGATGCGGCCGGATCTCGCGGTGCGGCCGGATCTCGCGGTGCGGCCGGGAACAGCCGCAGCGGCGGGCGGAAGTGGCTGCGTCCCCCGGGCCGAGCCCGGGTGGTGGAAGCGCCACCACAACCAGCTGCTCGTCGCGGCAGTGGCCTTCTCGGCGGCGGCAGCTACGGCCTTTCTCCTGATCGAGGACGCTCCGGAGTACCCGGAGGTCTGGATGGGCCTTGCCATTGGGGTGGGATTTACCCTCGGTTTCCTGGCCGGCCACCGGAGGCAGTATGCACAGGTTGTTGCCGGTGAGTTCATCGAGGCCAACATGACTAAAAGGCAGCGCATCGTCCGGCGTCTGAGCACGCCGGCTGCCGCCATTGTTCTCGCCGGATTTATAGCGTATTTTGCCCTGGGCCGCACGTTCGGCCCGATTCTCGGGTTCGTGCTGGGTCTGAGCCTTGCTGGCTGGGCTCAGTACGGTATCACGATCCTCTGGGAGTGGCGGCACCGGACTACCCTGATCGCGGAGAAGGGGTCGGTGTATACCGTGGATACGGCAACAAAGGGTGAACGCGTATGATAATGA
>DAOSER010000128.1:0-6187 GCA_035363235.1 Methanoculleus sp.
CTCCCCCAGGAGGTGGGGGATACGAGCCACACCCGGTGCCGGGAGGAGAACGGGGCCATCTTTGCGCAGCACCTCCCGGCCATTCGCGACGCTGATCTCATCGTCGCGGTCATCGACGGCGCAGACGCCGATTCCGGGACGTCCTGGGAGATGGGGTATGCGTATGCTCTCGGGAAGAAGGTCGTCGCCCTCCGGACCGACTTCCGGGTCGCCGGGCGTTACGAACGGGTCAACCTGATGCTCGAGGAGTCGGCGGAGGTCGTCACGGCAAAAGAGGACCTCCCCCGGGCGCTTGGTTCGCCTCTATCGGCGTCATCCTGAAGCCGGCCGCTTCTTCTCCATCGAGAGGACGTTCCTCTCACCTTCGCGGGTGTAGGTTACGCTGTCCGTCACCGTCCGGATGAAGTGGATCCCGAGCCCCCCGATCGGCCGCTCTTCGACGGGGATATCGAGGAGCGGCGGCGGAGCAGTGAGCGGGTCGAAGGGAACGCCGTCGTCGGTGATCGTCACCCGGACGGCGTCGTTGTCCACGATGCAGGCGATCGTGATCGTCCCGGGTTCCCTGCCGGGATACCCGTAGAGGATGGTGTTGCTGCAGGCTTCGTCCACGGCAAGCTGGATTGCAAAGACCAGTTCGTCGCTGCATCCGGCAAGCGTTTCCGCGAGGAAATCGGCGATTGCCGCGAGTGCCGAGAGATCCGCCCGTATGGTGAGTTCCGCCATCAGACCACCCGGAGGACCATGAGGGTCAGGTCATCGAACTGCGGCTCGTCGCCCGAGAATTGAACGACCGCATCGCGGATCCGGTCAATGATCGCGGTCGGAGGAAGATCGCGGCAGCTGGCAACGGTCTCTGTCAGCCGGTTCACCCCGAACTGCTCCTCGCCGGGATTGATCGCCTCGGTGACGCCGTCGGTGTAGAGCAGGATGAGATCACCGCTTTTGAGGTCAACGGTCACTTCATCGTAATCGGCCTCCGGCATGACTCCGAGGATGATCCCGGTTCCCTTCAGGTCGAGCGGCATATTACTGTCCGATCGGAAGAGGAGCGGCGGGTTATGCCCTGCGTTGACGTAGGTGAGCGTCTTCTTGCCTGGGTCGGCGACTGCGTAGAAAAGGGTAACGAACATCCCGGACTTCGCGTCCTCGGCGATCAGCATGTTGGCTTCCCGGACGGCATCGCGGGCGCTTCGGGGAACCTGCGCGTTCGCCCGGAGCACCGTCCGCGAGAGCGCCATAAAGAGCGCCGCCGGGACGCCTTTTCCCGAAACGTCGGCTATGACGAGGGCTGTCTGGCCACCGGGAAGGGAGATAGCGTCATAGAAATCCCCGCCGACTTCCTTTGCCGGAACCGAGAGGGCGGCGAGCTCGAAGCCCGGCACCTCCGGCAGTTTTTCAGGGAGAAAACTCATCTGGATGTCGTGCGCGATGCGAAGCTCGGCTTTCTTCCGCTCGAGTTCCGAGAGATAGGTATCACGCTCCGCCTTCGTCTGCCGCTCGGTGATCAGGTTCCCGATGATGAACGCGAAGATAAAGACCCCGGTGGCGTTGGCGACGATCATCGGGAAGGCCACCCCCTCGACGACCCCCAGCGCTTGCTCAAACGGCCGGCAGAGAAGGAGAGTGAGCCCCATATGGGACGCCTCCATCCCGACGGCAAAGAGGACCGCGCCGTGCATCCCGATGAACCTGCGGCCGGCAGCGAGGAAGATCAGCCCCCCGAAGAGGCCCGCGAGGATGGTCGCGGTCGCACACGGGACGGCGGTGAACCCCGCAAGGGAGTAGCGATACGCTGCGCCGATCAGCCCGGCGCCAAGCCCCACCACCGGGCCGCAGGCAAGCCCGCCGACCATGGGGCCGAGGTCGCGGACGTTCGCGGTGGCGCCGAGGATGGTGATGCCGCTCTCGGTGCCGTATATGGAGAGCGCTCCGAACAGGAGGACGAGTATCGCCTGGTTCTTCCAGGTGAGTATGCCGTCGAGCACCTGCGTGAACGATGCCGTCCGGGTGATCAGGTAGGCGACCACGATGATGACGCAGATCATCTGCAGGAGCACGAAGAACATATCGCCAAAGATGGAGAACGCCATGCCGATCTACCCCCCGTAATGCTGCTCAGGTCTCCGCCGCGAATTCGGCAAGCGCCGCCGTTTCGTCGGGGAAGAGGGAGAAGATCCGGTGAAACCCTGCCATGGTGAAGACCTCGAGGATCTGCGGTTGTGCGCAGGCTATCCTGAGCGTCCCACCACCCTTCTTCAGTCGCTTCAACGCGGCAAGCAGCACCCGGAGGCCGGAGCTGCTGATGTAGTCGAGGTCGCAGAGGTTGACGAGGAGGCTTCTCCCCCCGGCATCGAGTACCCGGTTGATCCGTTCTTCCGCTTTCTCTGAAGAGCCGGCATCAAGCCTTCCTTTTATCGCAATGATATCGACAGAGCCCGCTCTCTTTTCGGTGATCTCAACATGCCCGCTCATCAAACGAGTTTTCAATCTGATTGGTGATAGATGTTGCCTTCCGCCCCGGGCATTTCTTACGAAGAGAGCAAAAAGCCTTGTTATGCCTGGCACGCCCCCTCACGCATGAGGCCGTATCGCGCCCAAAGATCACCCCGCCGGCCTCTATCGGCAACCGGGTGGTATCTGGAGGTGGTGTGAAGCACCTTCTACAGCGTCACCAAAAAAAGAGGTATTGTCGGGTGTGTGATAACCATGCGGTGGCTGCGGAGAGTCCCAGGGCGGTTGTGCCACCCGCCCGGGCCCCCATCCACCGTGCCGGTATGAGTGTTTAGAGAGGTGTGCCTGTGTACCGGGGGGTTCCCGGTGTGTTGTGACGTTGACGCAATCAGCGTGGTGAATGTCTCGTTCACCGATCCCAGCCGTTCTTGTGCCGGCCCGGGCCGCCGTGCCTGTACGGCCCGGGTTGTCGGAGAGATTCCCCGTCTCCCGACTCTGGGGATCACAGATTGATCGGTTTGATTTATATTGTTTTTGGTCAATGCCTTGCATTGTAGTGTAGCATTGCGTGTAGCATCATAGCATGCGACACTGCAAAACACTATATCCCCCGGCGTTAAACTCTGTTTGCACATGGATCCCACTACCGACGCACTCTCTCTCCTGCTCGGCGCCCTACAGGAGCATCCGCGGGGCATGTCAGTCTCCGATCTTGCCGCCGCCGTTGGGATCAACCGAAATACCGTCTCCCGGTACCTCGATGTCCTCCTCGTATCGGGCCAGGTGGAGATGGAAACCTACGGGAAGGCCAAGGTCTTTTACCTCTCGCAGAGGATTCCCATCGCCGCCATGCTCAACTTCTCATCGGATCTCGTGCTGGTGCTCGACCGCGACCGCCGGATCGTCCAGGCAAACGACGCCGTCTGTACGTTTGCAGGGAGGGAGCGGGATGAGATCATCGGGAACAGTATCGAGACGTCGCCGCTCGCCGCGTTCGATCACCCGCTGATACGGAGCCGGATCACCGATGCCCTGAACGGCCGCGAGGTCACGGAGGAACTCAGGTTCCTGCGGCTCGACGAGGAGCTCTTCTTCCGGATCAAGTTCCTTCCCACCGTCTTTGACGACGGAGCACCGGGGGTCACCATCATCCTCGAGGACATCACCGAGGGGCGGCGCGCGGAGGAGGCCCTGCGCGAGAGCGAGCTGCTTTTCAGGAGTCTCGTCGAGAACATCAGCGATCTGATCCTGAACGTCGACGAGGCCTGCACGTTCACCTACGTCAGCCCAAAAAGCCAGGAGATTCTTGGTTACACGCCCGAAGAGATGCTTCGAAAGACTCCCTGCGACTTCATGCCCCCGGAGAAGGCGACGCGGGTCCGAGAACAGTTTACCGAACTCTTCGCCGAGCCGAGACCACGGGTCCTCTTTGAGTGGACGATGCTCCATAAGGATGGGAGCCCCGTCATCCTCGAGGTGAGCGGGACGCCGGTCTACGACATGATCGGCGACTTCACCGGCTACCGGGTGGTCTGCCGTGACGTCACCGAACGCAAGCACGCCGCAAAGCGGGTGGCCCAGTGGAAATCGTTCCTCTACTCGGTTGTCAACAACATCCCGAGCATGGTCTTCGTTCGGGAAGTTGAAGGAAACACGTTCGTCTTCTCGAATAAGGCCGCCGAAACGTTCCTCGGGATGACACAGGAGGAGATGGCGGGAAAGCGCGCTGCGGAACTTTTCCCACCGGAGATGGCGGGATTCTTCGCAGATGGCGACCGGGAGCTCCTGGAGCGCACGATCGCCCTTGAGGAGAAGGCCCACCTCGCGAGCGGACGGACCATCTCCATGAAGAAGATCCCGATCCTCAACTCCCGGGGTATGCTGAAGTATATGCTCGGGATCGCCGAGGATGTCACCGACCGTGCCGCCGTCGAGGACCTCCTGATAGCCGAGCGTGACCGGGCTCAGGGCTACCTGGAGGCGGCCGGCGTGATGATCGCGGTGATCGGGGCGGACGGCATCATCGACCTCGTCAACCGGAAGGGGAACGAGATTCTCGGATATGCCGAAGGAGACCTCGTCGGGAAGAACTGGTTTGCGACGGTCGTCCCGGAGCCCCTGCGCGACCGGCTCTCGCAGAACTTCGGTAGCCTTGTTGCCGGCCGGATAGAGCCGCCTCCTTTCGAGAAAAGCCCGGTTGTCACCCGGGACGGCCAGGAGCGGCAGATACTCTGGCACAACGCCCTCCTGCGCGATGCAGACGGCAACGTTGTGGCGATGGTGAGCTCCGGTGAGGACGTCACAGAATAGCCGCTCTTCTGCAACTCCCTCCTCCCCCGGTTACCGCCCGATCACCACGCCACGCGCTGGCCGGGTCCGAGGGATTCCACATTCCGAAACGCTACGGCCATAGCGGCGATGTACTGGACTGCAGTGCCGACCGATCTGAAGATGGTGGTCCCGGATGGCCTGGTTTGTCCGTACCACCTCCCGGGATCGGCAGGGACGCAGTCTTTTGTGATGAAAAAGATGCATACCATCGCCAAATCCCCCGACGGAGGTTTCCACGCCCCATTCTACTAACCCCTTCAATTTAAATACGCCGCGCGGCACATAGAATACTGGTGACAACGTTGGTGGACATCATCTCTCTTGTCCTTATCGTCGTCGTGGTGCTGATCGTCATCGGCGTCGCGGCGGCAGCAGTCGGCATCTATAACCGGTTCTTCTCCCTCAAAAACTCCGCCGAAGCGACGGTCGGGCAGGTGAAGGTCGCGATGAAGAAGCGGCTGGACATGATCGAGCAGCTCCTCGGTGCGGTGAAGAGCTACGCAGCCTTCGAGAAGGAGACCCTGACCGAGGTGACCGCGATGCGGTCGCGCATCGGCAGCGCCGGCCCGGGCGACCTGAACGAACTCGAACGCGAGTCCCGGTCGGTTCTCGGGCGGCTGCTCGCCGTCGCTGAGAATTATCCCGACCTCAAGACCTCGCAGACGGTGCAGAACCTGATGGGCGCGGTCCAGGGTGTCGAGGACGAGATCGCCCGGCACCGCTACACCTACAACAACATCGCCCAGCAGTACAACACCATGACCGATACGGTCCCCTCGAACCTGATTGCCAGCGTGATGGGCTTTCAGAAGCTTGAATACCTGGAGTTCGGCGAGGAGATCGAGCGGGTCCCGACGATAGCGTTCTGATGAAATATGCATGTGACTGAACGGCAGCAGGTTCTCATTCTTGTTGCCATCACCCTGGTTGTCGGGGTGCTGGCGGTCGCCGGAGCGAATGCGCTCCCCGTCCTTTTCCGGGGGAACCTGGACGTAGAGCAGTATGATGCCGTCTTCGACGATAACGGAACTCTGGTCGAGCGCTACACCTATGATGTCCGGTCAGCGAGAGAGTACCGGATGCTCTTTCGCTACTGGGATGCACCGCTCACCTTTACCACCATCGACCGGCCGCACATCGAATTCCTGGGAATGACCGCTCCGCCGGGGACCATCGGCTACGTCAGGGACTCCCGGGGCGAGGTCAGGACGGCCGCAGGGACCGCTTCCTCCACCGACCTCGCGACGATCCGGAGCCTTGCGTTCGATAGCGAGGTGGGTCTCTACAACCCCGACTACTTCTCCCCGGGCACCTATACGGTGGAGTACCGCTACCGGGTCCGGCCGCCGATCGAGTACGACAGCCAGTGGGCGCACCTGAACCTGAAACTCGTGGACGAGCACGT
>DAOSER010000129.1:0-6044 GCA_035363235.1 Methanoculleus sp.
TTACGAGCAGCCCTGCCGGCGCAAGGGTCTACCTGGACAGCGTCGATACCGGCAGGGTGACGAACGCTTCCTTCGTGGATATTCCGGAAGGAGAGTACGTTATCCGGCTGGAACTGCCGGGCTACGAACCCCTGGAACGTACCGGTATCCGCGTGCAGAGCGGGCACGTGACCACCCGGCATTTCAACATGACTCTTGCAAAGGGCTCGTGTACGGTCCTCTCCGATGTCCGGGGCGCCAGGATCGTTATCGACGGCAACGAGACGTTGTGTTACGCAAACTGGACGTTCGACGATATCGAGGTGGGGAACCACACGATCTCGCTCGAAAAGGACGGATACGATCCCGTTTCGCGGGAGGTGGTTATCGATGATACGAATGCAGCGGTCGTTTTCCTCGCGATGTCCGGGTCGGGCAGCGGGGAGGTTGATGTCGGCGGTGAACCTGCCGCCGGCAACAGCCACCCGTCCGGCGGAACGGAGCCGAATAAAGAGACACGGACCGAGAGTGCGGGATTCCTGGATCTCCTCTTCTCCATGATTGCCGGTCTTCTGGGCGGGGCAGATGTCGTTTCGCCGGCTGCAGCAGAGGCGTCGGGAGATGAAAACGGCTCCACGGGTGCTATCGTCCCCGTTCCCACCGATGTTCCTGAACCGATCGCCGAGAGCGGCGGGGACGCACCGGGGCCGGACGCGGTCCGGGCAGCCCGGATCGGGAGCGTTCATGTGGCCTCTTACCCGTCGGGCTCAAGTATCCTCGTCGACGGCAGGGATACGGGCTATACCACGCCGCGCCTGATCTACGGTCTGAGTGCGGGCACTCACTCGATCACGGTAAAGCTACCGAAAACGGGTTCGGCATCGCAGACCGTCCTGGTGCCCGCAGGAGGCAGTACCGTCGTCGACCTCAACCTGATGGAGGCCGACAGCCCAACGGTGCCCGTGCACGTGACTTCAAAAGAGTTCAGGGGCGGCAACTTCAGCCTGAACGGCGAGCCCCCCTCTATCAGCCTGCCCTCGCAGGTGACGGTCGAGTTGTCCGGGGGATATCTCACCTACACCGACGGGGACCATTACTATTCCAGGACGCTTACCGCACCCGGTAGCGGGCAGTCTGTCGTTCTTGAAAAGACCGATGCGTTCGGAACGATCAACGTCACGAGCGTACCGGGCGGTGCGGATATCTACATCGACGGCGTCGGGACCGGATGCAAAACACCCTGCACATTCGACAATGTCGGTTACGGCTACCACAAACTCATGATCACGAAGCCCGGCTATCTTCCCGTGAAGCGAGAGGTCCGCCTCATCGATACCGGAGACGAGATCGATATGGTCCAGAACTTCGTGCTTGAGGAGATCGCCACAGGACGGCTGGCGGTCACCAGCAATCCTCCCGGGTGCATGGTTTACTTACGGGGCGTCTATACGGGCCAGACGACGCCCTGCATGTTCGAGGACGTCCCGATAGGTACGTACGACGTCGGCGTCGCGTTTAACAGGACCCACTTCGGGGATAGGGAAGTCACCGTGCTTCCCTGGAATGTGCATGGCGATACGGCCGTCGATGTTCGACTGGAAGAGAGGTCTTGAGGACCGATCTCCGGAAGATAATTATTCCTTTTTCGCGGGTGAAATGAACGCTCTCTCGTGATCGGCAGGGGAGTGGAGCCTGTGGCGATCCGGGGATACCGGGGCGCCGCAGGCTGCACCGGCGGGACGGGCAGGAGGTGATTGAAACCTCCGGCCTGCTCGATCGCCGGTTCACGGGGGCGGAGGCCGTGGATGCCGGTACACCGGGGATCCTCCCGGCCGGTGAGGGCGTGCAGGGCCGTTCCTGCTCAGCCGCAGTATCATCGTCCCGGGTGCCGTCGCGACATGAACGGATGCGCACCGGTGTGTTCGAAACGGTGCGTCTGAAAGGCCTGTTTAGCAAGTAAAGCTATCAAAGGTATATTATATCCTTATCGAGACTGGTTAATTGGTGATTGTATGGACGTGAGTTCGAGAAACCAGCTGAAAGGTACCGTCAAGATGATCAAGAAAGGCCCCGTGAACAGCGAGGTGACGATCGCCCTCCCCGGAGGACTTGAGGTCGTCTCGGTCATCACGACCTACTCGGCCGAAAGGATGAACCTGAAGGAAGGAGTGGAGGTCTATGCCCTGATGAAGGCCTCCGAGGTCATGATCGGCAAGGACTGAGCGATTCTTACCGTAGACTGGGCACCCTTCTCTCTTTTATTGGTCTCACGGGAACCGTGTGGCCAGGAGGGCGTCGACGTACGCCGATGCGACGGCGCTCTTATCGGGGGCGAACCAGACCTCTATCGTCCGTTCGCCGATGATGCAGTTGATCTCGACGATGCCGAATTTATGAATGATCTGGACCTCTCCCGCGTCGGTCTCCCTGCGATACAGGTCCTGGTTTTGGACAAAAGCGGCGACGTCCTCCTCGGTCACCGGACGCGGGAGATGGTAGATCATCCGCTGCCAGTGCGGGTACGGGGCTATCGGGTTGGCATATGGGGTGGGCAATGTAGATCCTCCTGTGCAGTCGGGTTTCCGTGATCGGTATGGTTGTCCGGAGGATAACTAGGTATCGCAGTTGACGGCCCGGGTTGCGGGCAGTCGGTCGCCACCCGGTATACGGCACCGGCCGGGACCTCCCGGCGCTCGATCGATGAGGCCTGCCAGGGTCATCGGCATGAGACGTTCGGCGACGATCCGGCCAGGGACCAGACCGCCGCGCCCGACGACAGACGTGCGACACGGCTCCGGGTACCCGGTCGCAACCGAATATTCTCTAACCCGCTCCGCGGAGAGTCCCCGGTCTATAGGCCGGGGTAGCCGACTGCCCATGCATGGAACAACAGGCCTCGCACCCATGTTCGCAGGCATCCGGTGAGCCTTCCTTCTGTCGAACAGACACCGACCGGGGCTGTGAAAGGTAGCTTGATCTCATTACCCCGAACGATTACTATCTATACCTCTTGTTTATCAAACAACTGTTTTAATGACCCCTCCAGTGAAATAAACCGCTCTTAATTAACCTTTTTCGAAATGAAACGACATAAATAGTCTGACTTCACGATTTATAATAAGTTGACATTACAATATTGTTAACTTAATTTCATTAAAAACTCATGTCGATGCTGACCGGTGATCCTATGGAACGTATTCCGATCTGGAATAAAATGATTATACCGGCAATACTGCTGGTAATGGTTCTGGCGGTGCCTGCCCTGGCGGGCACCGTCATCCCTGACAACGTAAGTAACGCGAACCCCGACTTCATCACGGCCGCGAACGAGACCGTTGCAGACGCCGATCCGTACGGCAACGACACCGTCGTGACCGGGAGTGAAAACACCTTCCCCGTGACAGGGGAGGCCGAGACGCCCGATCCCGAAACGCCGGCCGCGAACCCGGCGGAAAGCAACCCGCCGGCGCAGATCCAGGCCGCGGGGGCAACGATCGAGCTCCCCCGGCAGAACGGGCTGAATCTCACCGTGATCAACAAGCAGCGCCCCGGCCTGTACGATAGCGAGCATCCCGGGACGTACTTCTTCAACATCGGGAATAACATGTACAACGGCGGGCAGAACGCCATCCACATCTCGGATAGCTACCTGACCGCCGACGGCACCATCACGGTCTCTGATTCCCCCACGGGCACCTTCTACGTCACCGATACCGGCGGCAAGGGATACGAGGACGAAGCGATCCTTCTCATCGCCGTCCAGGAGAACGAGCTCTCCGAAGACTTCAGTATCGATCTCGCCGTGGAGGGATACAGGTTCCTCGACCATGCAGCCAACGTGGCACCTACGGCGGACGAGGTGGGGGACTTCAACAGCGAGGCATACGCTGCAACCCTCAACGCGTCCGACTTCCTGACCTATGACGGGGCACTGGTATCCCAGGCCTGGAAACCCTCGACCGGCTCCGCCGGCGACGTCAACATGAAGTTCTTCGACGGCCAGGACCTCGCCGGGCCGAAGTACAATCTCATCCTGGTTGACCTCAACACGAGCATCGTCGGCCGGAACGCCGCCTACCAGACGACACTGACCAACTACGGCAACCCGAAGGTGACCTACACCATCCACGGGTATTCCGGCGGGAACGTGTCGTTTGCACCCTACGCGTATGTATCCTACCAGACCGGCGGCGGCAGCGCCTTCGACCGGACCGTCGGGTGGGCTTCCCGGTCCAGCACCAACAGCTGGCTCGTGACGCTCGAAGAGGCCGGGACCGCACCGGTCGCGGATTTTTCGGCAGACGTGACGAGCGGCGAGGTACCGCTTGCGGTCCAGTTCACCGACGCTTCCAGCGGCACCCCGACCTCCTGGGCGTGGGACTTCGAGAATGACGGTGTCGTCGACAGCACCGAGCAGAGCCCGTCGTTCACCTACACCGCGGCCGGCACCTACACGGTCAACCTGACGGTCGCGAACGCCGCAGGCAGCAACACCACCCTAAAGACCGACCTCATCGCCGTCACCTCCGGCGGATCGGTCGGGCCCGGTGGAAACGCCACGATCGCGCTCCTGCCCGGCTGGAACTTCGTCTCGACGCCGAAACGCCTCGCCGACGGTGCGAACACCATCGCGATCTTCGATGCGGTCGACACCGCCGACCACTCGATACTGCTGTACAACGGAACCGGAGGCTGGGAAGCGATGAGCTCGCAGGAGGCGTTCGAGCCGCTCGACGGTATCTGGATCTACGCGAACGGCACCTACGAGATCCCGCTGACCTTCGCCGGCGGGTCGGTAGCCACGCCCCCCACCAAAGACCTCGACGAAGGCTGGAACGCCGTCGGGTTCTCCGACACCGTCGCCGCCTCCGCGGCCGAGGCCCTCCTCTCGGTGGACGGCGCCTGGACCACCCTCTTCGGGTTCGACGCGGGGATGCAGTCCTACGACGTCTCGATCATCAACGGCGCCACCGGCCGGCACGGCGACGACCGGACGATGAACCCGACGCAGGGATACTGGCTGTACATGAACGAGGCAGGCACGCTCGCCGCAATCGGAGCGTGAAGATGAGACCGGGAAAGACACAGCACCGGCTTCTCACGCTCCTCCTCCTCCTGGGCCTCGCCATCGGGGTCTCGGCGGCGGAGAGCGTCCCCTCCCTTCCCCAGGAGTTCTGGGGCGCCCTGACGATCGACGGCTCCCCGGCACCCGCCGGGACCGTCGTCGTCGCGGCGATCAATGGAACGGCGAGCGGCAGCGTGACGACGACCGTCGCGGGAGCATACGGCGGTTCGGCCGCCCGGGAAGGAGACCATCTCCTCGTGAGCGGTGCCGACGGGCAGGAAGGCCAGACTCTCGCCTTCCTGGTCGATGGCACGGCGGCGGACCAGACAGTGACCTTCACGCCCGGAACGGCCATGCAACTCGACCTGACCGTCCGGACGACGCTTTCACCGGTCGCGAACTTCACCGCGAACGTGACGAGCGGCGGTGCCCCGCTTGCCGTGCAGTTCACCGACGCTTCCAGCGGAAGCCCGACCTCGTGGGCCTGGGACTTCGAGAACGACGGCATCGTCGACTCCACCGAGCAGAGCCCGGCGCACGCCTACGAAACCGTCGGCACCTACACCGTCAACCTCACGGTGGCGAACGCCGCCGGCACCAACTCCCTCGTGAAGGCCGACTACATCACGGTCAGCAGCGGCGGATCCGGCGGCGACGCCCCGGTCGCGGACTTCACCGCGAACGTGACGAGCGGCGATGCACCGCTTGCCGTTCAGTTCACCGACGCCTCGACCGGCAGTCCGACCTCCTGGGCCTGGGACTTCGGCGACGGCACCACGGCGACCGAGCAGAACCCGACGCACACCTACACGACCGCCGGGACCTACACGGTAAAACTCACAGCAACGAACGCCGGCGGAAGCGATAGCGAGGAGAAGACGGGCTACATCACGGTCACCTCCGGCGGCTCCGGCGGCGACGCCCCGGTCGCGAACTTCACGGCGGACGTGACGAGCGGCAAAGCCCCGTTGACCGTCAACTTCACCGATCTCTCGACCGG